>CAYOVE010000038.1:0-20340 GCA_964407295.1 uncultured Occallatibacter sp.
CCCGACATGCCTCCCATGCCGCAATCGATCCCGTCGAAACCGTGACGCCCCCATCGTTCCACCCCAACGACAAAGACCCGTCGTCGGGGACCCCGGACTCCACCCCAACGACAAAGACCTGTCGTCGGGGACCCCGGACTTTCGCAGCTGCCTTGTTTGATGATTCCGGCGGGCTGCTGGGTGCACACAGAGCCGAGTGGCTCGTGCTGCATCCTCTATTTTACGCTGATTTCCAATTTGAAGGCTGGCGGCTGGTGATAGCGTTACAGGATGCCGTTCAAGACGGCGCCAGAAAGGGCGGCAGAATGGAAAAGCAGGTGGTTCGGCTCACGGTGGACCTGGTGGTGAACGACGGGCAGTTGGAAGCGTTCAAGAGCATTGCGCAAACCATGACCTCGGTGAGCCAGGCGGAGCCCGGCACGCTGGGGTATGAATGGTTCTCAAGCGCCGACGGAAAGCACTTCCGGCTTGTGGAAACGTACGTGGATTCGAGCGCCCTGGAGGCGCACTTCATGGGGCCTGCGGTGCAGCAATGGGTGCCCAAACTTGTTGAGGTCTGTAAGCCCGCTGCGATGGAGATCTATGGCGATCCAGGTCTGAAGGTGACAGAGATGGCCAGCGGGTTTGGAGCAGTCGTCTTCCAATACTGGATCGGAATCGGCCGCTAGCATTCCGGCCGGACGCTAAAAGTGGTAAGCGACGCCCACGCCAAAGCGATAGTGCCCCGGAGCCGCGGAACCTGTGGAGGGCGCTTTGCTGTTGCCCAGGTAATCGCCCGTTGCGCGCAGCTTGAGCCCGAGAAACAGAGGAAAATCAGCGCCTCCGCCAACGGCCAGGCTGGCGGCGGTGTAAGAGGTGGAAGGAAACGTGGTTACGGTTGCGCTCTGAAAAGCAAGGCCGGCGAGGGCATGGGCAAAGACACTGAAGCCCGCAAGGCCGACCGTTGCGCGGGGGCCAAACATGACGTTCGTTACGTGCTCGGAGAAGCCAGACGGATTCTGGCTGTAATGCGAAACGTCGCCTTCGACGCCGAAGACCGAAATTGCCTTGACTTGAAACGCTGCCTGCCAGCCATTCATGCCCGAGGTATTGGGCGCATATAGATTGGCGCCGGCGCGGCTATAGCCGAAGTAGGCGTCTGCTTTGCTTGCAGCCCGCGCCTGGGCCGAAGGGACGAGCAAGAGAAGAGATGCCGTGAGAGAAGCGGCAAGAATACGCAGCTTCATGATGACCTCCGTGGTGACAACCGAGGCAACTTGCGTAACCAATGTAGATGCAAATACAGAGCGCCGGGATCGAAGCGATACGACTCGCTAGCTCAATTCGATAGCGCTATTCCTTGCTGAGGTCGATGGACTCGTACTCGTGGCGCGCGATGCCGGCGCGAATCTGCGCGGGCGTCCAGCCAGCCTTGGTCTTGTAATAGGCATAGAAGCCTTCAGCGGCGCAGACGTCGCACTCGGTGGAGTGCATTGTCTCGTAGCAACTATGCAGGCTGGTGTGGCCCAGCGCGCGATCGCAGCGGCAGTTGCACGGGAGCTGGTAGATGACGCCCGGGATCTGCGCGGCCAACTGATAGACGCGCACCTGCCAGTGATAGCGGAAGTTCGGCCCAGTCAACTGAGCTCCGTGAAGAATGGCCGGCAGTGCATGAATATTGAGCGGAGCTGAAGGATGGTATGCGGGAACATCGTCGGCCGGGTTCGACCACTGCGCATAGCTGGCCGCGGTGAGGGTGAAGACCGCGAGGGTCCAGATCCAACGGGTTTTGAAGAAGTGCGTCATGAAAGCGCCTCGACTCCTATCTTAAGTCAAAGTTGGAGTATCCGGGACTTGTCGGGGTGCAGGTCGTGGGTCGCGAGTCGTGGACCGTGAGAGTGAAGAAGTGAAGGAGTGAAGGAGTGAAGAGGTGAATCGGTGAATGGATGGAGGAGCGGAAAAATGAAACAGGAGTTATGGAATGAACCAGTTAACGGGTTTGCTTGCCGATGCTTCAAATGAGCAGGTCGAGTGCTGATTCTAAAAGAGTTGTTTGCGAGAAATGAGGCGTAATTGAGTGCGCTTTTTCGACTTGCCAAAAGCCGATTTGTTGATTCTAAAGGATTTAAATGGCGAATATTTGGCGAAATGCGCCTTATTTTTTTATTTCGTAGATTTCGGAAGAACCGTGAGTCGTGAAACGGGGACTGCAGACCGTCAATCGTGGACCGTGATCCAGGAGCCGAGAACGGCGGCGGCCAGGAACCAAGAGCCCGATCTCTCCACTCTGAAACCAGTATGCGCCAGAAGGGGGAAATGATCGGCAAACTTTGAGGAAAAGAGATCAGAGAAGAGAGATCAGAGAATGAGTAACTTACGAGAAGCGGACGGATTTATTTTGATAAAGGGGGCTTGACATCCTGGGCGACGCCAGCGAAGTCGGCTGCAAAACGGAGAGATGGGTTTTCGGAGCGTCGCGAATACTGGCGGACAAAAAAAGACGGCACGAACGTTTTCTGTTCGTGCCGGGAGGCCAGTGACGCAAACTACTCCCGGCTGGGAGGGGAATTAACCGCCTCACAACCGGAATAAATACACGATAGCATAGATTGGGGTAAATGCAAATACAAAAATCAAAATTTATTTCTGGCTCTTCCGGCAAACCCAAATTGCAAATACGCATCTAATTCCGACCTGAAACACTGCCGATCGCACACGAAATCGGACGGCCGAGGGCTGAGTGGTTGCGATATGGCGAGCACTTTATTGAGCGTAACTTACCTTTAATAAGCTCGTTGGCAAAAGAAGACAGACTGGGTTTATGGTCCAGGGAGAGGACGAAACGGGAGGCTCTTCCTCGGTCCGGCTTGGCGGGGATCGAGTCTGGGAGGGACGTTGGCGCTGCGGAAGCGCCCGGGCCAGCGCGGCAAGATGGGAAAAACCTCGGAGAATCCCGAATTGCGGAGCGAAATTTTGGTGGTGGTGAAATCCCGCATCAATTACTTCGGGGTGCAAATGAACAGAGTGTGCAGTGGAAATCGTTCATCCCCTGTGGTCTAAATCACCTTAGTTCGATCGATCGCGCCCATCGAGGAGGTTCCCCATGACGGACGCAGCGGGCGGAAGAAACAGGCCGGGGGCCGGTCCTTATTGCGAGGAGCTGTTTGCGGACGGTGTGCCCCTTAACTGCTATCTCAACTTCAATCCTGAATCCGGACGGGTGGAGATTGTCCGGATGATGCCTCCGGGCGTTCAAGATGAACTGGTACACGACTTTGCCGACGAAGATGCAGCGCGGGACTGGATCAGGCATGAAGTTCGCGCAAACAGAATGCCTTAGCCCTCCGACGCAGATCTAAAACGCTACACGCGAACCGGCGCCGCCTTAAGTTTGGTTGGCAGACCCTGCACAAGAGTCCGCACTTTCGGTTTTGACGCCTTCTCCCGGATCGGCCGCAACTCGAGGAGTTCCTCCACTACACATCCGCCGACTGTTCCATCTGAGAACGTCACGATCACCCCGTCCTCGCCATCCTTCTCGACCTCAAGTATGCGAATTTCTTTTTCCATGGGAGGGAGTCTACCGATCCTCGAAGCCCGAGACTGTGCAATCTTGCTCGGTCAGGGCAGGATTTCCAGGGGCGACGGCAAGGTTGGCGCAAATTCTTTTTACTCGGGCAACACGGCTTCGGACCGCACGCAAACAGAGCCAGGTCAAGACTCCAGATCGTCTTCAACGTAGAAAGGGAGAGTTGTCATTACCTTCGCTGCCGTGCCCTGATCGCCGGGCTTCCGCATCCAGCGAAAGGTCAAGACACCGTTTTCTGTGGCTACGGAAAAGATGTCGGTGAAGGTGCGAAAAGTTTCGCCGTCATATTTGTAAAGGGTGATGCTCTTCATCGGTTGACCTCTGAGCTGGATTATAGGCGAGACTTTGTGCGGTTCTGTGCTCTCCCACTCTAGGCGAAGCCTGGATCCGCCCCACGAACGAGGACCTGTCCGTGGGAGCCCCGGGATGGGGCACACATTTTTGTGGCGGATTGAGGGCGCGAAAATCGACCGCTGATCCTTCGGTCGCTACGGCGACCTCAGGATGACATTGCGAAGTTGGAGCTCGTGCTATCCCACCCAAGCGAAGCTTGGATCCACCCCACGGACGAAGACCTGTCCGTGGGGGCCCCGGGATGGGGCACCCATTTTTGTGCTGGGTTGAGGGCGCGACGCGATAAGCAAATGCGGATCCTTCGGTCGCCGCGGCGACCTCAGGATGACATTGCGAAGTTGGAGCTCGTGCTGTCCCACCCAAGCGAAGCTTGGATGGGGCACCCATTTTCGTGGTGGGTTGAGGGCGCGAAAATCAACCGCAGATCCTTCGGTCGCTACGGCGACCTCAGGATGACATTGCGAAGTTGGAGCTCGTGCTATCCCACCCAAGCGAAGCTTGGATCCACCCCACGGACGAAGACCTGTCCGTGGGGGCCCCGGGATGGGGCACACATTTTTGTGGCGGATTGAGAGGGGCGGGTGGAGGTTCGTGGTATCCCACCCTAGCGGCAAGGACAAGGACGCCGCGAGGGTGGGGCACCCAGGCCGTGTGCGGATTGCCGCTGCGGCGACCTCGCTCGGGATGACAGTTTGCGGGTAAGAAACGGGCGTGCTCAGGGGATCGGAGTACCCGTGGCGTTGGTGCGGACGTAGGTGTTCGCGGCGCCGCCAGACGAGCTGGCGATGAACTGCGTCGAACTCAGGAACCGAATGCTGTTGTTGATCACCACTCCCATGGCTGCCGGCGCCTGAGCAGGAGTGCAGGCGCCGAGAACACAGGTCTGTTTGGGCGAGAAATCCTTCCACTCGTAGCTGAGGGTGCTTTGCGCGGCGTTGAACTGGTAGGTGCCCATAAGCGTGTAGCTCATGCCCATTTTGTTCTGGATGGTCGACTGGATGTTGCCGTTAGGCATGAAGGTGGTGGTGATCAACAGCCCGGACGGCAGGTTCCAGTTGATCGTTGTAGACCAGGCGCCGACCAGGGCCTGAGACGACTGGGCCGGAGAAGATGGGGCCTGGAACGGCTGGGCCTGAGGTTGGGCCGGGGCCGGCGAGCTCGACGGCGACGACGCGGCGGCATTGGGCGAAGTCGATAAGAAGGATGCAAGGGCCAGAGCGGCCAGCAGAGGAAGTTGGTTGCGGGTCATCGTCACCCCCGAAACGACTGAATTCGAGTCTCCACTTTATCAGATGTCATTAGCCGCCTGGCGGCAGCTGTGACGCCCTAGAAATTCGCTGTCGCTCCGAGCCCGTTTTCGTGGCGCAGGAGCGTTTCGAGGGCGATCGTCGCGCTACCGCTGTCCTGCCTGACCTGATGCCACCGGATGAAGACAGCGCGCCTTTCGTGGGGTTTCAAGCGCTCATACTCGAATGTTGTGCGCAGCGATTCTCCAGCTACGGATGACAGAGCGATTACCGCTTTGAGAGTTGATATTTTCAGCTTCAACCTGACGGCGCCCATGGGAACCTCCCGCTCTATGCACGCGTGGCCTGGAAGCCTGAATCCCGCGATCAGAGCGGCGTTGCTTTGACGGATTTTACGCCGGGATTGTCAACATGACGTGATTTTTCTTGCTCGTCCCAGCGAGCGGGCGAGGGACCGCAAGGCGCGATCGCCGCACCGCCCGAACTCGCGGCAAGGCTCACTTGAACTTTACGGCGCCAGGTTCCGGACCTGAGCGGCCAGGTCAAAGTCCTTTTCGGTGAGGCCGCCGGCGGAGTGGGTGACGAGCGCGAGGCGGACGCGATTGTAGCGAATGTCGATGTCGGGGTGGTGGCCGGCTGATTCTGCGAGTTCGCCAACCTTGTTGACGAAGGCGAGGGCGGCGACAAAGTCAGGGAATTCAAAGGTGCGAACGAGTTCGCCGGATTCGATTTGCCAGCCGGGAAGTTGGGTGAGGCGAGCTTGAACGGCGTCGGGGGAAAGGGTGGGCATGGCTGACACCTCATGGGCATTTTACGCGAGGAGTTGCGATACCGAGGGCGATTGGTTTGCGCGGGGAACCTTAGCCGAGTGACAATCGTATCCCTAGCATCCACCCGGAGTGAAGCCGATGCAAGCCATTGTCCACGACAAGTATGGTCCGCCCGAGGTTCTTGAGTACCGCCAGACGGACAAGCCAACTGCCTTGGCCGGAGAGGTTCTGATTCGCGTTCGCGCCGCGTCAGTCAATCCATACGACTGGCATTTTCTGCGCGGGACGCCGGGCTTTATCCGGTTATTCATTGGGCTAACAAAACCCAAGGTGAAGAGCCTTGGCGCGGATGTTGCCGGAGTGATTGAGGCGACAGGAGCCGGGGTGACTCGATTCAAGCCTGGCGACGAAGTTTTCGGGGTGTGCAAGGGCGCATTTGCCGAGTATGCCTGCGCTAAAGAGACCGAGTTGACGCTGAAGCCCGAAGGCCTGAGCTTCGATCAAGCAGCATCGGCGCCGATGGCAGGCATTACGGCGCTGCAAGGTCTAAGGGACAGCGGCCGAGTGCAGGCCGGACAACGAGTGCTGATCAACGGGGCATCCGGCGGAGTGGGGACGTTTGCCGTGCAGATCGGCAAGTGGCTTGGCGCACAAGTGACCGGCGTTTGCAGCACGCGGAACGTGGCTCTGGTGCAGTCCATCGGCGCGGACAAGGTGATCGATTACACGCTCCAGGACTTCACGGATTCCGGCGATGAGTACGACGTGATCTTCGATTTGGTTGGAAATCGCGCGCTGAAAGAGATTCTGCGCGCCCTGCGCCCCCGAGGGACATTTGTGGGATGCGGCGGGGGCGGGCCTGAGAAGGGCTCGATGGAGTTATTAGGCTCGATGCTCGGACGACTCGCAATCGCGCCATTCAAGAAACAGAAGCTAACCGGGGTGTTTGCGAAGATCAACTCTGCCGACCTGGATGTGCTGGGAGATCTGTTGCAGTCCGGCAAAATCAGGCCGGTTCTGGACCGAAGCTATCCGATGAGTGGCGTTGCGGAGGCGATGCGGTATGTGGAAAGCTGCCACGCGCGGGGCAAGGTTACGATCGCCGTCGGATAGCGGGAGAGGATATGGGGCCAGGATGACTGTGCGAGAGCACAGCCATGGATTTTCGCAGGCGCTTACGAGGCGGCCTGGGTGCGTGCGAGTTCGAAGGTGGAGAAGCGCATGTGCTGGCCGCTGATTTCAGAGCGAAGCTCCTGCCAGAGCTCATTGGGAATCTTTAAGAAGACTTCGACGACGGCGGGATCGAATTGCGTGCCCGAACAGCGGAGGATTTCTTCGCGCGCGGAGTCGAAGCCGCGAGCGCGGCGGTAAGGGCGGTCGCTGGTGATGGCGTCGAGTGTGTCGGCAACGGCAAAGATGCGCGCGCCGATGGGGATCTCGCGGCCAGCGAGGCGATTGGGATAGCCGTTGCCGTCGTAGTGCTCCTGATGGCAGAAGACGATTTCTGCCGCGCCGGCGAGGAACGGAATTTTGCGCAGCATGTTGTAGCCGCGGGCACAGTGCTCGCGCATGAGCGCCTGCTCTTCCTCGTTCAATTTACCGGGCTTGCGGAGAATGTCATCGGGGATGGCCATCTTGCCGATGTCGTGCAGGAAAGCGCCGCGCGCGATGATCTTGATTTCTTCAGGGGGGATGTTCATGGCGCGAGCGAGCGCGATGGCGTAAGCCGTGACGCGCTTGGAGTGGCCTTCGGTTTCAGAGTCCTTCAAGTCAAGCGCATCGCCGAGGGCCTCGAGCGTGACGTCGTAGGAGTGCTCAAGATCTTCCATGGCATGGCGCAGCATCTCAGTGCGGGCGCGAACCATTTCTTCGAGGCTCTGATGGTAGTTCTGCGTCTCTTCAAGCGCCTGGCGATGATTGAGTGCGCGCTCGACGGTGTTCAGCAACTGGTCGCGCTCAAAGGGCTTGAGGAGGTAGTCGTAAGCGCCGCGGCGCATGGAGTCGATGGCAACGCTGATGTCGTGCACAGCGGTGACCATGACGACGGGAAGATTGGGCTGAAGGGCGTGAATGCGCTCAAGCAAGGTGATGCCGTTGACGTCGTTCATCACGATGTCAGTAAGCACCAGATTGAAGGCGTTCATTTCAAGAACGTCGAGAGCGTCGCGGCCGTCGCAGGCCTGCTCAACGGTGTAGCCTTGGCGCTCAAGGGCGGCGGCAATCATGGTGCGGACGGAAGCTTCGTCGTCGACAACGAGAACGCGCGCCGGCTTACGCGCACGCGCGTCGCCTTCGTTTCGCGGGCTCCTCGCTGTGCCCATCGCTTTTACGTCTGCCAGAGATAACGCCAAGCGGCAGCCTCCGTTTTATTATGCCCGCGCAGCCCGTGAAGCTCGATGAATCTTCCAGTGCCTGCGCGGCAAACTTGTTCAGCTCAACTGGTTCGTCGCTGCAACTATCAGACTTTCAAACTGCGGGCCGTGGCCCTTCCGTACCGATTACGTTGCGCTTCGCCAGAGGGTTCCGTGCATTGAACCAGATGGCTGAAACGCTCTAATAGGCCTCGGGCTCTACACGCCGGCATCGCCACGAAGTTTTTGACGCTGCCGCACGCTGAAAGGTCCACAAAATTAACGAGATATCACCTAAGCTTGCCGGCCGCCGCAGCGCTGACAAAACGGACGGGGGGGCAAGTCTTTTCGTGAGAGTATCATCCGGGTTACCCCGTCTCAATCACACGAACGGGGCACCGTGTTGCGACGAACCTGTAGCATCAATGGCCTTGGCGGGGCATGGGCTGGGACGAGGTGCCATGGGCCGTTTTTTGGGGGCTCAGGACGGCTTCGGCGCGCGCTTGGCTCGGCGTGCGCCGGCCCAGCCTTCCTTTGTAATTTGACGGCTGCGGCTGACGGCCAGGGCGTCAGCGGGAACGTCTTTGGTGATGCAGGAGCCGGCGCCGATGTAGGCTCCGTCGCCGATGGAAACGGGCGCGACGAGAGTGCTATCGCTGCCGACGAAGGCGCCCTTGCCGATGCGCGTGACGTGCTTATTGACGCCGTCGTAGTTGCAGGTGATGGTTCCGGCGCCGATGTTACTGGCTTCGCCGATTTCGGCATCGCCAAGGTAGGTGAGGTGGTTGGCTTTGGCTCCCTTGCCGAGGCGGGTTTTCTTCAGCTCGACGAAGTTGCCGACGTGGGCGTTTTCGCCGACCTCGTTGCCGGGACGCATGTGGGTGAATGGCCCGATGCGCGCGCCGTCGGCGATGGTGGAATCTTCAAGGACGCAGCTTTGAAGAATCTGAACGCGATCGCCCAGGATGCAGTTTTCAAGGACGGAGAAGGAACGGATGCGACAGCCGGCTCCGACACGCGTGCGGCCGAGCAACTGTGCAAACGGCTCGATGACTGTGCCGGGCTCGACTTCAACATCGGGATCGATGACACAGGTGTCGGGACGGTCGATGGTGACTCCGGCTGCCAAGAGGCGCGCGACCGCAGCTTGTTGAGCGGCGAGCTGCGAGGCCTGGGCGGAAGCGCCTACGGGGCCAGGCGTTGTTGCCGCTGGATTCGAGTTTGTCTTCATTTCACTTTCTCCTGATTTCATGCAGGCCGGAGTTGGAAACCATTTGATTAGGCCTGCTGCGGAATGGGCTGAGACCGATCATTGTTCCGCGGCACCGCCCGATGCCGGCGAACCGGCGGGTTGCGGAATGGTGATGTCAATTGGAGTAGGCGCACCGAGGCCAAGGGCATCGAGGCCAGGCTTGATCTCCGGACCATTGCCGACGACAAGCACGGCAAGCTTTTCGGGATGAATGTACTTTCTAGCGACGGTGGCCAGATCTGCGAGCGTCACTTTCTCGAGAGCGGCGCGGTAGGTCTCGAGATAGTCGGCCGGATAGCCATAGAACTCGAGTCGTTCGCTCTCGTCAAGGACTTTGTCTTTGGTGTCGTAGCGGAAGAGGAATGAGTTGAGAATATCGTCTTTGGCGCGGCTGAGCTCGTCGGGTGTGAAGGGCAGAGTGTTGAGGGCGGCGATTTCAGCGAGCGCGAGTTTGGTGGCGTCTACGGTCTTTTCGCTTCTGGTGAGGGCTTCAACCTGGAAGGTACCGGGGTGGTCATCGGTAAGGCCGAAGCCTCCGCCGACTTCGTACGCGAGTGCCTGCTGGGTGCGGATTTTCACGAAGAGCCGACTGCCGAAACCTCCGCCGAGAATCTCGTTCATGACGGCGATTGCCGCCACATCGGGGTTGCGGCGGTCGATGCCGAGGCCCACGATCTGCACGTTGGATTGGTTCACATCTTCTTTGTCAATGAAGTACACACCGGGCCTGGGCCCAGGGAACTCATCATGGCGCGGCGGCGCGGGCGTGACAGGGGGAAGGCTTTCAAAGGCTGCGCGAACCTTAGATTCCATGGCCGCGGAATCGAAGTCGCCGTAGATGCCGACGATCAATTTTCCCCTGAGGGTGCGGTCGTGCCAGGCATTGAGATCAGAGAGAGTGACGGCTCCTATGGTGGCGAGCTCAGGCTGACGCGTGTACGGACTGTTCGCGCCGTAAACCAGCTTGGCCGACTCTCGGCCAGCGATCGCGTCCTCGTCATCGTTGCGGCGGACGATCGCGGTGGCTTCCTGCTGCTTTGCCAGCTCCAGCTTCTCCGCGTTGAATCTGGGATGGAAGAAAAGGTCCATTGCGAGCGAAAATACCTGATCGGCATCGCCTTTCAACGAATCCCAGGAGATCGCCGTTGAGTCGTCGTCGCCGTTGGTTTCAATGTGCGCGGCCTTCGCTTCGAGCAGATCGTCCAGGGCGTCGCCGTTCATAGTCGCGGTGCCGCTTGTGCGCCATGCCTGCGTGTAGAGGCCGACCAAACCTGCTTTGGCCGGATCTTCATCGCGCGATCCGCCGGGAACGAGCACAGAGCCGTAGATAAACGGCAACTCGTGATCTTCCTGCAAGAAGATGACGACGCCGTTCTTCAGCACGATTCGTTTGGGCTGTTGCGGATGAAAAGCGTGAAGCGGCGGAATGGGAATCTGCTGCCAGGGTTTGGATTGCTGCGCGGAGAGATTAGCCGGTGCGGCAGCGGCAACCAGGATGCAAAGGACGGTCGTGAGGGGGTGTGCGGGTCTGGAGACCCGCACGACAGCCAGTCTGGAGACTGGCGCTACATGTCCGAGGTTCGCTGCACGCCAGATGTTATTGCTCATTGTGCAGCTCCGTCCGATTTGTTGGCTGCGGGTGGCGACTCGGTGTCGATTTCAGCGCTGGTCCGGTTGGAGGCGACGAAGATTGTATTTGCGACACGGCGAATGTCGGCCTTGGTGACTTTGTCGATCTGATCAAGCTGTAGAAATAATTCGCGCCAGTCGCCGTAGCGCGTCTGGTACTCAGCAAGAGAATCAGCGAGGCCCTGATTGTCGGCGAGGCCGCGCAGAAGGTCGGCGCGGGCGCGCGTCTTGTACATCTCAAGCTCGGCATCGGTCACGTCGGCGGTCTTGAGCTTGTCAATCTCCTTGTGAATTGCGTCGCGCATCTCGGCGGGAGTGTGACCGGGGAGCGGTTCGGCGTAGAAGACAAAAAGGCTGGGGTATTTTTCGCCGGGGAACGGGCTGTAACCTTGAGCCGCAGCAGCAATCTGCTGCTGCTCCACGAGGCTGCGATAGAGGCGCGATACGCGCCCGTTGGAGAGGATGTCGCTGATGGCGTCGTAGACGGCATTGTCGGGATCGTGGTAGTTGGGCCGGTGGTAGCCCTCCATATAGACCGGCTGGGTCTCATCGCGGATGATGACGGACCTCTCGGCGAACTGCGACGGCTCGACGGTGGTCATGTCTTCCGGCTTGAGGCCGGCGGGAACGCGGCCGAAATATTTCTCCAGCATGGGCAGATCGGTTTTGGGATCGACATCGCCCACAATGGCGATGACGATGTTGCCGCCGACGTAATACTTGCTGTGAAAAGCCATGGCCTCAGTGGCGGTGATCTGATTAACCTCACTGGGCCAGCCGATATCGCTGCGGCCGTAATTGTGCGCGACGTAGGCCGTGGCGAGAAGCTGCTCCTCGAGACGCCCAATCGGATCAGAATCGACGCGCATGCGGCGCTCTTCCATCACCACATCGCGCTCCTTGTAAAACTCGCGCGGGACAACATCGGCCAGGCGGCCGGACTCCATCCACGCCCAAAGCTCAAGCCTGTTCTCGGGCATCGACCAAAAATATTGCGTGTCGTCCAAACCGGTCCCCGCATTCAAATTGTCGGCGCCGTTGGCTTCAGCAACTTCAGTGAACTGGTTAGGGATAACAAATTTCTCTGCTTCGGCCTGAGCGGCGAGGAAAGCATCCTTGAGGACTTTAAGCTTCGCACCGTCACGACCGGCGGGGTTGAGATACTCGGCCTCGTAGGCATCGTTGGCGGCCTCGACTTTGGCGAGCGCGACCTTTTCCGCGGCGTAATCGGTGGTGCCGATCTGAGTTGTGCCCTTGAATGCGAGATGCTCAAACATGTGGGCGAGGCCGCTTTCACCTGACGGATCGTTCACGTCGCCGGCATCAACGAATGTGGTGTAGCTGAAGACGGGAGCGTCATGCCGCTCACACAGAACGAGGGTGAGCCCATTGGGAAGGACCTTGGCGGTGATCCGCTTTTCAAAGTCTTGCAAGTCCTGGGCCGATGCCGCAGCACCGGCCAGCAGGAGGACAAGAACCCAAAGGCTGGTCGCCAAGCTCCGGAAACCTCTGTGCCGCATCCAAATTCCTCGATCCAGGAAAACCGAATTGACTCTTGAGCGCTCACTTCAAAGCTATTGCCCGGAGCCTGAGCCGTCAAACGCGAGGCGGCGAGAGGGCACGGGCAAGCGGTGCAGCGGCGGATGAAGAAAAACGGCCAAGGGTATAATCGGACGCATGGCGGCGAGCGCGGACACAAGGGAGCAAGCGAGCGAGGGAGCCAGAGAGCTTGTGGGCGCGACTGAAAGTGCCGCGGATCCTGGCGCCGTTGCAACTGAAAAGTTACATGCGCTCGAAGCACGACTGGAAAAGCTCGGGAGCCTGATAGTGGCTTATTCGGGTGGAGTGGATTCTGCGTTTCTGGCTGCCACGGCTCATCGCGTCCTGGGCGAGCACATGCTGGCAGTGCTGGCCGATTCGCCCTCGCTGGCACGACGCGACATGGAGCAAGCTTGCGCGTTTGCGCATTCGCTCGGAATCCCCTTGCAGGTGGTTGCTACCGATGAACTCGATCATGAAGAGTACGCGCGCAACGATGCAAATCGCTGCTTCCACTGCAAGGATGAGCTGTTTCTGGTTTTGGAGAAGTTGGCCGCCGGAATGGGCGTTGCGCATATCGCGTATGGAATGAATGCCGACGACACGCGAGATTTTCGCCCCGGCCAGCGCGCAGCCGAGGAGCATGCAGTGCTGGCGCCACTGGCTGAGGTTGGGCTGACGAAAGAAGATGTGCGAGCACTGGCCAAGGCGGCCGGTTACGCGGTGTGGGATCGTCCGGCTGCGCCATGCCTGAGCTCACGCGTTGAGTATGGCCGGACGGTGACGCGCGAAGTGCTGGAGCAGGTGGAGCGTGGCGAGGCCAGCCTGCGAGAGCTGGGCTTTCGCGAGATGCGCGTGCGTCATCACGGTGAGCTCGCACGGGTGGAGATTTCCCGCAACGAGCTTCCGCGGGCGCTGACGATGGAGATGATGGACGCGATCACAGCTGCGCTGAAGCAAGCCGGGTTCAAATACGTCACGCTCGATTGCCAGGGGTTCCGGTCGGGGGCCATGAATGCGGTTCTGCCCGTCGAAGTGCTGGCGCGGCGGGGCGCATAGCCTGCCGTCACTTCCCTTCTCCGGCAAGAATTCCCTTCTCAGATCCGACACAATTCAGCCCGAAACAATTTAGAATCACAGGGCGATGAAAATCGGCTATCTGGAGTGCTTTTCCGGGATCAGCGGTGACATGATGCTCGGGGCGCTGGTGGATGCGGGCGTACCTTTCGACTTGCTCGCCGAGACGACTGCGGCGTTGAACGTGGGCGCGCGCCTGAAGATGCGCAAGGTGGGCCGCGGCGGACTGGCGGCGGTGAAAGTGGACGTGGTAACGAAAGAGCAGGGACCAAGCCACCCCGGCAGGGACCTAGGGACCAAGGGACCAGAACACCAGCACGACCACGGCCATTCACACGAACCCCACGAACACGATCACCACGATCCTGAAGATGCACATCGCGATCGTGGCTATACGCACGATGCGCATGAGGACCATTCGCACGAGAGCCATGAGCACCACAGCCACGAGAACACCGCACATCGATCGTTAGAAACGATTCTTAGAATCATCGATGCGGCGCCGCTGAAGGACAAAGTGAAGCGACGCGCGTCGCATGCCTTCCAGTTGCTCGGCGAGGCGGAGGCGGCGATTCACTCCATTCCGATTGAGAACGTGCACTTCCACGAAGTGGGCGCGGTCGACACGATCGTTGACATTGTGTGCGCTGCCGCCGGATGCGACGCACTGGGCGTGGACCGCTGGATGGCTTCACCGCTCAACGTGGGAAGCGGCACAGTGAAATGCGCGCACGGGACGTTGCCAGTTCCAGCGCCGGCGACTTTGGCGCTGCTGGGTGACGCGCCGGTTTATGCCGCAGGCGCGCCGATGGAACGAGTGACACCCACTGGCGCTGCTTTGCTGCGCATGCTCGACGTGACTTACGGTACGTTGCCCGCGATGAGCGTGAAGGCGTGGGGATATGGAGCGGGAGGGCGCGACACACCGGGCGAGCCAAATCTGCTGAGGATTCTTGTTGGCGAGGCGCAGGGGTCAGCGGAGGGCAACGCGGCAATCGCGGTGATTGAGACGGTGATTGACGATTCGACTCCGCAGTTGCTGGCTTATGTGAGCGAATTGCTGCTGGAGGCGGGCGCGTGGGACGTTTACAGGACGCCGGTGCAGATGAAGAAGGGGCGTGCGGGCGTGCAGATGACGGTGCTGTCAAGTCCCGAGTTGATGCCCGCGCTGCGCGACCTGCTGCTGCGCGAGACCACCACGATTGGATTGCGTTGGCGGATGGAGAACAAGCTGGCGCTGGCGCGGGAGTTTGTGGAAGCCGATACGGAGTGGGGGAAGATTCGAATCAAGGTTGCGCGCTGGCCCACAGGCGATGTGGCAAACGCATCGCCGGAGTACGAGATGTGCCGCAACATTGCGCGCCGGCATGGGGTTCCGCTGAAGCGCGTGACGCAGGAGGCGATGCGCGCGTATGCGGAGACGGAACGCGCGAGGACTGAGGAAACGGAGCATTGATGGATCGCTCGCAGATTGAAGCGGTGTTGAACGAAGTGCGGTCGGGATCGACGAGCGTAGCGGAAGCGTTGGAACGCCTGCGCAATTTACCTTTTGAAGATTTGGGCTTTGCCAAGCTGGACCATCATCGTGCGCTGCGCACGGGAATGCCCGAAGTGATCTTCGCGGAGAGCAAAACGCCGGTGCAGGTGGCTACGATCTTCTCGCGCATGGCCGCGGCGGGCGGAAATGTGCTGGCGACGCGTGCTTCGCGCGAAGTGTTTGAGGCGGTCCACGGCGCGGAGCCGCGGGCGGAATTTCACGAGATGGCGCGGGCCATCACGTTCAAGCAAACGGAGCCGCCTGCCGGCAAAGGCACCGTGGGAGTGGTCTGCGCGGGGACGAGCGACCTGCCGGTGGCCGAGGAGGCAGCGGTGACGGCGCGGCTGATGGGCAATACGGTGGAACTGGTGGCAGACGTTGGAGTCGCCGGCATTCATCGGCTGCTGGCGCAACAGAAGACGCTCACCTCGGCACGCGTGCTGATTGTTTGCGCAGGGATGGAGGGCGCGCTCCCAACGGTGGTTGGCGGGCTGGTGCAAGCGCCGGTGATCGCGGTTCCGACGAGCGTGGGTTACGGCGCTTCGCTGGGCGGGATCGCCGCGCTGCTGGGAATGTTGAACACATGCGCGCCGAACGTGTCAGTAGTCAATATCGACAACGGATTCGGTGCAGCCTGCATCGCGTCACTGATCAATCATTTGTAACCGCGCCTTGATGGGCGCTAGGGCCGATCGTAGAAGCGGAAGAAAAGTGACGGCTTGGCGACAGGCTCCGCGCGGGCCACTAGCCAATCTGCCTGAGTGTCGCTGAGCGGCGTGAACTCGCGGGCAAGATTCACGTTCTCTTCAAGCTGTGCGATGGTGTCGCACCCGATGATGACGGTGCTCACCGGACGCGAGAGCGTGTAGTACATGGCCTCGCGCATGGTGAGCGTGCCGGAGGTGGGCGCGGGAACCATTCCCTCCCACATGTGCGCCTGTACCGAGAGAGGTTGTGGTGTCCAGGTTGACAACAGCCGTCCGCGGGCTGGAACTTTCATGCCGATGATGCCCATCTGTCGCTCGACGGCCAAGGGCAAGAGTCCCGAGTTGAAACTGTAGAAATGCGGATCGGCAGCGTTCATCGCCATCAGGATCGTGTCGAATGGATAGCGCTGGATGCCTTCGATGAGGGCGTCGGGGCGGTAGTGGCCGGTGAGACCGAGGAAGCGGACGACCTTCTGTTCCTTCATTTCCAGCAGGGCTTCCATGGCGCCGCCCTTGGCGAAGACTTCATTCACGTCGGTCATGGTGCCAATGTCGTGCAACTGCCAGAGATCGACATGATCGGTCTGGAGAAGCTCGAGCGATTTTTCGATCATGCGCATGGAGCCGTCGCGCGTGCGCTCCTTGGTTTTGGTGGCGAGAAACGCCAGGTTGCGGCGATGAGCCATCACCTTGCCGACATATTGCTCGCTCCAGCGGTCCGGGCCGCCATAGATGGACGAAGTATCAATGTAGTTGACGCCCAGGTTGAGGGCGCGCTCGACGATGGGCACGGCGATGTCGAAATTATTAGCCTGCTCGAGCGCGGCCTGGCCGCCGAGCGAGAAGATTCCGACTTTGTAGCCGGTTTTTCCCAGGTTGCGCGTGGGCATGGCGCTGGGCGTGACGGGATTTGAAGGAAGAGCGGGGAGGGTCTTTGTTGTTTCGGCCATGGCGGTCTGCGCCAGCAAGGCGGCTGTGACCGCGCCGCCGACCTTAAGAAACTCGCGACGCCCCTGGCCGCGCGCTGAAATCCGCTTTTGATCGTTCATGCTTCCCTCCCCGTTGAACCCTGTGGACCATCATATTCCCGCGCGCGAGTGAGTGGCGGGCTGGATGTGGAGAAGCTGGCGACCGAATCACAGTGGGCCAGGCAACCGGAGAGTTTTCGAATGTTGGCGCGAAGTTTTTTCTGGCGCGAGGCCCGTGGAGGCATTACTCTTTCAACACCACTACTTCTGCCCCCCCGGAATCAGGAGCACTATGTCAACTGCTTATCCCCAGGTTGGGGGCTACCCGGCCCCTCAGTACGCACCGCCTGCCTATCGCTTGTACGATGTGGCGGCCATCGGGATCGCGGCTTTCTTTGGCGGTCCGCTTGCCGCGACGGTTCTGATGGCTTCAAATTACCGCAAGCTCGGGCAAGGCAGCAACGGTCTTCTCGCGCTCCTGCTCGGAGCGGCGGCGTCTGTGGGCGTGATTTATATGGCTGTGAAAACGACCGCGAACCCCGCGATTGCCGAGGTTGTGCTCCTCGTCTGCACTGTCCTGGCCGCGAAACAGTTGCAGGAGGACGCGATCAAGACTCATGTTGCGTGGGGCGGGCAGCTCTATTCCAAGGGGCGCGCCATTGGGATTGCCATCTTGACATCTCTTGCTCTTGGCGGTGCGTTGATCGGTTACCTCGTCTACAGCGGACAATGGCAGAGCTTTGGAGCTAAATATGGAGTAGGACAAACGACGGTGACGATCGGGACCAAGGACCAGGTGATTTACTCCGGCACCGCGACGCAGGCCGATGCGACAGCGCTGGGAAATGCACTGAAGGCCGCAGGATTTTTCCAGGATACCGGCGTGACTGTGGCGCTGAACAAGGGGACAAGCGGTACGACGATCGGGTTCGATGTTCAGGACGGCGCCTGGAACAAGGCGGGCACGCTGGAGACGTTTGAAGAGATTGGACGGGGAGTGGCTTCGTCCGTGGGCGGCCTGCCCATACAGGTGCAACTGTTGAGCACCACACAGACCCTGGAGAAATCCGGGATTGTGGGCGAGGTGGATTTTGGCGGCGGCGATGCCGTGATTTATGAAGGCACCGCGACCCAGGCAGATGCGCAAGCGCTTGGCAACCAGTTCAAAACGATTGGATTCTTTGAGGGCAAGGGAGCCAACGTGTTCGTGACGAAGGACAATGGGACGACGATGGCCTTCGTGGTAGCCGACGGCACCTGGAACGATGCCACGATGGTCAGCGACTTTGAAACCATCGTGCGCAGCGTAGCTTCAACGGTGGGCGGTCTGCCGATTGAGATGCACCTGGTGAGTACGACGCTGGTGGTGGAGAAGGACGAGCCGATCCAGTAAGGCGACGGCTGAAAAAATGCCGCGTTCCCAGGTCTCTGCTCAGAGACCTGGGGCTGGGCTGATGCCGAACCTGGCGGTCAGGCCTGGGGCTGCGAGTTTTGCTGCTCGTGGTGACGGTGTGCGCGGCGCTGGGCAAGCATCTGCTCAAACTGCTGCTTCTGCTGATCATTCAGGACCGCTTCAATCTTCGAGTTCGTATCCTGCCGGATGGCCCGCGCCTTGGTGTGGCGATCCTGCACGCTAAGAGAAGTGTCGGCGCGCAGAGTCTGCATCTGCTGTTGGCGAGCCGAGAGGATGGGCGTAATCTGCGCCACCTGATCGCTCGTGAGGTTCAGGCGCTTGCCGAGATGCGCAGCGAACTGGCTGGGGTCAAAGTGACGGTGCTGGTCGCCGGGTTGCACGGGCGCCGATTGCGGCGCGTTAGCGGCGGGGGCCTGGTTTGAATCAGGCGCTTGCGCGAACATGACGCTCGCTGAAAGCAGCGCGCCGAGAATGATGGTTGCCTTGGTTCGGTTCATTTGGATTCTCCCTTGTGGCCTTGATGGTGAACATCGGCCGTTGCGTGTGTAGACACGGCTGCGGGAGGGAAAGTTTCGAGCGGGGGCGCGAGGGTCAATCGTTGGGATGAATGGGTTGGACCCTGAGCAAATGCATGAGTCTATGCGCGGGGCGTGTGCGTCTAATGCGATTCGCGTGCATGCAGAAAAACGATGGCCATTCGCATTCCGCCTGGAACTCACTTCGACATCACACTTTAATGAAGGCCAAACCAAGGATGACTCATCCCACGTTTTATGAGATGCCTGATGTAATCATCGGCAGCGTCCGTGGATCCAAAATAGCTATTCATCGCGCCCAGGATTTTGTCTTTGTCCTCCCGTTTCGTGGAACCGGCCGATGTAACCGAAGTGAACGCCTCGAAAAAGGCGTTGACCATCAGCCGTTTGTCGGTTTGGTAGCCTGGAGCGGCACAGAATTGACTGTCGACGCCAGGATTTCGCGCCACGCTGAGGACTTCCCAGAGACACCAGATGCGGTCAAAAAGCGAGACGGGAGTTACTGCGAAGGCGACCTTGCCGATCGATTTCACAATAGACTCCATGTCGAAGGCGATTGACTCTTCAGCTACAGTGTGCTGGTTGTAGCAGACAAAATCGATCCAGACGAACTCATCCTGAATGCCAGCGACGCCAGGGCCGAAAGCGTCAAGGGTACCGTAACGTCCCCACCGCCCCTTTCCCTTGGCGAGAACGATGGCGTCCCATGCGTGGGACAGAAAGACACTCGGCTTACCTCGCTCGGATTCCGGGATGCGAGCGTACAGCGGTATCTTCAGCAATGCAGTGAACGGAATTACATGCTGCGCGACAAATTGCCGAGTTGTGAGTTCAAGGAGCTCCGGCTCGCGTGTGTCTACCCACTCAGGCTCGGGAATGTTGTCGTTCCAAAGTGCGGCCTTCCGTTGCGATTCCGCCCTCTCAGCTTGCTCCAATCGCCTTGTGTAATCCTGCCAGAGCGGCCAATTTGTCTGTTCGTAAATGGAATCAACGAGCTTGACCAGCCAACTCATCCGGACCCCGCGCTCTTGCAGGGGAACATTCCTCTCGTGCCAAGAACAGGAGCTTTCATCCAGTAACTCTATCGGCGGAGTGGTCATAGGGTTCGACGATTAAACCGGGCGTGTTGCCTCGATTTTCGATCTTGAATGGCCCATTCGCGCACATCAGCCAGACGAGGGGAGCGTCGCTGGTGACGCAAGCCCATTTGCATCTGGCCGGAGCCTCCAGATGAGACCGTTTTTCGCTCTACGATCACTGAAAGAAAGCTCAGCCGGCTTTTTCAAGCAGGCAGAGCGAGAGATCGCGGCGCTCGACCATGTCCTTGGTGATCTCGAGATCGCGGACGCGCTTGTTCGATGGCAGATGGTACATGAGGTCGAGCATGAGCT
>CAYOVE010000039.1:0-20208 GCA_964407295.1 uncultured Occallatibacter sp.
AAGGCGTGTATGTGGCCACGCCGGGGCCGAGCTTTGAAACGCCCGCGGAGGTGCGGGCGTTTCGCGCGCTGGGCGCGACGCTGGTGGGCATGTCAACCGTGCCCGAGGCCATTGTGGCGCGGCACATGGGGATTGAAGTGCTGGGAATCTCGTGTGTGACCAACCTGGCCGCGGGACTGGGCACCAAGCCACTGAGTCACGAAGAAGTTGGCGAGACCGGCCGCTGGGTAGAGAAACGGCTCGCCGACCTGCTGAAGCGTGTGTCGCCGCGAATCGCCGAAAGGGTCAGTTTGGAAGAGTGAGCGCGGCCATGGATGAGGCGGAGCGAAATCCGGCGGCGGATCCTGATGCGCTCAATCCGCACGCGCCTGAGGCGCTGAGCGGCTCACCGGACGCCGCGGCCGGCAGTGAGGACGTACAAAAACCACCGCGCCTTCCCTTTCCTCCCACGGTGCTGGCAATTGCCGGCTGCTCGGGTTCAGGCAAAACAACTTTAGCCAATGAACTGGCGCGCACGCTCGGCGGCCTGCGCTTTCATCTCGACGACTATTACCTCGACCTCGGCGATCTGCCGCTGGCCGAACGCGTCGAAAAGAACTTCGACGACCCGGCGCTGATCGAGGTTCCGCTGCTGGCGCGGGACGTTGCGGCGCTGGCGCGCGGAGATTGCATCGATCGCCCCATCTACGACTTTGCAACCTACACGCGCGTTCCGGGGCGCAGCCAGCGCGTCACCGCCGGGCCGTTTCTCATCGTCGAGGGGATCTTCGCGCTCTACTATCGCGAACTGCTGCCGAGCTATCATCTGCGCGTGTATGTGGATGCTCCCGACGCGCTGTGTTTTGAGCGGCGGCTCAAGCGCGACATCGATGAACGCGGCCGCACTCCGGAGCTGGTCCGCGAGCAATACGACCGCACGGTGCGCCCGACGAGCGTCGCCTACGTGCGGCCGTCGGCGGCAAACGCCGACTTAGTGATCGATGGCACGGGAGCTCTCGACTGGAAGGTGGAGCGGGTGATGACCGAGCTGCGCAAGCGAGGGCTGCTGGCGGCGGCGGGGTGAGCCCGAAATTACTGCGGCAGCACTTCAATCCCCGTGACGGTGGCGTAGCCGTGGACCGGAACGAAGCTCAGATTCAGCTTCCCCTGCGCATTCGGCTCAAGGCCCGCGAATCTCCGGATCACGACGTCTGACGTGCCGGCTTCCTTCGCCAGATCGAAGGCGGTGAGGAGTGTTTGGCCGTTGCAGAACACGTTGAAGACGTGCGCGACGGTTGGCTTGCCTTCAAATGCGTCGGACGACGACTCGTCCCAGTCGCCGTGGCGCGCGGCAAAGTAGAGCGTCAAAGTATATTTTCCGGCCGTGACCGGAATCGCATAGGAGAAGTTGCCCCAACGCTCGGTCTCGTAGAGCTCCGGGTCGTCGGTTCCCTTCACCGGCGCGGTATAAGCCGCCAACTGTCCGCCTTCAAAGTAGTCGTCGGGACTCCACCAGTGGCTGTCATTGGCGTAGTACGGAGTTTCCCGAGCCAGAATGCGAACGGGACGAATGTGTCCACGGATTCCGGGGAGAATCTCGATGGCCGAGAGAATCGCCTGCTGCCCATTGTCCGCCGAAAACTCAAGGTGCAGCTTGCCGTCGGCCGCCGGTTCGATGCCCGTGAAAACCTTCACGTCGGCGGTGGAGCTTGCGCCCGCGTCGGCCACGACATCGAATTCGCTCAGCAGCGGAGTCCCGTTGGCGCGCACGTTCATAATCCGGCTGCCTTCTCCGCCCGTGCCTGAAGATTCGGGGCCGTAGACGGTTTCAGCGAAGTGAAGGTGCAACTCGTAGATGCCCTTGTGCAAGGGAATGTCGTAGCGAAACTGTCCCTGCCGGCTGGTGCGATAAAAGCCGGGATCGAGGGTGCGCGCGATGTGCTCGATGGAGCTCTTGACCGCCGTACCGCCGGTGAAACCCTCGTCGGCGCTCCACATTTTATCGGTGTGGTCGACAAAGCTTCGTCCCGAGCCCGCCAGAATGCGCACTTCTTCTCCTGCCGGCGGGCCGAGAGGCGGCTCGAAGGTCAGCCCGGCAAGCGGGGGCTGCTCGCCCTGGGGCGGCGCGGGTTTCTGCTGGCGCGAGAGATGCCAGGCGTACCAAAGCGCGAATGAGAGAAATACAGCGCCTGCGATCCAACCCAGGTGCCAGGCAAAGGCGAGCGAGCGATGCGGCGGGGGGGCACCGGGGCCGGCAGTTGCGGGCGGCGATCCGGCCGGCGTTTCGGCGGCCTCACCGCCCTGTGGAGCAATGTTGCGCTCGAACCGGGGAACGTATTGCCCCACCGGAATCGAGATTTTGAGCGGATTGCGCGCGCCTTCGCCCTGGTAGTACTCGGCAAGGCGGCGGCGGAGGCGATTGGCTTCAACACGAACAATGGAATCCGAATCCTGGTCGAACGAATCGCCGCGGCGAAAGGCCTCGACCGCAATCGAATACTCTTTGATCTGGTGGGCTTCGCGGGCAAACAGCTTCTCGCACAAATAGGAGAGAAGGTTGGCTAGTGTGGGGGCGCGGACAAAGCCTTTGGACTCGAGAACTGTCTTCAGTTCCGCGCGCTGCTCGGCGAGTTCGATCGTTTCAGGGGATTCCACGGTCATTTACCGCCGCCTCGCGAACCAATAGGGGAAGGTCGCAACGAATGTTATGTTAGCGCGGCTTCGTCGTTTGGGAAGCCTTTAACGGTGTCCGTGGGGTTGGGAGGCGCCATGTAACGGCGTGTAACCCCGGCCACGGAGGTTCAAGAATGTGACCGAGCCGGTATTTCACCGTGAGCACAAGCTGCTGAATCGCAGCGTGTTGAGCGGCGCGCTCGTGCCGTAACCGAGCCGCCACGGGCAGGTAGCAGGTATAGCGTTGTACGGCGCGGCCGATTGGTCTTTACTCAATATCGAAATGACGTTCCGGGGCAACCTAGCCAGCAGCCCTCCCTTCAATTGCCCCGGATCGAGAAAGAGGTGCACCATGAAAAAGCTTGCAAGCATCATCGCGGCAATGAGCCTTCTGTCCTCCGCTGCCGCATTCGCGTGGCGTGCTCCCATGCGGGACCTGCCCAAAGGAATCAGCCTTGAGACGGCATCGGCCGCCGAGCAGAAGGGTGACATCGCCCGCGCACACCAGGACTACCAGTCGGCCGTTGCCTACTATCAGCGGGCTCTGCGCGCCGGGGGCGCGGATGCCGATCTCTATAACAAGATGGGAATCGCGCAGATCAAACTCAAGGACAACAACGGCGCGCGAAAGAGCTTTCTGGCGGCGATCAAGGCCGATCCGCACAGCGCGACCTCCCTCAATAACCTGGGCGCGCTGATGTGCATCGAGAAGAAGTACAAGCCGGCCTTGACGGAATTGAGGCAGGCCCTGGAGCTGGATGAAGCCAACGCCTCCTACCACGTGAACATGGCCGAGGCGTGGATGGGCCTGAACCAGATTGACCGCGCCATGAACGAATACGCGAGAGCGATGGAACTCGATCCCGATGTGTTCGACACGGACAATGGCGGGGTGGTGGCGCAACTGAGAACGCCGGAGCAAATCGCGCGCACCAATTACCTCATCGCCAAGCTGTACGCGCGGAGAGGCAACATTGAGGGCGCACTCGACTACTTGCACCGCGCCAAAGACGGTCACTATCCGCTGATGAGCGACGTGTATACCGACAAGGAGTTCGCCAGTCTGTGGAAGGATCCGCGGCTGCAAGCAATCGTGAAGCCGTAGGAAGACGCACTCAAGTGGAAGGTCAAGCGGGAAACCGCGGAGGTGCGTCCGAGCGGTTCCACAATTCAAGTGCCCTTTCCAGTGCCTTGCAGGGTGGCTTCTTCTTTATGGAGAAGCCACCTGGCGATTGCGGCGCCGGGGTATTGCGATAGTGGAATCGCTGTGAGCTGGCTGCCGGCCGGTGCGGGGTTATACGCAGAACTCAAGCGCCGCCGGTGGTCAGCGGAACCTGGGGTTGGTGTAAGAGCGAGTTCCCCCCACCAGATACAAATGCCGTGGGCCTGTAAACCTGGAAGCTGTTCTTGCCCTTCTCTTTTGCCGCGTACATGGCCAGGTCGGCACACTGCATCAAGGTGTCAAGATCGGCGCCCGCCTCAGGGAAAGTAACCACTCCCACACTGACGGTGATCAAAGCGTGCGTATGATCGATGGCATAAGGCAGAGCGACGGCGGCCACGATTTTGGCGGCGATCGTCTCGGCCTCGGCGGGAATACGCAGGTCGGGGAGCAAAACGATGAACTCGTCTCCGCCGATCCGCGCCACGGTGTCCGTTTCGCGCACGCATCCGCACAGGCGTTCTGCTAATTCGCAGAGCAATTTGTCGCCGGCCTGATGGCCGAGCGCATCGTTCACGACTTTGAATTCGTCCGCGTCGACCATGAGCAGGCCCAGACAGGATTGAAAACGCACAGCCCGCTTGAGCGAATTCTGACACCGATCGTTCAGCAGAATGCGATTGGGCAGCCCGGTGAGTGCGTCGTGCTCTGAAAGATGGCGCAGGCGCTCCTCGCTGCCGCGCAACGCGCGCGTTTGCTGCGCAACGCGCTTCCGCAGGATGACAATCCAGGCAAAGGAAGCGAGAACCAGCAGGCCCGCCAGGGAGAAGCTATCCAGCGCGTGCTCCGCCGTCCACCACGATGGCGCTTGAAGAAGAGAGATATCGTTGACGGAGCGCAGAAGGATGTTCACCGACTGCAGGTGCACCGGCCCCCCTTCAAGGTTTGTGCTTAAGGAGTCAACCTGCGTATCAAAAACGCCACGGATGCGAAGAACGCTGCCATCCTTCCATGAAACAGAGCCCAGTTCAGCGCCCTTGGGCAGAATGACGGGAAAGATCAACCGGCCGGCGCGCACCATAAGCGTTGGAACGGCCGCAGTAAGGTTGCGTCCAATCAGCTCGGCATCGAATTGCACAAGCCGGCCATCGAGGTCGCCGGCTCCGGCTTGATCGGCCTCAATGGGGATGGGCGGTGAAGGCGAAACTCCGGCATCGGCCGCGCGGAATACAGCGTCTTCCAAAGTTGGCTTGAAGAGATTGATGGCCGGAAATCCGACAACATCGACAAAGGAACCCACGGGGGCGCTTTCAGCCTGCGTCGTCTGCATGCAGATGCCGGATTTGCTGTCCTGAATACACAGCAATCGCCCCGGCCAGGCAAGGGTCACCTGGCCCTGCACATGGACGCGGCGCAGGAGTCCCGGATTGGGCGAGTAGCGAAACAACCGCGCGATCGGCAATGCGGGCCCCGCGAAAGGATCGCGCGGCGCGGGCTGAATCACTTTGATCTGGCTCATGCTGGGAAAGTAGACGCGCGCGCCAACCATCTGACGGCGCTGGTTGAAGACTGGGGCGGCTACGCCGTCCATGCGCACAACCGAATCGACCAACGATTCATAGTCGACTCCGGGCTGCCGCACGGTGACAGCGGTAAACGAACCGTCACTGGCGGCGATGCCGAGAACCACATCGGACCCCAGGTGCGCGTAACGGACGCGGCCTTCGACCTCGACCCACTGGCAATCGAAGGCGCCGGTGAGCAACTGGGCCAAAGTCACCCTCGCGGGATTGGACGGCAGTCTGGACCGCCCGACGTTCCGGACCTGAGTGTTATTAATCACAGGCGCATAGTCGCCCGGCCCGGTCACACCGGTAATCTCCACCAGCGCCCCCGGATAGATGGGCAAAATGGGCTGTGCGGGAACGGCGGCAAAGACTCCTCCCGAAGCGTCGCGAACAAAGAGGGCACCGTGTCTGGGGTCGATGTAGGGATCGTAATAGGTGACGACGGCGCGCAGGTGAACGGGAAGATTGCGGGCGGCGTCTTCAGGAGAGAGGTCATGGACACCCCTCGCCGTGACCATGACGCTCTGCGGAACTGTGTAGGCGGGCGGATTTTGCGCTTCGGCTGCGAGGCAGGCCGCGGCGACCATAACGAGCGGCACAAATTTGCGCCGGATCCGCATCCGATCCCTCCCATTCAAGCCGTCTGATTCAGCCGCGGAAAAACAGCAGGCTCAATCACCCGCACGAAGACACCGTCTCATGGAGCCAAGAATGTCATCGACCATTATGCTCCAAAGCTTGAGGAAAAGGCAGGTTATCGGCGCGGCGCGAACGGAAGTGGCATGACAAAAGTTGCAGGACTCCGGGGGAGCCAGCTGAGAACTTTCTTAAATCGGAATCGGCCGAGGTCTGAGGAAAATAAGGCAGCCAGAATTTGGCTTACTTTGCCGTGAGCGCCGCCACCGGCACCAGCATGTCGTCTTTGCGCATCACGAGATTGGTAGCGTTGAGCGTTGCCAACTCGAAGCCGTGACCGTGGGTAATGGCGTCAGTCGGGCAGGCCTCGACGCAGTAGCCGCAAAAGATGCACCGGTTGTAATCGATGTTGTAGACCTTGGCGAAGCGCTCCGATGAGGAAATGCGGGTTTCGGCGGTGTTTTCCGCGGCCTCAATATAAATGCAATTTGCCGGACAGGCGGCCGCGCAGAGAAAACACGCCACACACTTTTCCAGGCCGTTCTCGTCGCGCTGCAATACATGCGCGCCGCGGAAGCGCTGTTCCAGGACGGCCCCACGATTGGGGCCTTTGCCGTCGGGGTAATTCTCCACTTCAGTGGGCGCAAACATCTCGCGCAGCGTGATGCTCATGCCCTTGGCGATCCCGGCGGCGTTGCGCACAATCGACATGGCTCCAGTATACGATGGGGGTTGGGAGACACTCACAATGCGTTGGGACATGCGTACCGCTATCTTTTTGTCGCTGCTTGGTGTGGCTGCGGCTTCTGCGCAGACGCCGGCGCCGAACCAAACGCCGGCCGCGCCCGCCGGCTCCATGGACGGCATGGATATGAGCAAGCCAGACACCGACGGCGGCGCGAATGGTGCGAACTCCGGAAAGCCCATGGACATGAGCCATGGCGACTCCATGCAAATGGGCTGCAAGATGGACATGGGCACAGGCAGCGGCAAATCCATGGACATGAGCCACTGCATGGGAATGATGAAGGGCGGGAACAGCGACCTGGCAAAGATTCCGCGGGGCACGCTGCGCGTGGCTTACGGAGAAAAGACGACCGACCTGACGGCCGCGGCACTGACTGCCCTGCCGCATGTTACCGTGACCGTCCACAACGAGCACACCAAGGCCGACGAAACGTACTCCGGCGTGCCGGTCATCGCACTGCTTACTCCGCTGGGCGTGAGCGACAAGCCGCGCGGGAAGCAACTGCGGCTTTATGTTGTGGCTTCCGGCTCAGACGGCTACGGAGTTGTCTACTCGATCGGCGAAGTTACGCCAGACGTGCACGAGGCCACGGTCATGGTGGCCGACACTGAGGATGGAAAGCCCATCGCTGCTGATGGGCCACTCAAGCTGGTTTCGACCGGCGAAAAGCGCCCCGCGCGCTGGGTGCGCAATCTGGTGCTGATTGACGTGAAGGCAGCGGACTGAGGCACGCTGACGACCGCTAACTGCGCCGCGCTCAAAAACCAAACCCAAGCAGAAATCGCGCCGCGCACCTGAGGATTTTGACGGCCTCAGGTGCGCGAGGGCGATACGATAACCGGCTATCCGAGCCGCGCGGCTTTAGCGGTGGTGCCCGCCGCCCTGCTGTGATCCGCCGCCATGACTCGCCGGTGCTTGTCTGGAGCTGTGATCAGCGGGAATCGGCCGGCTGACGGCCGGCGTTGGCGGCTGTCCGTGGTTCTGAGACGCATATTGCCCGTGAACAGCGCCGTAGCTCTGTTCATGCTGCACCTGCGTATTCATGCGCGGAGCGGTTGGCTCGTGTGCCGCCGCGCCCTCCGATGGCTGCGGCCGGGTCTGTACGCCCGACCCGCCGCGATAGCTGGGGCGGGGATTGTTGTTATTGTTTCGGTCGTTGTTGTAGTTGTTGTTGTCGTTGTTGCGGTTATTGTTGTTGTTGCCGCCGCGATTATAGGATCCAGGATTTGCGGCACGATAGTTGTACGTGTTATGGACCACACGCACGTTGATGTTGTTGTACGAGCGGTTATAGAAGAAGTGGCCGCCGTTCCAGTAGCCGCCTTCGTAGCCGAGGCCGATGTAGCCAAAGCCGTAGTTGATGCCGCCGTAGAAGCCGATGTGCAAGCCCCAATGGCCGGGATAAAAGAGATAGCGGCCGCCATAGAAGCCCCAATATCCCGGCGTCCACAGACCACCAACGTAAGGCGGCTCGACCCACGCACCCGGCACCCAGTAGTAGCCGCCCGCACCCCAGGCCCAATAGCCCGGAGTCCAGATGTATCCGTCGCCGGGATCAGCAGG
Organism: uncultured Occallatibacter sp.; assembly: GCA_964407295.1. Classification (GTDB taxonomy): domain Bacteria; phylum Acidobacteriota; class Terriglobia; order Terriglobales; family Acidobacteriaceae; genus Telmatobacter. The sequence continues at coordinate 8,330 of CAYOVE010000039.1, forward strand.
TTGATCGTAGTCAGGAAGCGGCGGCGGAGCCTCTGTTGCCTGTTGTGTCGGCATCTCAGCGTAGCCGGAGTCATCGGGAGCCTGGCCCGGTTGCTCGGCCGACTGGTCCGGCGGAGGAGCTTCAGTTGTGTACGAAGGCCCGCTGGGAGCCATGTTTCCTGCTGCAGGGTCAGGTCCCTGGTCCGCCGGATTCTGATCCGGGGGAGCCTGGTCTTGCGCGGCCGCAACTGCGGCAAAGACCGAGGACGTGGGGGAAACGACGCCGAAGCGGCAGACCGAGAAGCAGAGTGCGGCCGCAACGACAATCGATAACGCTAGAGCAAATCGAGGAATTCGGTTCATCTTACCCTCCAATGAATGGGACGGTGCCCGTGGTCACTCAGTCTAACGCGCCGCTCTGACCCTCGGCTATCGCCCATACATGAAAGAACACGCATCGGGGCGATTAGTGGCGAGCAGCGAGCGGCCGTAGTTTTTCGCCGGCTTCAGAGCGAAGGCATCCATCAGGGCGCCGTCCGCGGAATACTCCGTGGATGCCTGCGAAATACTACGACTTCGGGTGGTCGTCCTTGCCTGGCGGATTCGCCTGGTGGTTTTGCGGTTGCGGCGCTGCCTGGCGCTGCGGCTGCGGGGCTGCTTCGCGTTGTGGCGGCGCCTGGCGCTGTTGCGGTTGTGGAGCGGCTTGGCGCTCCGGTTGCGCCTGGCGTTGCGGCTGTGGGGCTGCTTCGCGTTGCGGCGGAGGCTGGCGTTGTTCCGGTTGAGGAGCAGCTTGGCGCTGTGGTTGTGGGGTCGCTTCGCGTTGCGGAGAAGTCTGGTATTGCGGAGCGGCCTCGCGTGGTTGCTGTTGCGGTGCTATTTGGCGCTGCGGAGGCTGCTGATTTGTCTGCCGCGACTCTGGTTGCGGATTCGCTTGGCGCTGTTCTGGCTGCGGAGATGATTCGCGTTGTGGCGGCGTCTGGCGCTGTTCTGGCTGCGGAGCAGCCTGGCGCTCCGGTAGCGCTTGGCGCTGCGGCTGTTGCTGATTTGTCTGCCGCGACTCGGGTTGCGGAGCCGCTTGGCGCTGCGGCGGCTGTTGTCCCCCCTGACGTTCAGGTGATTGCGGATTCGTTTGGCGTTGGCCCGGCTGCGGGGAAGTTTGATGCTGCTGTTGCTGCTGCTCTACCTCGCGATTGGTTGCCCGCAATGCTGGTGGGGCTTTCACGTTGCGATCGGCCGCAAGAGGTTGGTCAACGGCCACATGAGCCGGGCGGCCATGATTCGCGCCGGCAAACTGGTCGCGATTGGTGCTGGCAGTGCGCTGATTCTCGAGTTGCGCTCGCATGGGCGCAGTATGCTGCTCACGCATCGCTACCCGCTCCGCAGGCCGCGCCGGAACGTGGAGACCACCCGATCCGCCGTTGTAACTCACATGGGAGCTGTTGGAATCTCTGGCGACAGGGCGGTTATAGACGTTGTGCACCAAGGCGATGTTGACGTTGTTGACCGAGCGGTTGTAGTAGAAGTGACCTCCGCCCCAATAGCCGCCCTGGTAGCCGTAGCCGGTGTAACCAAAGCCGTAGTCGATGCCGCCATAGTAGCCGATGTACTGGCCCCAGTAGCCGGGGTAATACCCGTAGGAGTTATTCCAGTATCCCCAGTAACCGGGTGTCCAGAGTGCGCCCTCGTAAGGCGCCTCAACCCATGCGCCGGGAACCCAGTAGTAGCCCTCTGGAGACCATGCCCAGTAGCCGGGTGTCCAGATGTAGTCGTCACCGGGATCCTCTGGCTGGTCGTAAACAAGCAGGGGTGGGGGCGGCTGAGTTGCCGCGTATTCCGGCTGCTCACCGTAGCCGGGATCGTAAGACGACTGGTCCGGCGCCTGTGGGCCCTCCTGGTAGCTGGGCGTGGGAGCCGGAGTGCTTGAGTTATCTGGAGCAGGGGGCAGGTTGGCTGTTGCCGGATCACCGGAAGGGTTCTGCGGATCGGCCTGATTGTTATCCGCCTGAACCAGCGCCGGATCTTTGTGGCAACCGGCTATCGAAAGTGCGATCGCCAAGGGAAGCAGTAAAAACCGTTCAAGTCTGAAAAAATGCCTCATTTTACCCCCACTCAGCTCTGGATGCTAAGGGAGGCATGGTAGGCAATACTGCTCTGAATTGACCACTATGGATTCATCTCAATGGCGGACGGCTGGCGGGGCGGACTTGCCGCGATTGTTCGCCGGCGGAGTGGTCACGGGCCGGCGCTGCGGTTGCTCATTCAGCATTTGCTGGCAGACCTGGGAGTCCTGCCCGCGCTCCAGGCCCTGCACAGTATTTTGCCCTCGGCAAAGACGCTGCTCCATGGCGTCGGCATCGTCGCGCGTAAGTTCGTAGGTCCTCTCCATTCCGGTTTGCGGATCGACGTCATAGCGGAAGAGCGTGTTGCTCGGCGGCCTCACCTTGCCGTATTCGAAGTGGTTCCACGTTGAGAGAAACGCGCGGCCATCGGGTTCGGCCATCACGGCGTAGACCTGCGTCCAATCAATGCCGCTCGTGGCGCTCGGACCCGTCGCATTCCAGACCAGAACGCCCTGGCCACCGCGCAACCAGCGCGCCGCAAACATGTGGTGCGCAAGGTCGTAGTAAAGAGCCGTGAAGTACGTGCTGGCCGCGCAGTCGTGGCAGTTGTCGTAGAGAACCGTCAGCTCTTCGGGCGCGTCCGCTTGGAAATGCTGCCAATCGAACCAGCGCAGGTTGACGCCGGAGATCAGCGGAGCCACAACGTGACTGGTAAGCGATGCATCCCAAATCGTGAAGGAGTCGTCGCCCGGCGTCGATTGCGGACCGGGGCGATCGGTGGTGACCACCAGCGCTGCATCGTAAACCACGCCGATTTCGCGGATCGCTGTCCACTTCTCCACTGTGAGCGAGCGCGTGATCCAGGCAACGATGTTCTGATCTTTGGGATCGTGAAAATCGATCCAGCGGAATGTGCCCGATGTTTGCTGGGCGCCTAGAGGAAGAGCAAAGATCAGCGCCGCGGCGAGAGCGATAAGGCGCCTGGGGAGGTCCAGCTGCATGAATTTAGATATAGCAGAAGGACAGGGACCAAGGGACCGAGGGAACAAGGGACCGAGTGAGCTGGATTATTTCTGAGGAGCAGGCGCGGCGGGCGCGGGCTTGATCTTCGCCGCAAAGTCCGGCGGCGGCGCGTCTTGATCCGCAACGCTCGTCAACAGCGCGTCCCATCCGTCGTCCGTGCCGTGGTAATTGCTGTATTTGGCCTTGCAATACGCGGTCATGCCGCCCGCATCCTGCGGAATGGCAGCACTCTCGGCCATATGGATCCCGCGTGCGCAATACCAGAAGCCTTCAGGCAAAAGCGGCGTGGACTCCAGGTCCGCGACTGCCAGTTGGTAGGTATCCTGCACATTCGTGGAATCGATCTTCAGAGCGCGCTGCAGCCAATCCCTGGCCTGCGAGTAGTTCTTCTCCTGCACCGCGCAATAGCCTTCCGCGCCGATGAAGATATCGTTGAGAAGCTTGCTCAGCGCAACGTAGTCAGCCGGCGCCATATTCGCCGGCTCGCGCCACATGGGCACCGCAAGCATTCCGCCTGACGCGTCCTGGCACATCTCGTTCAGGGCCGCATTGTCGCCGGTGGCTGCATTCACGCGGTCGAGCGCCACCACAATGCCCAGCGCGCGAATGTTACCGGCGTCGGCTGCGAGCAGCCGCTTGGCCACCTTCATCACCTGCTTCGAATCGCCTGCCGCTTGCCACGCCGCCATCTCTTGCTCGAGCGCATCCGTCAGGACAACGCTCTTTGGGTACTGCTCGACAAAGCCCTCAAGCCCCTCCGCACGCGCGGTCGCATCCTGCGTGTTGACCGCGTCGGAGTAGGCCTTATATTCGGCTGGATCCTGGATGGGGCTTTGCCCGGAGGGCGGCTGCGGCGCGGCTGCGGCATTGGCGGCGAATAGGCCGAGCGCTGCGAAGACGCAAAGGTTTGCCCGATGATTTCGCAAGTGAATCACAAAGGAAGCGTAGCACAGGCGAGAAGGGCGGCTGGATGGCTCGGAAAGGAAACCTTCGTGCCGATTTTGGTTCAGCCTTTTTCGGGCGGCGTTGCGCCTTGATCTCCGGGCCATTCAGTTGCAACCAAAAATGAAATCTCATCGACGACGCGCTTCAGCTCGCCAACCATCCGGCTGTGAAGGCGTGGCTCAAAGATCTCAAGCAGCGCATGAAAGTACCAGAGCTGTTCCTTCGGGCCGCGCTTGAAGCGGTCCCAAACGGCGGGGCCGATCTCTTTGAGGTCATCCAGGATGGCCTTGGCGTTGTAGAGCTTGTCGGCGACCGAAATGACCAGCACGTCTTCCGGTTCCGTTCGCAGGCGCGCGAGATAGGTATTCTTGCGCTCCTCCCAGCCTTCTTTCTTTTCGTGATCCTCGGCGAGAGTGTCGGAGAGGCCTTCCACCATGCGCGCGACATTCGGGCCGAATTTCTCTTTCACTTCGTCGAGCGTGCGCTGGCCGCCGTGGTCCTCCACCGTGTCATGCAAGATGGCCGCGATCATCATGTCTTCGGTGACCGGCACCGCGCCGCCTGCCTCGCCCATGACCAGCGATGCGACTCCGAACAGATGAGCCATGTAGGGGATCTTGGTTCCCTTGCGGGTTTCCGTGTGGAGCACGCGCGCGTAGTCGACGGCGCGGGTGAAGCGCTCAGTGAGGATTGGGGTTTGTGTGGGGTTTGCCATCTTTTAGTATCGCACGGAGCGAATGCGCGGCCTGCGTGCGCTGGTGTCATTGTGTCCTGAGACTAACCTCGCTAAAGCGCCAGTTCCTCGTGTCGCCTTGCGCTGCCAATTGACCCTCGTGCACAAGGGCCTCGATGCGTCGAGAGATCACATCGCAGCCTTCATCTCCGGGTGGAAGATCGCTCCCAATAGTTTCAAGAACTCTGCCAATCACTTTTGCGACCTTCGTCCATCGCTCTCCAACTTCAGAGAGAATCGTTCGATCGATCTGCGACGGCTCCATGCAGATTCTCCCGCATCCGTTTTACTTCCCAAGATTCAAGTCCAAGAAGCTGCGAGTAACGCTCGACGTCGCTACAGCCCCAGCTTCGCCCACATTGCGTCGACTTTGGTCTTTGTCGCGCGGTCCATCTCGATCATGGCCGGCCATGGACGATTGAAGCCCTCGGCCTTCCACTTGCGCGTGGCGTCCACTCCCATCTTCGATCCGTAATTCGGCAGGCGGCTCGCGTGATCGAGCGAATCAACGGGGCCGAGAGTGAACTGAATGTCGCGCTCGGGGTCGATGTTGTTGGCCACGCGCAAGACGACCTCGCCGATATTCTGCACGTCGCAGTCCTCGTCGACCACAATAATGCACTTGGTGAACATGGCTTGGCCCAGCGACCAGATGGCGTTCATCACCTTGCGCGCCTGGCCGGGATAGCTCTTGCGGATCGAGACGATCATCAGATTGTGGAAGACAGCCTCGACGGGGAGATGGACGTCGACCAGCTCCGGGATGGTCATCTTCATCGCGGGGAGGAAGATGCGCTCGACGGCGTGGCCCATCCAGGCATCCTCCATCGGCGGCTTGCCCACGATGGTCGCAGCGTAGATGGGATCTTTGCGATGGGTGATGCAGGTGAGATGGAAGACCGGGTACTCATCGGTCATGGTGTAGAAGCCGGTATGGTCGCCGAAAGGCCCCTCCGTGCGCAGTTCACCCAGTTCGACGTAGCCTTCGAGCACGATTTCAGCGTGCGCCGGAACTTCGAGATCGACTGTTTCGCACTTCACGATCTCGACTGGCTTGCCGCGCAGAAAACCGGCGATGAGGAACTCCTCGACCTCAGGCGGCGCGGGAACGATGGCGGCGAAGGTGGTTGCGGGATCGGTGCCAATGGCCACGGCAACCTCGAGCCGCGTGCCTTTCAGATTGCCAAGCGCCACCTGCGGCAGGCCGCCGATGGGACCGTCGGGGATGGTGACTGCACCGCCGGCCGACTCCGCCATCACCGCCACACTTGCGGTGCGCGGATCTTCGGTGGAGTGCATTGCCGCTATCTGGCGCAGTGCCTCGCGATAATGTTCGGCGGCCACTTTTTGCCGCTGCCAGTGCATTCCCGTTGTCTGGCCGTCGTAGACCTGCATGCGATACATGCCGATGTTGCGCTTGCCGGTGCGAGGATCGCGCGTGTGCACGCAAGGGAGGGTGATGAAACGCCCGCCGTCGTGCGGCCAGCATTTGAGAATCGGGAAGTAGTTAAGATCGAACTTCTCGCGCCGAATCATTTCTTTACACGGCGCGTCCTTGGCGCTCACGGTTTTTGGAAAGGCGCTCGTCAGCGCCCCAAGCTGCGGCAGCATCTTCAATTTGTCGAACAGGCCTTCAGGCGCCTTCACGTTCATCAGCCCGGTAATGCGCTCGGCAATTTCATCGAGCCGATCGACGCCGAGAGCCAGCGCCATGCGGCGTTCGCTGCCAAACTGGTTGATGAGGACCTTGTGGCCGGGATGGCCCTTTATGTTCTCGAAGAGCAACGCCGGACCGCCGGGCGCATAGTTCCCTTTCGTCGCGGTTGACTCACCCTTTTGGCCCGACGCGGTGGACGCGACGGAGCCAGAGCGCGAGCCGATTTTCGAAACGCGATCGGTAATCTCGGTGATTTCGAGCTCCGGCGAAACCTCTTCGCGGATGCGCTTGAGCTCGCCGTGTTTTTCGAGCGTCTTGATCCAGTCGCGCAGATCGTCGTAGGCCAAGGTCGTGCTCCAAACGGTCGTAACCGTTCCTCAACCATGGTACGGCAGCGATCAGAGATTAGAGAACAGAGATAAGAGATTAAGGCTACGAGTCACTCTGCGGCTTTGCCAACGGAAGAACTTTATGAAATGCTCGGCTTGAGCGGGGAGGCGCCCATGAATCTCAACAAGCATTTCGCAGCCACGCTGCAAAAGAGTCCCAGCAAAGGCGGCTGGACGTATGTGGTTTGGCCGCCTTCCGCCAAGTTCTTCGGCACGCGCGGCCTGGTGAAGGTGCGCGGCAAGATTGACGGTGTTCCCTTTCAAAGCTCCTTCATGGCCCTGGGCGACGGAACGCACAAGCTGCCCGTGAAGGCAGAGATTCTCCGTGCCATTGAAAAGGGGGCGGGCGATCAGGTGCGCGTGATTCTGGAGGAGCGAATCGCTCGTTAGTTCCGCACCTCGCCAATTGCGGCGACGATTGGTGGATGTTCTGCCGCGCTGAAGTGAGCGGCTAGCTGGCCGGCTCGATGGAAGGAACCAGTGTCTTGAACGGCGGAATCGCGTCCATGGGATAGCCGAGGCGCTTCCACTCATCGAAGCCGCCACGCAGCGGGCGCACGCGCTCGATACCCAGCTTGTGCAGTTGCAGAGCGACCTTGGCTGAAGTAGCCTCGCTGGGGCAGGTGCAATAGAGCACCACATCGCGGTCGCGGGGAATCTCAGGGTGGCGCGCGGCGAGCTCGTCGGGAGAAAGGCGCACGGCGCCGGGCAGCGTGAACGGGTCGGGCACCAGCTCGAGGGGATGGCGAAGGTCAATGATATAGACCGGCTCACCCGCGTCGAGCTGCTGCTTCAACTCGTCAGGCTCAAGACGAGAGGCGACGAGTTCTTTGAGCACCATGCGGCGGCGAATCAGGCGCCCGACAAAGAACGCGACAACGCCCAGAATCAGCAGCGCGCCGGAAAAGCGGCCCACCCAGTTGAGAACACTTGGATTGCGCTTGAGCAGGTCGCCGAAGAAGCGACCGCAGGCCATCGTGACGCCGACCCAAAAGGCCGACCCGATGCCGTCATAGAACAGAAACGCGCCAAAGCTCATGCCGTTCTGCCCTGCAACTGGCGGCGCCAGCGTCGACAGGCCGGGGACAAATTTGGCGAACATCAGCATGGTGCCGCGGCGGCGGGCAAACGAATCCTGCGTGCGGCGTACGCAGGTTGTCGGCTCGAGAGAAAGCTTGCAGAGCAGGCGCAGCACGCGATGGCCCTGGCTACGCCCGACAAAAAACCAGATGCTGTCGGCCGTAAGCGATGCTGCCACAGCGACCGCGAGCGCCAGAGGAAAACTGATCTGCTTTTGCGCGGAGAGCGCTCCTGCAGCCAGCAGTATTGGTACCGAAGGCAGAGGAATACCGAGCTGCTCAACCAGCACCCAGGCAAAGATGAGCAGGTAGCCATACACCAATAGAATGTCGGTCGGCAGCGCCATGAATTCATCCAAACTGGGGCGTCCTGGGGGATCAGACCGCCCGGTTCCGCGAGGTGAACGCGAAAGAAGAAGCGTCCTCACCTGATGAGATGAATCTAAATGCAGTTCGTTTCAGAAGAATCAAGAAAAACCACCCATGGCCGGTCAGGATTGGCGGGCTTGCGTTGAAACCACCTGTTCAATGGTCCAATCGACCCATGCGGCCTGCTCGGCCGGGCAGGCCAGGCGGGCGGCGTCGTTGGCCAGCACGGCTTCAACAAAGTTTTCCACGATGGGAAAATGTAGGTTGGGGTGCGGAGGCAGCATTTCCGTGCGGCCGGCCGCGCGGAGCTCCGGCGCGTTGAGGGGATCGAGGTTGATCTCGCCGTTCTCGCCGATGATGCGGAATTGATCGCGGACGATGCGCGAAATCCAGCGCACGTCGATGACCGCGTGCACGCCGCCGGAGAATTGCATGAGCACGGTCGCCGAATCTTCGACAGCCACGCGATGTGCAGCGTTCGACAACAGTCCGCATGCGCGCTCCGGCTTGCCGAAGAGGAAGTTCATGGCGTCAATGCGATGCGAGGCGATGTCGTAAAGCGGGCCGCCGCCGGAAAGCGCGGGATCGGCGAGCCATTCGCGGCCTGCAATTTCAAGCCAGCTGTGGCAGTTGGCCTCGGCAAGAAGCGGCCGGCCAATTGCGCCCTCGGCAATGAGCTGTTTTGCGCGGATCAGCTTGGGGTAAAGACGGCGGTAATAAGAGACGCCGAAGATGCGGCCTGACGCGCGACCTTCGGTGACCATTTGCTCGGCCTCGACGAAATTGATGGCCATCGGCTTCTCGCAGAGCACATGCTTGCCGGCACGGAGAGCGGTGATCGCGGCATCGACATGCAGCGCCACGGGCAACGCGATGTAGACCGCATCGATGGCGGGGTCAGTGACGGCTTCTTCGACGCTGCGCCAGGCCCGCGTTCCGGGATACGCAGCAGTTTTCGCCGCGTTGCGCGTGACAAAGCCATAGAGCCGGCTGCAGGGCTCGGATTGAATCGCGGGGATGACGCGCTTACGCGCAATGTCGCCGATGCCCGCGACTACCCAGTTGACGGTGTCCATCGCCACGCCAGAATAAACTGCCAGGCAACGAGCGCAGCAAAAAGCCGCCCGGAGGCGGCTTGGTTGCAAATTGAAGCTGGGATCCCGACCCGCTACTGGTGAGCCGCTGCGGCGCCGCCAGACATGGAGGACGCCGGCATCGCTGTGCCTTGCGGCTCGACTTGATTGGGCGCGGAGATCGCTTCCTGGTTCTTCTCGCCGAAGTAGTCGTGGTCCCAGAGGTCGGCGTAGAACGCGCCAGTCAACTCGGCAGCGCGGGGACCGAAGGTGGCCCTGCCGCCCTCGAGGAAGAAAACGGTGACGAGGCCGCCCTGCGGCGACTCGGAGTAGGCAGCGAACCAGCCGAAGCGCGTTCCATTGTCGGAGCAGGTCCCGGTCTTGCCAAAGATAGGCAGCTCGCGGAAGTTTGCGCGCAGGCGGCGCGCAGTTCCGTACTCAACCGCTCCGGCCATGCCGTCTTCGAGGTCGGGAAGGTAACGCGCGATATCGAGGGTGCGCTTGATCCGGGGCTGAAACGAAGCAACGTCTTCCGGCGTCGTTGGATGTTGCAGATAGTAGAGCGTTCCGCCGTTGGCAATGGCGGCAACAAACGCGCCCAACTGAAGCGGGGTGAGCGAAACTCCCTGCCCGAAGCTGCACATGCGGGCAACGCCGCCTTCAGAATCCGGAATCGGCTGATCGGGATAGACCCCCAACTCCTCGCCGGGAATGTTGTAGCCGGCCAGCTCGCCCAGGCCGAACTGCGTTGCGTAGTGGCGCACGCGATCAAAGCCGAGCTCGCGGCCGAGCTCTTCAAAATAGAGATTGTTGCTCTTGGCCAGCGCCTGCGTCATGTTCATGCGGAAGCCGGCGAGTTGCACCATGGTGTCGCTGGTGACCAGCGATTCAGAAAGCGCGGCCAGGGCCACCGTGAGCTTGATGGTGGAGCAGGGCTCGGCGCCCGGCGAGAGCGCAAGCTTCTGGTTGACCATGGCAAGAATGCGGCCGTTGGCGGGATTGATCACCACCGCGGTGCCGTTCATGTCGCCCAGGGCATCGATGGCCGCCTGGCGCACCACTGGATCCTCGCCGGCGGTGTTGTCGCCTGCACCAACATCCCCATGAATGAATGAACTGGCCGTGAAGCGCTCGTAATAATGATGGCGGCGGTGATAGGAGGCGCCGCGCAACTGCGCTCCCGCCGTGGCATTGAGCCGGCTGGCCGTGGTGGTTCTTGCGGCGGCGCGGGCAGAAGACCTATGCGTATACCTGCGTTGAACGGTTGAAGTGCGCGCTGTGGAAGTCCTGGATGTGGTCGTGTGCCGCGTCGTGGTGACGTGCGACTCGGTTTTGGATTTCGAGTGATGCAGAGGTTGCGGAGCATCCAGCGCCCAAGCACAGGCGGCGCTCATGCCAAAGATGAAAGTACAAAAATAAATAGGCCCAACGCGCAACTTCTTCATCCAGTTAACAACCTCTCAACTCTTGGATCTCGTGCCGCGTTCGCCCTTGGGCCCGCACTTTGTGCTTTCAAGCTTTGACGCGCCCAGCTTTTGTGCCGTGAGCCCGGCAAAATGATGTTGCCGGCTCCAGTGGGGTGCGACAATCCAACTCCGCAATCGCGAGATTCGCCGCCAACCAGGTTCTTCAGTTTTGAAAATAACCCCGGAGACAGTAGTGTCCCTCGATCGGACATCACAACCCATACAACTTTCGTGGCGTTGTACTTATTGTACCCGTTTCGCGCCCGTTTTGGAACCTTTCCCGACTCGGCATGGGGGCCAAGTCCATTCGATGCAATGGATCTTTAGAACTTCAGCCGACGCAGAAATGTGGGGACATCCAAATCTCGCTCAGGTTGCTCAGCCGGACCGGCAAAGAGCGACGCTCCGGTGTCAGCGCCCGGCTCCGCTCCATCGCGCGGGGTCGCGGCGAACTCCGGAGCAAAGTCCCGGGGCTGCTTGTCAGACTCCGATGCCGTGCCCTCGGATTGCTGCCCGGTCGACGGCGCGCTCTCACCGTTCGTCGCAAATTCCATTGCGTGGCCGGCAGCCTGCTTCGCGGGCGAAGAAACCGTCACCGTGGTGGCCACTCCCGGCGCAGCCGCGGCAAAAAAGAAACCATCGTCCGCATTCTCCGCCGCCGCATCGTCTTCTTCACTCATGAAGCGCGCCGGAGCAGCAGCGGGCTCCGGAGATCGCTCGCGCATCCAGTTGCCGGTTGATACAACGGGCACCGAGACCACCAGCGCCTCCTCCACACTCAGCATGCGCGCGCGCCGCTCCGGCATTTGATCGCGGAAGCCGGTAGCGATGACGGTGATCTTCACTTCTTCGCCCATCTTCTCGTCGAGCACCGCGCCGAAGATAATGTTGGCGTCTTCGTGCGCAGCCGACTCGATCAGCGACGACGCTTCGTTCACCTCAGAGAGTTTGAGCGAGCTTGACCCGGTGATGTTGATCAGGATTCCGCGCGCGCCGTCGATTGCGCCCGCGTCAAGCAGCGGCGACGCCATTGCCGCCTGCGCCGCTTCTATGGCGCGGTTCGAGCCCGAGCGCACGGCCGTGCCCATCACGGCGTGGCCCATGCC
>CAYOVE010000040.1:0-20032 GCA_964407295.1 uncultured Occallatibacter sp.
AAACTCGATTCACGAATTCCGGTGTCCCATCAGGCTTAAGCGTCCAGGCGGATACAGGAAGATGCTGCAGCAGTCCAACCTGGAGTTGCAGCTCTTCGTTGGCTTTGGCAAGCTCCCTGGTTCGCTCCGCGACCCGCCTATCGAGCTCATCCGCGATCCGTTTTTGCTCGCTCAAGAGGCGCGCCTGCTGCAATCCGACGGTCGCCTGATTTGCCGCCACGCCAAGAAGCAATCGCTCCGCCTCCGCCGGAAAATCGGCGCGCTCGGATCCGGCTACGACTATCCCAATTTCGCCCTCGATTCCTAATCGCATCGACAGGAGCGAAGGCCTTTGCTCACCGAGGTGGCTGCGTATCCCAACCGGCCACTTTCGTGGGTCATCTCCGAATTGCTCATAGAGGGCTTGACGGATCTCATCCGCATTCTTTGTCGTCGCGTAATGCGGGGCGGTTTTGAGTACTTCGATCGGCTCCCCATCCGTTCCGATTTTTGCGCGCGTATAGAGAAAATCCAGATTCAGCGTCGCCATCAGGGCGTCGTGGAAGGTCGTCACGATTTGTTGCGGTTCTTGCGCACTCCATACCGCGGGGAGCGCAAGCATGCTGACCAGATCGCCCATGCAGCGCTGAAGATACTTCAAATCCCCTGGAGAATCGCTCAGTGCCATCTCAGGACTCCTGCATGGGCAGGCTGGCACTGGACCGCCGCTCACGGTATTCCCTGAGGAATTCCTGCGGCGGCGTGAAGAATGGATTCTGCTGCAGGAAGCCGCCGATGATGACCAGTGGATGCGTGCGAAGGATGTCGATGACCGCATCGCCCCTGAATTGGGAGAGATGGTAGGTGCAGATGACTGCGTCGTCGTGCCGGCTCCAGATATCATTTACGCGCGATTCAAACTCAATCACGTTTTCCAGCCGGGCCTTGTCTCCCACCACCCAATCCATTCGACAAACTATGCGACTGAGCGGAAACCCTCCCGGTGCATTTCCTGAAGCGAGCTTCTCGAAAGTTTCAAGCATCCGGTCCTGATCGAATTCGCCGTCGCGAAGATAGGCTTCGCTATTGATCTTGATTTCCAATTGTCCGGCCTGCTCCGCAACCGCAGAGTCGATTCCCACGGAAGCCAGCCGGCGCAGATGCTCATCCCGCTGTTGGGGATTGACGACATGAATCGCCTTGTCGCCGTGCTCAAGCCCCTCTTTAATGAAGGGCAGCAACACGCGATACTCTTCGTCATCGCTCGAGAAGAGTGCGCATACGTGGCGAACTGCGCCAAGTTGGGAGCCGGCTAAAGAGATTGGTGGCGCTGCCCTGGTCATTTTCGATCCCTCCGTAAAACTCAGCTCGAACAAGGATCTTGATCGCGTCCAAGGCGCAGTGCACCTTAAGACGCTTTCCGGGTCGCATCTTGCTTACAATTCGTTCACTCGGAATAAACCGATTACGATCACGACGGCGGGGCAGTCTGAATTCGCCTGGGGAAGATTTCTTGGCCCAAAACAGAAGGGAAGCGCGCCGGCCACTAATCGTCCATCTATCATACCCCCACTAATAGCTCGGGTAACCGGATAAGGCGTTGGCCGGTTAAGTGTTCGTTACAATTTACGGCCCGGTAAACCTTCCGCATGCCTTCCGGGCGGAGGGTGAACAAGTGACTAAAAGGCACGAATCTCCTTTGTATCTTGTAACTTCCCGTCCTCGCGTGCGCATTCGCGCGCGGAAGCGGCTGCTGCTGAAGCGGATAAAATTTCGGGGGAATTTCCTGGGCCAACTGGATATTCTCCATTCGACAAAACCGAGCAGCCTCAAGCAACCGTAAGTTCAAATCGAACTGTCCTGGAGAAGTATCTTTTCTTTGCGGGGCCACCAGCATTTCGGCTCGTGACTGGATCTCTCGCACCGAGGTGATTCCACCGATTGAGACCAAAGCGTCAATCGATACCTTTGTCCAATGGATTCACCCCGGCTCTTCTGGCGTAATGGCAACTGTGCGCCGCATCCCAACACGTCAGATCAGGGCGCTGCAGGGTGCGTCACATGAATCTCTCGGCTGACGCGAAAGGAGACTGTCGTTATGTCAACCGCAACCATTCGCATTGGAAGTGTCATGGCTCGTCAGATGCGCTCGGAGCATTTCGCCCAATCGAATCCAGGAGCAATCGCGCTAAAACAAACCACCGAAAGAGAACTGCCCGGAGGACATGCGCATGAAGATTGGATGCGAAGCGTCGAAGAAGCCTGGCAGGGCCACCTTGAGACTTTGCAGCAACAGGTGTGCGAGCTTCTTCTCAGGAATCAACAACTAAGAATGGCACTGAACGCAGCAAACGAACCCAAACAGGGGTACAAAAATGCCGGCAACTTTTAGGGCGGCCGAAGCAATTCTCACACTACTTCAGCTCGTCCCGATCATTGTGCTCTCTGTCAGTTCGTTCCGGATGAGAGATTGGTTCATCGCTCCATTTCGCCAAGCGCTTCTCAGGGAGCGAGGGGCAGCAGAATCCACGCCAGCTCAGGCGCGCACGGCGTCTGCCGAGACGTATCGGCGATGGAGTGCGCAAAGCGGCGAGTGAAGGGGCGACGGCATCCGGAATCGAGGGCGAGATAGGCTATGCTCATCAGAATTTTGCGGTTCCCCCCGGAGGTCTCGTGCTTACTCACGAACGGTCAATGGGCATTGTGAGCAGTCGAAGATGAACGAAGGCCCAGGAGAGAAGCAAGCGCAACCTGAAATAATCTGAGTATCCGGTCAATCCTTCTTTGCCCTCTGGGGAGGAGCGAGCGCCACTGCAGCTTCCTGAGTGAGCAGGAGGAAAGTGAATGCCTCCTGAAGATACAAGCGGACGGACGTATCGGTGTGGCTCAGATAGCCGATGGAGACGTCCTGGCCAATGTGAAGTTCGAAGTCGCCGCCACGTGTAGTCAGCACAAAAGCACCGGCGATGGCAGGCGCCCAAATGATTTGGTCGTCGACGAGCCGCTTGACATGCTCCAACACCGGATATCCGTGGTCGCTGGTCTCAGCCAGTGCTGTGTAAGCATCGGCTCCGAGTAGCACGGAGTAGGGGCCGTTGACACCCACCAGACGCAGTCTGCTTAGACCCTGCGCGATGGCCTCCGGGTACTGACGCACGTCGACCGGGAGAACCATGATTGGATTGCTGGTCCCTTTACGAATTCCCTCAAGGCCGGCGGCGGCATAACCCTCGAAAATCGCTCCGTCTTCGGCAAAGGCAAGCTGTCGTGCGGCGTCTTTCGCGGGTTGCCAGTTGGAATCATCCGCACCGCGCTCGACATCGTCGATTGCATGGCGATCCAACTCGAATGGAACGCGCAGCTCGACCAGCGCCTTTACTTCGCGTTGCCTTGCGACGATGCCTTTCGCTGGGGCGGCGATCGCCCGCAGGTGCCCGGTACCAACAGCAGACAGGCCTGTGCCGGCCGGACCCTTCACGTCGACGACCCGCCGCCCGGCGAGGTAGCGCTTGAGGGTCCGCGACGTTTCGTCTTCAATCTGCGCCCAGGCCAAGTCGGAAATGGGAGCAAGGTCGCGATGGAGATTATTCATGTCGTTTTTCTCCTTTAAGGGATCCGATGCGAAGCGAACCGTCGCGCACCGATGGAATGGATGAACCGGTTTCGTCCATCACTGACGCCGAGGGTACCGCAACTTTGGGCTGGTCTTCAGCTGCGTTCTCCAGAAAAGTCGCCGATGGCACAAAGAATAGGTTTCCAGTGACAGCCCGGCTGAAGTCAAGTATGCGGTCGTAGTTAC
The DNA here is from genome assembly GCA_964407295.1 of uncultured Occallatibacter sp. GTDB lineage: Bacteria > Acidobacteriota > Terriglobia > Terriglobales > Acidobacteriaceae > Telmatobacter. The sequence continues at coordinate 3,779 of CAYOVE010000040.1, forward strand.
CGGGCGGCCTGCCGACAAACATGTTTTCCAGCATCTGCTCGATCGTGCGGGGAGAACGGCTGTAGCCGATGAAATAGGTGCCAAATTCGCCATGCGAGGGGCGGCCGAAGGGCATGTTGTCACGCAGAATCTTTATCTCTACCCCATCCTCGACTATGGTAGTGAGCGCATTGTGCGCTGATGTTGGTTTGATAGAGTCGTCCAATTCAATGTCGGAAAGCTTGGCGCGGCCGATAATACGCTCTTGCTCCTCCGTCGAGAGAGCATTCCATGCTTCAAGGTTGTGCAGGTACTTCTGCACGATGACGTAGCTGCCGCCGGAAAAGTTGGCATCTTCGTCACCGATGAGAACGGCAGTCGTGACGGCCGCTCCTCTCGGGTTTTCGGTCCCGTCGACGAAGCCCATCAGATCGCGGTCATCAAAGTAACGGAACCCTTGCACCTCGTCGACCGGCGAAACGGCATTTCCGATGCGAGCCATAATCTGTGTGGCCATTTCGAAACAGAGGTCCATGCGCTTAGCCCGGATGTGGAACAGCAGGTCGCCCGGCGTCGATACCGCATGGCGCTCTCCGGCGCGAATCTCTCGGAACGGGTGCAATTCCGCTGGCCGTGGCGACCCGAAGAGGCGGTCCCACGCGTCGGATCCTATCCCCATGACGCAGGAGAGTCCTGCCTCCAAGTCGCGAAATTCCACGGCGCGAAACACCTTGGAGAGGTCGCTGCAAAAAGAGCGGAGCGTGGCGCGAACATCGGAGCCTGGGTTAAGCGTGGCGACTAAGAAGATCGCGGCGCGGGTAAGTGGCGCGGACACTGGCTGCGCGAGGGCTGGCAATCTATTTGGCAAGTCGGATGCGCCTTTCGGACTCTGATCCATTTGTTTAGCCCCTAAAACACAACTGCAACTCGACTCGAGCCGGCACTCAACGGTGCGTTTCAACCGTAGGCCAGGCTCAATCCTGCTCTCCCCATGTTTGCGCATAGGTCTTGCCGCATGGATAGAAAAGCTCCTTGCGGCCTTCCCTCCACGCGACACTCATTTCCCGCGTCGTGATGTCCCAATCAAGCCGGCACTTTCGGGTGACTGCGCGAAGGTCCTGGCGGAGATCCTCAAGCGTCGGACGGCCAAAAAACCAATAGCCGTTGTAAATCTTGTATACAACGAGGCCTGGCTCCAGAACAATGACGTGGGGAATCATCGGATTGTGATCGAGGTCAGTGTATTCGGCAATACCAAGATCTTTTTGAACAATACGCCCAGCGTCGGAGAGGAATGGCCAATAGGCGTCAACGCCCGAACGATATTCGTTCGTCAGGGTGATGTTGTCGGTGCTGATCGTGACCAGACGGCAGTAGCCGACTTCCATCTCACAGTGGAATTGAACCAAGAGTTCGGCTTGCCGGCGGTCTTTCGGACAATATCCTCCGCGGCTTAGCACCAGAACCATCGGATGCTGGCCCTGAAGCTCCGAAAGCTTGCGGCGTTTCGTGGCGTGATCCTTCAGTTCGTAATCGGGGAAAAGTGCACCGGGAACGATGTCCGATCGCATGGCTGGAAGACTCCTTTGGCTGGATTATTGAGGTCCGAATCGAGAACTCTTATGCGTTGGTATTGCGAAAGCCAGGCGACTCGGTCAGTCAAAAGCCGTCAACATCGATCACGGCTTGTGCAAAGGCTTGCGGAGCTTCCTGGGGAAGATTGTGGCCGATGCCACCGGTGATGAGGCGGTAGTCATACTTGCCCGAGAACCTGGTGCGATACGCCGACTCGGGCGGATGCGCCGCACCGTTGGAGTCGCCTTCCATAGTGATCGCGGGCACGGTGACGGGAGGAAGGGCGGCCAGCTGCTTTTCGAGGTCGTCATATTTCCGCTCGCCGTCGGCCAGGCCGAGCCGCCAGCGATAGTCGTGGATCACGATGTCAACATGGTCGGGATTGTTGAAGGACGCTGCCGAGCGATCATAAGTGGCATCGTCGAAATTCCACTTTGGCGAAGCCTGGTGCCAGATGAATTTATTGAACTGGTCGAGGTATTTCGCATAGCCGGCCTTACCGACCGGGGTGGCGAAATAGTACTGGTACCAAAACAGAAACGCAGGCTCGGGTGGCACCGGCACTTGGTTGCCCGCAGGGCTGCTGATCAGATAGCCGCTGACGGAAACAATCGCCTTGCAGCGTTCCGGCCAGAGCACAGCCATGACGTCTGCCGTGCGCGCGCCCCAGTCAAAGCCGCCAATGATCGCAGTCTTGATTTTGAGGGCATCCATCAGAGCAATGATGTCGAGGCCCACCGCCGACTGCTGGGCGTTCCGCATGGTTTCACTGGAGAGAAACTTCGTTGTGCCGTAACCGCGCAGAAACGGGACGATCACGCGGTATCCCTTCGCGGCCAGCAACGGAACGACATCGACGAAGCTGTATATGTCATAGGGCCAGCCGTGGAGAAGAATTACGGCAGGACCATCGGCTGGGCCATCCTCCGCGTAGCCAACATTCAGGAGACCCGCATCGACCTGCTTCAACGGATGAAACGAGGCATTCGATACCGGCGTGATGGCGGGTAGATCTCCTGATTGCCCGCTGCCGGAACGGGGCTGGACGCCTTCCGCAAAGAGTGTGGGAGCAGCAAGTAAAGAGGCGCCCGCAGAAAGTCCGGCGATTGCGAATTGCCGGCGCGAGAATTCGATTGCTTCAGGGTTCTTCATAAATAGTCTCCTTCGATTCGAATGCTACTGGTTGGTCTTGCTCTCAATGGGCTTGACTAAGGCGCCCGGTGGTTCTGGCCGGGCTCCAATGACCAGGCGTTGATTGCGAGACGCTGCTGCCTCTTCATGGATCAGCCGAACGTGAAGTCAAAAGCTTCAACACCCGGATCGAGAAACTCAATCTGAAATTGGCGATCAGAGATGGGCTGCGGTTGCCGAATCAATTGGTAGAGCCGCGGCTGGATCACAGTACCGTTGCCCACGCCGTCAACGTCGACCCCGTGCGCGGCGCCGGGCGGCTGGCCATCGATCGTCACGCGGAAACGCACTGAAGCTCCCGGCGCAGACGGACCCATGATGAGATGAAGATCGCGAGCGTGGAAGCGATACTCGATCTGCCCATTCGGAGCATTCAGCAAGGCAAACTGCTTCTTTGCTGTCCATTCACCTGAAAGCGCCCATTGGTTCAGCTTCAATGTCGAGGGACACGCATAGGCGTGGCGCTTGTCCGAGGCTTCGCCGCCGGGAGACGCGAAGTTCTCAGCGCGATCGTAGCCGACATAGGATTCAGGCGATTTCAAGTCGGCCCAGTCGGGCGCGGCCTCAATGCCAACCCCTTCGACCTTCGCCAATTCGCGACCAATGCCTTGGGCTCCGGGGTCGGTCAGCAATTGTTGAATGACTCTCTCCGATTGTTCGTATTCGCCTTCACCAAACTGATGATGCCGAATGCGCCCGCGTGCATCGACAAAATAGAGAGCCGGCCAATAGCCGTTATTAAATGCCTGCCAGATCGCAAGGTCATTGTCGATGGCGATCGGGTAGTCGATCATCCTGTCCTTTACAGCCCAGCGAACATTGTCGACATTCTTTTCAAATTCAAACTCCGGCGCTTGCACGCCAATGACTACCAGGCCCTGCCTTTTGTATTTCGCGGCCCACGCGCGCAAATAGGGAAGTACTCGAATTGAGTTGATGCAGGAAAAGGTCCAGAAATTGACGAGGACGACGCTTCCTCGCAGGCCGCGCGGCGTCAAGGGCTGCGAATTGAGCCATGTGGTCGCCCCTTCCAGAGACGGAAGATCTCCTTCGACGGGCATTCGGACTGTCCCAGCCGGCTGCGCCTTCGCACACCCGCCGACACCGAACTGGGCCGCGGCGATTGTCATCATCGCATTGCCAAGAAAGCGGCGGCGATCCTTGTTGATTTCTACCGGCACTTATTCCACCCCACCCGATGGGCATCGGTTGGCCTACTTCTGCGATTTCATGAATTGGCTAACCAGTGCCGCAATCTCGTCTGCCTTGGTATCGAGCGCAAAGTGTCCGGCATCGAGCACGCAGACCTGTGCGCTCGGTACATCCTTTCGATAGCGTTCCGGCTCGCCCAAATCGAACGAAAGATCGTGCTTGCCCCAGATGACCAATAGCCTTGGCTGCGTCTTCCGCATCCAGGCCTGCCACTTTGGATAGGAATCGACATTCGTGCGGTAGTCATAGAAGAGATCGCTCTGAATCTGCGCCTGTTCCGGTGCGCTCAGAAATGCGTACTCGTCGGTCCACAGATCCGGATCGTAGAGCTCGGTGTTGGAATCGTCGCCGACGTGGCGAGTTTTGGTGGCTTGAAGCGAGAGCAGGTTGGCGCGCAACTTTTCTTCGTTGCCGGCTCGGTCGGCCCAGAACGCCCGTCGCGTCACCCAGTTAACGCCGAGGCCCTCATTGTGTGCCACTGCATCCTGGACAATGAGTGCCTCGACTCGCTCAGGGTGCGCCAACGCCATGCGGAATCCGACCGGCCCGCCGTAGTCCTGCATGTAGAGCGTGTAGCGTGAGAGGCCGAGCGCTTGAGTGAAGCCGTCCATAACGGAAGCGATATGGTCGAATGTATAAGCGAATTGCGTGGGACCAGGCCAGTCGCTGTGTCCGAAGCCCGGGTAGTCGGGCGCAATCAGATGATACTTGTCAGAAAGCCTCGCCAACAGTGATTGAAACATCCGCGAAGACGATGGCAGACCGTGCAGTAATAGGATGACCGGAGCATCTCTCAGCCCCGCTTCGCGATAGAAGATTGAAAGTCCGTCGACTTTGACGGTGCGGTAGAAGACTGGCTGTTGCATGGGTCGCTCCTCTTGGCGGGCGGCTTCTTGAGAGTGCGTGGCAATGGCGGCGGTAAACACTGTTGCGATTGTCGCTAAGGTGCGCAACATCGACTTCTTCCGCTACATTGATCTCCCGTCCGCGACGCAACGTAAAAAGATGATTTCGAGCTCAATTGGCATTCCGAGCGAAAGATTCTCGCCGCCGATAACCAGCCGAGCCGCTGCGCATCAGCCATAAGCCGCAGCGTCGGGCTCTTGATCTCGCGGCAGCCACGGTTCAACGATTCTCGTATGGGTGGAAGATGTAATCCTTCGCCTTCACCACCGTATGGCACGTGTTTCCGCAGTCTGAAAGACTTTTCGGATCAGCCGTGTACTTGCCCGATGCGGGATCGTAGTTGAACACGGCGTATCCCCATCCGCCGTTGCTTTTCGGGAATCTGCTGCTGTCCTTTTCCATGACGAAAGCCTGGGTAAAGAAATCCGGCACGTCCACGGCGAATTGCGCCTCCGTGCTCTTCTTCGTCTTCCACTGGAGCTTCACGATCATGGAGCCCTCCGGAAAAGGCTGGCCGTTGCCGGGGATGCCGGCCTTGTACGCAGTGATCATCTTCGGATTGGCGACAATGACTTTGAGTATGTCGTCTTGCCGGGCAGAGGAGACGTCAGCCCAATCCTCGTACCCCCTGAAGTCTGAGAACGCGATTCCGCTCGGCGATACCAGTGAGTACTTATCCTGAGCATTGAGCGAGTCTTTGTCCTGCGCGTGAAGGGCTGTGAGGAGCAGCAGGGCGAGCACTGTTACTACAACCACAAAGATCGTGAGGCCGACGAGACGTTTCACTTCGGCGCGTGTTCCGAGCTTGTTTTCTTCCTGTGTCACGGATTCCTTTGCGTGTGCGGACATGGTGCCTTCTCCTCTACAAAAGGTTTCTTGAGCCCAATCGACTTACACATCAACCCGCTGTGATTAGGCCAGACGCTAGAGGAGCAAAACAATTGGACTATGGTATCGGCGATACCTTCGTATCAGGGGCGCGGAAGGCAGTCTCCTTCGCTTCGGTCGGTTTTGAGAGCTGGCTGCATAGAAAAATCCTGTACGCCAGGGGCGTAAAGACGCTGCAGCCGGTACGAAGGTATCGCCGATACCATCGTCCAATTGCGCGGCAAAGGTTGTTCTGACTTAATCGCGAGAGTTGGCTAAACCAGGAGACGGGAATGAGAATGTCGCGAATGTACCGAACCGCTTTGATCGCAACCACGATGCTGATCGTGCTGTCAGGAACTGAGATGAGGGCATTCGCTCAGACGAACTCCCCGCAAAAAGTCAAAAACATTGTGCTGGTTCACGGCGCCTGGGCGGATGGATCGTGCTGGTCCAAAGTAATCACGCTTCTCCAAGCGAGAGGCTTTCATGTGGTCGCCGTGCAGAATCCTTTGACCTCGCTGGCTGACGATGTAGCGGCGACGAAGCGCATCATCGCGTTGCAGGACGGACCAGTGATACTCGTCGGCCACTCCTACGCCGGCGTGGTAATTACCGAAGCGGGCAATGACCCAAAGGTTGTCGGGTTGGTCTATGTGGCGGCGTTCGCGCCCGGGGAGGGTGAATCCATCAATTCCGTCAGCAAGCCGTACCCGCCGGCTCCGCTGGGCAGCGAGCTCCAGCTCGACGCTCAAGGTTTTCTAACGGCGACTCCAAAAGGAATTGCCGAAGACATGGCGCAGGATCTCACGGACGGGGAGCAGCGGATACTCATAGCGACACAGGGTCAAACGGCGGCAGCCGATTTCGGAGCCACAGTCACGACAGCTGCGTGGAAGAGCAAGCCTTCCTGGGCTGTGATCGCGGGAAACGACCGGGCGATTCCGCCGGAACTCGAGAAAGATGAAGCAGTGGCCATCAAGGCAACTTCAATCACAGTCCCGGCTAATCATCTGGTCATGCTGTCTCACGCACGGGAAGTGGCGGAGCTGATCGAGCGAGCAGCGGCGAGAGCCAGATAGAACAGGTAAATGGCTGGCCGACGGGCCTTAATCAATCGCTTTCCGACACAAACAAATGGGGAGGTCGATCCGATGGCAACTATGAGCGCACCTGCCAAATTCTCACAAGTAGACGCATTGGCGAAACTCACGCAGATTCGCCTGATCCGGCGGTCGCCCGCCTATTGGCGTGTCACGATCGATAACCCGCCGATTAACGTCATGGGTCCTGAAATGGTCAAAGAGTTCCAGGAAGTCATCAAGGCTCTCGAGGCAGATGAACAGGTCAGAGTCGTGGTCTTCGACAGCGCGGTCGAGAACTACTTCCTGAATCATTCTGATTTCCTCGCCAAGATTGAGGATCTGACCGCACTTCCACCAGGTCCCACAGGCCTGCCGCCTTGGCCGGACTTTCTCGCGCGCCTGACCCGCTTGCCGGCCGCTTCGATTGCTCTTATCCGTGGCCGTGCCACCGGTAACGGTAGCGAGATCACGCTGGCCTGCGACATGAGTTTCGCGAGCTGCGAAAAGACCATCATCTCGCAATGGGAAGTGGGGGTCGGGATGGTGGCCGGCGGCGGCCCGATGGCTCGGCTTCCGAAACTGATTGGCCGAAACCGCGCCCTTGAGGTGCTCTTGAGCTCGGAAGACATCAGAGCGGACCAGGCAGAGAGCTACGGCTACATTAATCGCTCCCTACCCGATGCCGATCTGGATGCGTTCGTAGAGGCGCTCGCGACCCGGATCTCCAAGTTCGACAAATGGGCGATCGCTCAGACCAAGCGCCTCGTGAACACCAGCCTGCCGCCGGATGTTGAGCTCGGGGCAGGGTGGGATGCGTGCATTGCTTCGCTCGGACGGCCAGCCGCCCAAGAAGGAATCAAGGCGCTGATGGCGCGCGGCTTCCACGAGCCGGGGGATGTCGAAAATCGACTCGGATATTATCTGGGCCAAATCGCGCCCTGAGCCGGCGCTGATGCGGTGATTGCAGGCCGGTCAGGTCTGCAGCCGGCACAGCCTCTCAATACGAATCCATGGTCCCATCGAGTGAAATACCGGTTATTTCGCTGCGCCGCGAATCCGCGAGATCAAGCAACCTCGACCACATAGTTAATTCGCTGCCAGACGGTCATCTGTGTCCAGAAAAATGTGAAATTGATTCTGCCTTGCCGGGAAAGCGCAGGAAGGTCCACATAAAAGATTCCTGGACCCGGAGAAAAGGCGACACTGTCATTGGTGTGGGCCCAGTCATCGATGCTCCAGTGAAGTGAAAATGGTGAATCCAAAAGAATCCGCAATGTGGCAGATTGTGAGATCGTATCGATCTGCCGAAAAAAATCCAGACTTCGACGTCGATAGACGTATGACTTATCAAATATCGAGCGGCCACCTCCGGGATGAAGTCGAAAGCTCGACCATCAGTGGCGGAACGCACGAGCTTTATATACTCGGCGTGAGCCCAGGCGAGCGGCATCGCCGAGCCAGTTGGATGCCCGAATTCGAGGTGGGCGGACGGCAGATCAGGCAAGTCCCAGAGTTGCTCGGAGATCAATCCCGGACTTTCAGCGAAGTTTTCAATCGCCCGAATGAACGCCCCGGGATTTCGACCGGCAGCCAATTCGTAATGGCCGCGTTCGCCCGTGAGCAAGGGCCATACGCCTCCTCGGCCGGTCCCATCGAATGGTCCGCCATCGGCATGATTTCCATAACCGTCTTCGTTGTATCTGCGCCATCCTTTCCCGGAACGGCCCGACTGCTGATCAAAAGAAACCATGATCTCGCTTGCAGGGCAATCAATGGCCCGAAGGGAGTCGATGATCAGCGGATCATTTGGAGCCCGAATTCCATAGCGGACCAGTTCCAGAAACCCGGGATCAAGCAGGTCCTTCGCTGCAATCTTGAGCCCTTCGCGATTCGCGATTGTGACCATGGCATTATTGGGATCGTCATCCGACTGAGGCGTGGCTGGGACATTCGCAGGGCCGCGTCGGCTTGGATCGCTCTTCACGTTCGTGGGAAGAATACGAATAAAATGACGTACTCCGGGCAACACCCGGCAATCGTTAGCCACGGTCCATCGCTCCAGATGCGATTCCAGAAAGTCAGCGTATTCAATCAGAAAGCGAGCCAGCAAATCATCCCCAGCCGTCGAAGCGAAAGATGCGGCACATACGAGCCCGGCGATACTGGCGGCAAGAGTGGACGGAGAATATCCTTCGCATTCCTCCCACCTTTCTTGATAGGTCATCGGGCCGTTCATCATCAGTGCGGTTGCGGCTCGCCGCACCATTGGGTACGCGTCGAAGTTCTGCAGTGCTCCGGCCCTTCTCAATCTCCACGCCAGTAAGATCGGGAATGCGATCTCATCGAGTTGAATCCCCCGCCAATGAGGATCTCCATTCACCTGGAAGTTCTGGTAGAAACTCCCATCCTCGCGCTGCACCGTGGCTAAGAAGACGAGGGCGCGCAATGGACTGACGTGGTCACCCGATGCCAGCAAAGCGCCCGCGCTGTTGCACATATCTCGCGTCCAGACCAGATGGTAGCCAAAATCGTCATCGTCTTTAAATCCGCCCCACGGAATGCTCAGCGCCGCAATGGATGCGCCACCGTAGGTTTTGTCCTCATGCGCCATCAAAATGCTTCGACTCATGCGAAACAGACGGTCATCGTCGCCCGTTACGCCATGCCCGGGAATAATCAATCCCTGTTGCGCTCTCTTCCAGCCGCCCAGAAACTCCTCGAGATGGTTGTATAGCTCCGGTGGATCCGTAGAGCTGCGTTGAAAAGGGAGGCTCAAAGACAGCCGCACCCGTTCTACGGCACTGTTGAGAGTTTCTCCGAACGCTAAGCCAAGCACGAATTCGTCGCCTTTGGTTAGGTCAATCTGGGCAGTCAAAGCGATATTGCTATCCAGGGCCGAGTCAAACGACCAATCCATCACAAATGGCTCGTTTCCAGGGACGGAGCTGCCATTGAGATCCTGCCATCCGTCGGTAACGCCAACGATGCCGCACGAGCATTGAACAAATGGAACGGTTGCTGCCATTGCCAGCCATGTGCCGCGGCCACGCTCGCTTCGCGCTACCATGATTTTTCCAAATGGCGTATTCGCCGCCCATCCGCTGTTATGGGCTCCAGACCCGTCTAAGTGCGGAGCGAGAAGCGCGTAAAGTTTTAGTTGTTGACGAAGGGGGTCTGGGATTTCCAGCCGCGTATGAATTAGGAGGCATGGAGAAGACGGAGACGAAATCACCTGCTTGATAATCCGATAAGTTTGCCCATTCGGTGTTGTGTGAGAGGTATTCGTGATCCGATAGCCCAGAGCACCGGGGGCGAGCGTCTCGTGCTGATTGTCAAAACCGCGGCGCTCGTCGTGAAAGAATGTAGTTCCATCCGTTGCCAAGTACTGGAGATCCCGAATCTGTGGCAGGTCGATGGTTGGGTAATAGACCTCTGTTACAACTCCCTTTGCAATGGTGAACCAGAGAGTGCTCGATCGCGAAAACGCGGTCCCAATCCCATTTTTATCGCTCCTGGACCATCTGGGTGCAATTGGAATTCCGAAGGCCGGATTTTTACTGGGTGGGTGATCCACGATGTCACCGATCCTGTCGGATTGATTGCATCTTCAGCGTTGGATGTCGCGAAAAGGGAAAATGCGAAGAGCTTCAACTTTGCAGTTTATCGCGGCCACAGTAGACGCAAAATCCAATCGCATTCCCCCGCTCGAAACACGCCATAACCGCCGGCGAACCCCGACGTTCAATCTTCGCATAGCGGCTAGAGAGAATTCGCTCGCATAATGCCGAAGCTATCTTCGAGGGGTTAGCCAGGTGGCCCATCCGCAACCTGAGACCGTTTGTTGGCGACAGCCTCTGGCTTTGCCGCATTCTGTTTCCAACAGGAGGTGGTGGCTCATACAAAAGTATCGCCAATACTATCGTCCAATTGCCTGCTGGCGGCGATTCTGTTGTCATCAGGCTCTAATTAAGGAGGCGATATGCCAGAAAAGGGATACACAAGCGTCGTTGGAGCAAAGCCGGGTGGAATTCCTACTCACCAACTTGGAGAGGGTGTCTTCAGAGCTGTCCTTCCCGAAGACATTGAGTGGAAGCCGTTCGCGGCGTTCCCGCCTTCGGTCCGGCTCGCCGTACTTGTTGGCCAACCCTCGGAGGCCGCCCCGTACACGATCAGAGTCAGAGTGCCCCACGACGTAAAGCTGATGCCACATAAGCATCCTGAGGATCGAGTCTACACAGTGATGTCCGGCGTGTTTTACATCGGGCTGGGCGAACAATTTGACGCCGACAAACTTGAGGCGTATCCGAACGGTAGCGTAATCGTTCTGCCTGGCAACACTTATCACTTCCATTGGGCGAAATCCGGCGAGTACATCACTCAAGTGACAGCGATTGGCCCTCTTGGTCTTGAATACTTCAATGCGGGAGAGGATCCGCGAAACCGCTAACGACACCGCCATCGGCGCCTCACCGCGCAATCGCCGAAAAGTTCAACACCGGAGACTCGCCAAGATGCCGTCATTGATGGACACGCCCGACCGGCAGTCCGAAGCTTTTCCGGCTTTGACCCCCGCCCAGATCGATCGCATCCGTCCCTACGGCACTCTGCGAACAGTTCAGGCCGGCGAGATCCTGTTCGAGGCGGGCGACCTCGGAATGCCGTGCTTTGTCGTTCTCTCAGGAAAGCTCGATATCGTCATGACCAGGCTCTCCGGCGAGCACGTGTTTGCGACCCATCGTCCGGGGGGATTCTCCGGAGACTTGGTCTTGATTTCCGGAGCCGGCTCCCTGGCTCGCGGGCGGGTTGCCGAGTCGGGAGAGTTCCTTGAAGTCCCCGTTGTTGCTTTGCGCTCACTCCTCGCAAAGGATGCCGAACTCAGCGATATCTTCATGCGCGCTTTCATCCAGCGTCGCCTCGCGCTAGTTGCCGGCGGCATTGGTAATGTCATTATCCTGGGGTCGAATTACTCAGCCAACACTCTTCGCTTGCGGGAGTTTCTCACACGCAATGGCCATCCGCACACCTACGTCGATCTTGACAGTGACAGAACATCCCAGGAGCTGCTCGATCGTTTTGATCTGAAGATCGACGAGATACCTGTTGTGCTTTGCAGCGGGAAGGCGGTGCTGCGCAATCCCACGACGCAGGAGCTGGCTGAATGTCTGGGGCTCGCGGGCACAGTCGATGAATCGCGCATTCGCGATGTCGTGATCGTGGGAGCCGGTCCGGCCGGGTTGGCGGCAGCGGTTTATGCAGCCTCTGAAGGGCTGGACGCAGCGGTGATCGAAGCCGACTTTCCCGGCGGTCAGGCGGGCTCGAGTTCGAAGATTGAGAACTACCTTGGCTTCCCCACTGGGGTGTCAGGTCTGGATCTCACGCGCCGCGCGGTTGTTCAGGCAGAAAAATTCGGCGCTCAGATGCTGGTGGGGCAACGAGTAGTTCAGATCAACTGCGATCAGAGGCCGTACCTGCTCACACTGGAGAATGGCGAGATTCTGCAGGCTCGCAGCATCATCATCGCATCGGGCGCACAATACAATACGCCGAAGGTCGCGAACCTGAAGAAGTTCGAGGGAAATGGAATTTATTACGCAGCCACGTTCATGGAATCGCAGCTCTGCGGGGGTGACGAGGTCGTCGTCATTGGCGGAGGCAATTCGGCCGGGCAGGCTGCCATTTTCCTGGCAGAGACTGCCAAGAAGGTCTATATGCTGGTTCGCGGAAAGACGCTTTCCGAGACGATGTCGCGCTATCTGTCTCAGAGGATTACAACGCATCCGATCATCGAGCTGCATCTGGAGACTGAGCTCGTGTCATTGGAGGGCGAATCACACCTCGAACAGGTCACCTGGCTCGACCGATCGTCGGGGGAGGTAACGACACGCGATATCCGGCACGTTTTCGTGATGGCGGGCGCATCGCCGCGTAGCGACTGGTTGCGTGGCTGTGTCGCCCTGGATCAGCGAGGCTTTATTCTCACTGGTCGAGACTTGGATCCAGTTCTGGCAAGCGCTCCACGAAAATGGCCTCTGGGCCGGCCCCCACTCATGCTTGAGACGAGCTTGCCGGCAGTTCTTGCAGTGGGCGACATCCGTTCAGGAAACGTGAAGCGGGTTGCGTCAGCCGTGGGCGAAGGTGCGATCTCCATCCATCTTGTACATCAGGCTCTGGCGGAAAGTTAGCTGATAGCGCAGCGATGAATTGTTGCCGCATAGCCGGTCATTCAGCCCGAATCTTGTTTGCGGGGTTCTTACTCTTCTCCGCTTCAGCCGTGGAGTTGGAGAACGATCTTACCTTTCTTGTGCGGTGCTCCAGCCAGCATCTCGTGTGCTTTGCGTGCATCTTCGAGCGGCAATACCGACCCAACCTGGGGGGAGATCTTGCGCCTCTCAAACAGGTCCGAAACCGCGCGCAATCTCTCGCTCGTCACCTCAGCGTAAAAGAACGTCGACTTCATCCCTGGCTTTTGTGGAGGTCGCATGGAGACGAGAGAAACGAACCGCCCACCGTCCTTCACGGCGCCGGAACATTGTTGGGCGGTCTCGCCGCCCACGGTATCGAGAACCGCATCGACCTGAGGCAAGCTGGATTCGAAACCGGGGGCACTCGAATCGAGAATGGTTTCGACGCCCAATGCGCGGAGCATCTCCCGGTCAATCGCGCGGGCAACCGCAATCACTCGTATTCCGGCATCGAGAGCCATTTCGACGGCATAGGCGCCCACATTTCCGGCAGCGCCTGTGATAAGTATCGTATCTCCGCTTTGCACCTGGGCATACTCGAAGAGCATCTGCCATGCGCCGACTGCGACAACCGGCGCGGAAGCTGCCTCAAGATGGTTCAGGTGCGGAGGTTTCGGTGCGATCATCCGCGCGAGCGCAACGGCGAACTCGGCCTGGGCGCCGCAGAACTGCGGGTTCGTAACGCCGTAGACCTCATCGCCCATTACGAATTGGCTCACATCGGGACCGAGCGCCTCAACGGAGCCGGCGAGGTCGGAACCGAGGGTCAATGGAGGCTGCGGACTTACCTTACTCTTGCCCTCACGAATGATTGCGTCCCACGGCGCGACGCCGGCGGCGGCGACGCGCACCAGTACCTCTCCTTTGCCGGGTGATGGTTTCGGAATCTCGTCGACGACAACAACCTCTGGCGGCCCGAAACGATCGATGCGCACAGCTCTCATATAAATTACTCTTCCCTCATAGAAATGCACCGCGCGCTAGTTCAGCAGCGATTCCCAGTCGGCCGGAACTCTTCCCGCAGGTCCAGGCACGGACTGATTCCTAGGATGCGAATGCGGTGGGGGCAACTTCGCCCCTTCGATCATTTCCTGCCCCTCGTAGTTGTAGAACCAATCCTCACCCGGCTCAAAGCTGGCAATGATCGGATGCCCGGTCTCTGCCGCATGCTTCGATGCATGTTGGCTCGGAGAACTGTCGCAGCAACCGATGTGCCCGCACTCCGCACATCGGCGGAGATGAAACCACCAACCATCCGCCGACGCCAGGCATTCCACACACCCATTGCCACTCGGCTTTGAGGCAGGGTTGATTCCGCGCCGATTGTTTTTCATGTTCGATTCAACCTCGCTTTTGAGCTGACGTCTTTCGTCTCCTGGCCCGCGGGCCGCGGACTGTGAAGTGTCCACGGGATGCTCACCGTTCGCAAGCACTACCCAAATCTTTTCACAAAGTAGCCTGGCTCTGAAATTGGACGAAGGTATTGGCGATAGCGCGGGCTACGGGCACGACGGAAGGAGCACGCGTTACTCATTGGCGGCATGGCTAACCCATACCTTGGTGTTGGTCGATACGTTCGTCCAATCGACTCGTGGTTTCGCTTCTGGTCTGATCAGAGTGCCACCGACGGGAGTCGTTGTGAGCGCCAAAACCACCGCACCTGGTCCCCCAGGAGATGGCAATTCGGAGATTGGAGTCGTCAATGTGCAGCGTACAAGTGGATCAAAAGACCTATGAGATGCCCCCACGGGAGGGGATCAGTATCGCTCATTTTCTCACTGTCGCCGACATCGCGCGTTCGGCTCACTATTACGAAAAGGTCTTTGGCGCTCGCATCCTGAGCCTGGGTGACGGCAACGCGCCCGCGTACCTTCTCCTGGCGAATATCTGGATGATCCTCAATGTTGGTGGCGGGCCAACACCGGACAAACCGACGGTAATTCTCAGCGTGCCTGATCCGAATCACATCAACAGCTTTATGAACTTCCGCGTTGCGAATATTCAGGCGTGCTACGAATTATGGAAAAGCCGAGGAGCGGAGTTCATTACGCCGCCGATCCCCAAGTACGGCGAGATCCGCTGCTATATTCGCGATCCTGACGGCTACATCATCGAAGTCGGACAAAGCACCGATCTCACGTACGGTTAACGTTCGGCTCCTACCGGCTGGCGGATCTGTGTCTTGTCGTCGCGCATCTGCCGGTTTTGCCTTGAACAGCCACTGGCTCTGACCTCGAAAGGAGTTCCAAATGGGCAGCTCAACTGCAGTGAAAGAGGCCCCGAGCGTGACTGCGCCTGTCGCGTCGAGCACGCTGAATGTGAACGTTTTTACCGCCCCCGGAAAGACAATGGTCGGCGAGCGGCCAAAACCCTTCGGCGAAGCGTTCGGCTTTGACCCGATCACGTCGACTTTAATCTTCGGCGAGTACGACGCGGTGCTGGTGGACGCAATGGGAACAGTGGCTGAGGCCGAGGCCCTCGCGGACTGGGTCGCTCTGCACAACCGCAACCTTGACACTATCTACATAACCCACGCGCATTTCGACCACTTTTACGGTCTGAGCATCCTGCTCGATCGTTTCCCGGCCGCGCGGGCAATCGCAACGCCTAAGACCGTGAGCGCCATGCAGATGTCTTTTACTCCGCCAGTTGAGCGGTTAGCACGGCGGCTCTTTCCGGGGCAAGTGGCCACCAAGCTGGTTTCGCCCGAGCCCTATGAGCACGACACGTTCACCCTTGAGGGCCACGAATTACGCATCATCGAGCAGGGTCGCACAGATAGTCCGGATTCGACCTCTCTCTACGTTCCGTCGATAGGCCTGATAGTCGCAGGCGATGTTGTGTACAACCAATGCCGCATGTATGTCGGCGACACCACCCCCGAGAGCCGAAAGAATTGGATGGCCGACCTGGACAGGTTAGCGGCGCTGAATCCGACAATTGTGGTCGCCGGTCACAAGAAGCCCGGCGCGCCGGACTCTCCCTCGACGATCCTGGACACCAAACGATACCTCCAGGACTTCGATCGGCTGCAGAAAACCGCGGCGTCGGACCAGGAGCTGTTCGATCAGATGACCGAGCTCTACCCGCATTGGGTGGCCAACCAGTCATGGCTGATGTTCGGATTTCCGCAGGGATAGTTCACGTCAAGCGCGAATGCGTTCGGTAAAACCCTGTGGCTCGAAAACAAATAAAAA
>CAYOVE010000041.1:0-19901 GCA_964407295.1 uncultured Occallatibacter sp.
GGATCGCCCGCTTAGCGATGAGCAGCGGGTGCCCCATCCTTGGCGTCCGCCGCGGCGGATTCTTGCGCCAAGGGTGGGATTGCACAACCGCCGGCCCACCCATATTCAAGCTGATGGCTGACGGCTAAAAGCTGAAGGCCGTCTTTAGTGCGCCCTCGCCTGCACAAAATTCTGCGCCACATCGCGAACAAACGGTACCGCCCCCGGAGGCACTCCCACGTCGCCGTTCAGAATCGTCTCGAAGTGGTGGGGCGATCCGTAGTAGAGAGTCGTGTCGTCCTGATTTTGGCTCACGCTCGTCCCATCCAGGTCGATGCCGGCAAAGATGCCCTTGGTGCGCGAGTAGCTCAGCAACTCCGCGCTCATCTTCCAATCGGTCGATGCCGTTCCCGAGCGTCCCACGGGACCCGCTGCGGCCGAAGCGTCGCCGCCAATCTTGAATTTGTTCTTGAGCAGATCCTGCATGCCGCGGTCATTCACCGCAATCAGGATCAGGTCCGTTGCCTGGCCGCCCCACTGAAATCCAAACGACCCGCCGGCCATGCGGATAAACACCGGCCCGCTCCAGCCATGACCGGTGCGGCACGTAACCACGCCCTGTCCGTACTGAGCGCCCACGAAGAACGCGCCTTTAACCATGCTTGGAACTACGGCCACGCAAGTGGCCGACTTCAATATGTTGTTCGGCACGGTCCGGTCGCCCGCGTTCATGATCTGGTCCAGAACCGTCTTGGCCGCATCGATGCGCGCCTGCAAATCCTCCCGCGTTGACGCGGCGAAAGCCGCCGAGGGAAGCAGAAGACTGAGGCAAATCGAAACCCAAATCGAAACAATGACCTTTTTCATGTTCTTATCCTTTCCATTCCGCGGCCTTGGGCCGCGGATGCGAGAACTTTGTATCGGGGGAATCGTCTCTCTGCCAAAGTCATCGAGCCGGAGAATTCATGGGAACGGTCGCATGGCAGCCTGCGCCGGATCCTCCGAGAACAGGCTACAGCATTCGTCGGCACATCGCTTCCACAATTGCTCGCCCGCGCCGTTGACGTGATCGAAGACCAACCAACGTTTTTTGTCGAATGGCTGGATATCGAGCGCGATTCACAGCGCAGAATGCTCATCGATGCGGACAGCCCGGCCAGCAGCACGGCCGCCGCATCCCTTCCTTGAGCTCGGAGCACACTCTCTCCACATGCTGACGCCTTGTCTCATCTTTCTTCACAGAGATGGTCCAGCAAATCCACTCGTTGCGTGCGAGTGGCGTTATGTCTTCCCAGGCCGCGAGTGCCTTTGCATCGGTCGCAAGCGCCTTTCGAAGATCAGTCGGGAGATTATGTGCGACTCCTCCAGAGATTCGAACCGCTGTCATAGAGTTATCCGGAAAGAGAGAGGACCGGGCGTCTCATACGAGAGTACAACTGGAATTCAGAGTGTGATCGTCGCCCAGTCAAGATCGTAGTCCGGATCGTAGTCCGGTAAACATCCCCGATTGCCAGACTCCTCACTGCATCTCACTGTCCAGCAAAGACTTCCATATTTTGTTCCGCATCCAGCTTGCCTTCGCTCCATAACCTGCATCGAAGCAAGGGTGGCAAAAGTAACCCTGAGAATGTTCATCCAATGACGCCCGTGAGGCGTGAAATCAAGGAGGTTCCCCATGAAGAAATTCTTTGCGATGCTGTTGATTGCTGGATGCGGTTTTTGCATCACGGCGCGTGCCGCCGGCGACGAGCATGACAGGGGCAGGCTCGATGGCCGCCTCGATGCCGCCCGAAACGTGATCGATTCGATTATGTCTACCCCAGACCACGCCGTTCCCGATGGAATCGCGCGACATGCAAAATGCATTGCCGTGATACCCGGCGTCGTAAAAGGAGCATTCATTGTCGGCGCCGAATACGGACAGGGAGTGGTTACATGCCGCACCGGTCATGGCTGGAGCGCACCTGTGTTCATTCGCCTGGCTGGCGGATCGTTCGGCTTCCAGGTGGGCGGACAGGGTACCGATCTGGTGCTGGTGGCGACGAATTACAAGGGCTTCCAGGACCTTCTGCATGACAAGTTCAAGATCGGCGCCGACGCGTCAGCAGCAGCCGGACCTGTGGGGCGCGACGCGCAAGCCTCGACCGATATCAGCATGCGCGCTGAAATGCTCACCTGGTCGCGCAGCCGCGGCATCTTTGCGGGCATTGACCTGAATGGAGCAACGGTGAGCCAGAATACCGCGGACACCGATGAGCTCTACGGCGGACCCCATCACTTCGACGCCATTCTCCGCGGCGACGTGCCTCCTCCTCCGCAAGCTGAGGGATTTCTGCACGCGATCAGGCAATACTTCGGCGACGCTGAAATGCACCGCTAGGCCGCATCGCAGGCTGGCGCGGTCTCTCGCCGAGCGCCCGCGCCGGCACTTTCATCTTCAACCAAATTCACCAACGGAATTTGAGCCTCAATATGGACTCCGCCAACCCACATCCCGGTCTATTCACCCAATCCCCCGAAGTCCTGGCGGAGTCTCTCGCCTCCAAGGAAGTGAGTCCGCAGGGATCCGCCGCAGGAATGAGGTTGCTTGAGTTCTATATCTGCCATGCGGCCAAAAGACTGAGTCCTTCAAGGCTTCGGCGCCTGGAGAAGGCCCGCAAGCTGCTTGCCGCTCGAATGGAGCGCGAGCTGAAGCATCGGAGCGCCGCTTAACGGTCGATTCGCGCAGCCCGGTCAGGGCTGCTCGCTCGGCGTCCAAAATGCCCGTTTGGAGTGGGGGGAGGGCTTGAAAGAGAGCACAATCTGCTCGAAAACAGTGCAGAACCAAAAAAGAGGAGTTCCCAGGCATCATGTGAAACATGCCGCCGGGGAACTCCTTTCCCCAGATCTGCGTTGTTTCTGTGGATAAGAATGCGGAAATTCCGGTAACTACACAAGAGTACTTAGGTGTTGTGGCTGAAAGTAATCGGGTTTTCACCTAATTCGATGCAATCTCCTGCGTTCCAACCCCACCTCGCCGTCCATTTCCCTTGGGGAGAAAAGAGTGGCTCAGCGCCGACATCGAGAGCTGTATCCGATTGTCAGCGCCCGTCTTACGCATGAGTCGACCCACATAGGCCTTCACCGTTCGCTGCTCGATTCCCAGTTGCCGGGCGATCTCGCGCGTTGAATGTGCCCCCAGAATCAGCTCCAGAACCTGCTGCTCGCGCTGCGTAAGTTGCTGTCTGTAAAGCACTTGAGACAAACTTGGAGCCTTCATCAAGCGATCGATAACCCGGCATAGCAGCCGCCGCGGAGCCCAGATCGACCCTGCCGTCACCACGTCAATGGCTCTGCGCACCATGTCGGGCCCGGCGGATTGCCCAAGATAGGCCCTCGCCCCGGCGATAATCGCATTCAGGACCAGTTCGTCATCGCCGTCCGGGCCAATCACGATCGACCGCACATCCGGCCGGATGGTCCGAATCTTCTCCACCACCTCCAGGTCGCCTGGAGAGGAATGAAGGTCGATCACCACATATTCAATGTCGTGGATCGCCAGCAGTTCTTTCAGCGGCGCGATCACCGGAACCAGTTCACATTCGCCATCCTGCCCCGGCTGATCAAAGATGCTGGCTAGACCGGCAACGCGAATCGGTTCATCCGCTGCCACCCCAATACGAATTGCATCAGGACCATGTTTTGACGATGTCATCCCCACACCCGTCCCCACGTCGGTCGACGCCCAGATGGAATCGGACCTGCCTGGTCGAATTTTGTCGATGTTCGTTTCGCTGATCCGGGAGAAAATGTCGGCACAACTTTGGTTTCTTTGACCGGTTCGCCGCGACTGCCCCAAACAACCGCGAAGACCTTGTCTCGATATTCCCTGTTTCAATTCACTTCGTCAGCGCGCTCATGAAGCGCCATCCGGCGTCTCCACTTCTGACCGGCCCGGTGAATCCAGATCGCACAGGGCCAGGATGCGCTGGGACCTGATGGGTTCCATCAACCCAAATCTCCTGCTTGTGTCCCTCTTTGAATCATTCACCGGTGAACCAAGATCGCAAATACCACCATCATCCGGCGCCCTGAGAATTTGGTGCTAGGGCTTTGACGCTAAGGTTGCATCCGGACGTCGTTCATCGCGGCCCTCGTCATTCGATGCTTCCTTTCTTTGTCCTTATCCGGGTCGCCCAGCACCACGTGCCGCATCCCTATAGCTTAGGCAGCACAATTCCCTGCTGCTTCTGGTACTTCCCCTTGCGATCCGCGTAGCTGGTCTCGCACGGCTGGTCGCCGTGGAAAAACAAAATCTGGCACAGCCCCTCGTTCGCGTACACCTTGGCCGGCAGCGGAGTCGTATTTGAAATCTCCAGCGTCACAAACCCTTCCCACTCGGGCTCGAATGGCGTCACGTTCACAATGATGCCGCACCGCGCGTAGGTCGACTTCCCTACGCAGATCGTCAACACGTCCCTCGGAATGCGAAAGTACTCGACTGACCGCGCCAGCGCAAACGAATTCGGCGGAATGATCACCGAGTCCGCCTCCACCGATACAAACGACCGCTCGTCGAACGCCTTGGGATCGATGACCGCGCTGTTCACGTTGGTAAAAATCTTGAACTCGTTCGAGACCCTCAGGTCGTAGCCGTACGAAGAAAGGCCATAGGAAATCACGCCTGCCGCTACCTGCTTTTCGCAGAACGGCTCGATCATTCCGTGCTTCAGCGCCTGTTCCCTGATCCATCGATCGCTCTGTATCGACATGCCTCTCCTCTTCCGGTTGCTGTTGAGCGGCCCCCGGCAAGCTGCGACGTTGGCTCGGACTCGAAACCCCATCTTAAAGCAAAGCCCGCGCCCGTTGACAGTTCGCCCGTCACCGTTCGCTGTCCACCGTCCCGCCCCCTTGTTCCCTGGTTCCCTGTCTTTTCTAATCGCAACAAAATCTGTAGTATGGGGCAAGTTGGTGGTAAGATACGCTTCAACCAGTTCGTCTTGAGCGAGGTGACTCCATTGATCAAGCAGGATATTGTTCACAACGTGGTCGAGCGCACGGGCCTGCCGCGCACCAAGGCTGAGGCGGCAGTGGACACGGTCTTCGAGGGCCTCAAGCAGGCTTTGACCAAAGGCGAGCGCATTGAGCTGCGCGGCTTCGGCGTCTTCAGCGTCCGCGCCCGCAAAACCGGCATCGGCCGCAATCCCCGCACCGGCACTGAGGTCAACATTGCTCCCGGCAAAGCTGTCCGCTTCAAGCCGGGCAAAGAATTGCACGCGCTCGAGCCGGGCTCCACACCCAGCTAGCTACAGAGCACCAGTCCATTTTCAGGGCATCGCGAGCGACCGGTCGCAAACCGCGTCGTCGAGCGGCCTTCTCTCGTTCAAGCCTGTTCGTTTTTTTGAACCACCCATTCTCGAGTCGACCAACCCCACGGCGCGACTTTCCGGAAAGGCCCCGGTTGCGTCCTCTTTTTCGCGATTACGCCCTGCCCCTGCTGCTTCTGCTCGCCAGCGTCGTCACCACCACCGTCAACGGCGCGCGCTTCATGCAGAACTTCCTTGAAGGCCTGCCGCCCGTTGCGCGCGAAAGCGACCTGTGGCCCTGGCCCTGGCTCCTCCGCCATCCCGCACTCTTTTCCACGGGCTTTGCCTACTCGCTCACTCTGCTCGGCATTCTCCTGATCCACGAATACGGCCACTACGCAGCCTGCGCCGCGAACCGCATGCATGCCACTCTTCCCTGGGTCATTCCCGCTCCCACGCTCAGTGGAACCCTCGGCGCCATCATCCGCATCCGCACGCGCATTCCCAGTCGCAATGCGCTCATGGACGTGGGAATCTACGGCCCGCTTGCCGGCTTCATCGCCTCGGCCATCGCCGTTGCCGTCGGGCTCATGCTCAGCGCTCCGCGCCCGCCTGGCGTTCCCGGCTCCCTCATTCGCTTCGGCGGCGATCCGCTCACCATCCGGTTGCTGCGCCGCGTTCTCGCTCACTGGAACCCGGCCGTCCCCGCATTCAATCAGGCCTTGCCACACCCCATTCTCGTCGCCGGATGGATCGGCCTCTTCATCACCGCGCTCAATCTCATCCCCGGCGGCCAGCTTGACGGCGGCCACATTCTCTACGCCCTCTCGCCGCGCCTCCACCGCTTCATGACGAATCTCCTGCCTTTCCTCCTCTTCCTCGCCGGAACCATCTATTGGGTTGGCTGGCTATTCTGGGGCGTCTTTCTCCTCATCCCCGCACTGCGCCATCCCAAAGTTCCCATCGATTCCGGCCTCTCTCGCAGCCGGATCGTTCTCGGCGTCCTCGGCCTCATTCTCTTCGTCCTCACCTTCACGCCCACACCCTTTTACGACAATTCTCTTTTGCAACTGCTCAACATTGCCCCCTTCACATTCCCGCGCTAGACCGCTCTACCACCTGCCCCCTATCGGCTATTCCTCGCCTCTCGTGGTTCATTCGCCTCCGCGAAGAACTTCAAAATAATCTTCAGCTCGGGCTTCGTGAAATGCGCCATCGCCTCATGAAACCCGGCCTGCGCGCTCTTGTATTTCGCCGCGATTCGCCGCGCCTGCGCCGGCCGAATGCTGATCAGCCAACTCCGGCGATCACCGGGATTGGCGCGTCGGCGAATCGTCTTCGCCCTCTCCAGCCGGTCCAGCGCAACCGTAACGCCGCCTGAAGTCAGCCCCGCGTGTCGGGCCAGCGATCCTGGGGTCGCGGGGCCATAGAGCTCCAGAAAGTTCAGCAACTGCAGATCGGTGGCCAGCAAGCCAAGCTTTCCGGCAACAGAAAGGCTCACAAAGCTCGAACCGGCAACAAACTGGCGTACGGCCCGGCCGAGCGATGAAACCACGCCGGCGCGATTCGCGGTTGACATACAAACATTACCTCATCTGACAAGAATCTTACTCCAAAAGTAATTTCAATAAGATTCTTATTGAATAATCGATATCAAACAGTCAACAATAATCTCCTCGTCGCCCGAGGACGCAGGTCTCCGGCCGCCCCGAAACGGGCGCTCCCCTACCCCGGAATTCGGCGCAGTTTTTGCGCGAAAAGCCAGAAAATGGCCTTTTCGAGGCGCGGTCTTCTTGGTTTTCGTCTTCTCCTCTGCTTCAGTCCAAGAATCCGCGCCGCCTCGCAACCGCAGCTCACCACAAAAACGAAGGCCCCACGTCCCGAATCCGAAACGTGGGGCCTTCGCTTTGGTTTTTGCTTTGGCTTTTGCTTTGGTTGTTCCTCGTTCCCTTGGTCCCTTGTCTCTCCGTCCCCTGCTTTTGTTAGAACCCCGAAACAGTAGCCGCGTCAAACTGCAAGGCGTGCAGTTGGCATACATCCAGGCCCTGCTGGTACTGCTGGGCGGTTCCGTCGCTGAACACCAGCTTGAAATCCTCATGGCAAACGCCGCGCCATTGCGGCGGGAAGACGATCAGCGTTCCCATCCCATCCGGCAGCGCCGCGCGCCCAAGAACGTCCGCGCCCCATGAGCCCGAAGAGTGCGGCGAAACATACAGGTTGTTCAGGGTCTTTCCCGTGTTGTTCAGGAACCAGAAGTTCGCCCGGCTCTGCGGGACCGCCCGCTGTGGAAGCAGGCACGCCAGCAGCACCGCGGGTAGAATCGCTGTCACTAGAAGCTTCGTGAACGTTCGCATAGTCTCCTCCTCAAATCGCCGAACACCGATCCGTTCGTGCTGTTCATTTCCGCTCCGGGAACAAGGAACTTCACGCCCGTCGGCAGGACTCGCGATTTGCAAAATGCTGAGGCAAGTGCCGGCGCCACTTCATTGCTGCGTCCACGCTTGCCGGGGAAAGGCGTGCGATCTGCCGATGAACCGCTTCCTGAGTCCACAGACCGCGCTTGCTTAGGACCGTGCGGAAGCTGGCCGGATCATACCGGCACTCTCAATTCCTCAGCAAGTGAAAACTTTGTTATTCGCCAAGTTACTCAACTCACGCACATTCGCGCGGGCCCCTCTCCCGCTCCACCATCTCTCCGCTCCCTGCCCCCGGTTGCCCGCTTCATATTCCCGAGCCGCATATTTCCTTCCGCCAAAGCCGCCCATCGTGCTATAGCTTGCCAAGGCCACACAGATTACCTCTACCCGCATGAAAAAGCCATTTTTCTTTCTTTTACTGTTCGCGCCTGCGCTCTTCGGACCAGCGCGCGCGCAGAGCTTCGACCTCGCCAGCGCCACCGCGGCGCAAACATTCGGCCAGGAAGGTGACATCACAGTCCTCACCGTGCAAAGGGCGGCGCTCGCATGACGGCCGTTCTTCTTCTTGCCGCCGAACTGCCGCTCATGGACCAGCTCTTTCCATCAATGCCGCTCGCCGAGCAGGTACAAAAGACACCGACGCTCATCCTGGCCGTGCTGATGTGCTGCCTTGCCGTGGCATTCCTGGCCCTATGGCGAGCCGCGAATGATTTTCGGGCTTTTCGCAACATTGGCATCTTTTACTCAACTGCAGCTGTGGGTGAGCTATTCAATTACTTCGGAGGCCAGATTCCCTATTGGTCTCTGAGAGGCATAACGGCGGGCATGCTGGTTGCGACAGCGGGCGAGGCAATGCAGATTCCGCGGCGCCGCTGGACACTGTTGTTCTGGCCAATCTATCTCTTTGCCTCCATTGCGGTGTGGTTCCCCGGCTTGTCTTTCGCCTCCGAGTGGCCGTTGCTCGTATCCCAGGCTCTGGTCGCAATCCTGATTTTCCAGGGCCTAAGGCGCAAAAACGCGCCTGACAGAATGATTGCCATCGCATTTTTGTGCTATTGGCTCGTGCGTCTCACATCTTTCGGCTCCTTCAAGCACCTGATTGCCGTGAAGGACCACACTGCTCCCATCGGTGGCTGGCAATGGCCGTACACAACCAGCGCGCTGACCCTGGCGGGAATGGCGACGCTGGCGATCTTTATTCGCGAACTTATCCGCGACCGAAGCGAGAAGCAGCGCATGGCCGCTGAACTGGCCGCCGGCCGTGCTGTTCAGCAGGTTCTTGTCCCTGAAGACGTTCCCACAATCCCTGGATTCAACATTCAATCGGTCTACAAACCCTATGGGGAGGTCGGCGGCGACTTTTTCCAGGTGCTGCCGGTGCAGAGCGATCAAAACGCCGGCGGAGTCCTGGTGATCATCGGCGACGTGAGCGGCAAAGGAATGCCCGCCGCCATGACCGTCTCTCTGCTCGTGGGTACGGTGCGCACACTTGCACACTACACGCAAAGCCCAGGAGAAATCCTGGCTGCAATGAACCAGCGTATGCTTGCCCGGAGCCATGGCGGCTTCACCACCTGCCTCGTCCTTCGCGTCGACGGCGACGGGAAACTCACCGTCGCCAATGCCGGTCACATCGCGCCTTACGTGGACGGCAAAGAACTCCAGCTCGAGAATGGTCTTCCGCTGGGTATCTCCAACGACACAATCTACGCCGAATCCACATTCCCACTTTCCTCTCGGCAGCAACTCACTCTTCTCACTGACGGTGTCATCGAAGCCCGCGACAAGGCCGGCGCACTATTCGGCTTTGAACGTGCCGCCGCCCTCAGCACTCAAACCGCCGAAGCCATTGCCCTGGCGGCGGAAGCATTCGGCCAGGACGACGACATCACCGTTCTCACTGTCGCGCGCGCCGCAACCGCCGTCTGAGTCGACCGTTCACCGCTCACCGTCCACCGTTTACATCAGCCGCAGCGCATCCACATCCACGATCAGGTTCCGCCGCGGCACATCCTTCTCTGCCGCATGCGCCACCAATCCGCGCAGCGCCTCATTCAGCGCCTTGCGCGTCGCGCTCTTCAAGATCATATGGAAGCGATAGATGTTCTTGATGCGCGCAATCGGCGCCGTGCAAGGCCCGAGCACCCTGACGCCCTCGATCGCGGCCTTCTGCAGCCATTTGCCCAGAAGCGCCGACCACGCCGCGGCTTCCTCCAGCTTTGGCGATTGCACCAGCACGTTGGCCAGTGCGCCGAAGGGAGGATAGTGCATCCAGCGCCGGTACTTTAGTTCGCGCTCGGCGAATGCTTTGTAGTCGTGCTTCATCGCCGCCAGGATTGCGTAGTGATCGGGGTAATACGTCTGCACCACAACTCGTCCCGGCAGATCGCCGCGTCCCGCGCGCCCACTCACCTGCGTCATCAATTGAAAGACGCGCTCTGCCGCGCGAAAATCCGGCATCGAGAGTGCGTGATCGCAACCCACCACGCCCACCAGCGTCACGTTGTGAATGTCGTGGCCCTTGGCGATCATCTGCGTGCCGACAAGCAAATTGATCTCGCCCGAGTGCAGCCGCGCCAGCAGATGTTCCAGATCGTAGCGCCCGCGCACCGTGTCGCGATCCATGCGCCCGATGCGCGCGAAGGGAAAGATATCCGTGAGCCGCTCCTCGCCTTGCTGCGAGCCCGCGCCCAGGTAATACAAATGCTCGCTCTCGCACTTGGGACACTTCGCGGGCACCGTCCGCCGGTAGCCGCAATAGTGGCACTCCAGCCGCTGCCCCGCGCGCGCCTCGGCACTGTCATCGAGCTGCGCCTTGTGGTGCGTGAGCGCGATGGCGCAGTTCTGGCATTCAAGCTTTTCGCCGCACGAGCGGCACATCACGGCAAACGAATAGCCGCGCCGGTTCAGCAAAATCAGCGCCTGTTCGCCGCGCTCGAGCGCAGTCTTCGTTTGCTCAACGAGAGACCGCGAGAAGAGCGCGTCCTTGCCGGACTCCTTGAACTCGCTCCGCATGTCAACGAGCTCCACTTCCGGCAGCGGCCGATTCATCACGCGATCGACGAGTTCGATACGCGTGTACTTGCCCCGTTCCGCATTCTGCCAGCTTTCGAGCGACGGCGTTGCCGAGCCCATCACCACTACCGCGCCCGCCAGCTTGGCCCTCATCACGGCCACGTCGCGCGCGTTGTAGCGCGGCGTTTCCTCCTGTTTGTAGCTTTGGTCGTGCTCTTCGTCGACGAGAATCAATCCCAGGTTCGGCGCCGGCGCAAAGATCGCCGATCGCGTGCCGACAACAATCGGCGCATCGCCGCGACGAATCCGCCGCCACTGCTCGCTGCGCTCCTCAGGCGTGAGCGCCGAGTGCAGCAGCGCCACCTTTTGTCCAAATGCCTGGTCGAGCAGCCCGGCCATCTGCGGCGTAAGCCCGATCTCTGGAACCAGCAGGATCGACGTCAGTCCACGGTCGAGCGCCTTTTGCATCGCGGCGAGATACACCGCCGTCTTTCCCGATCCCGTCACGCCGTAGAGCAGAAACGGATGGAATGCTCCCAGCCCGTTGGTCAGCGTGTCGAGCGCATCGATTTGCGGCAGGTTCAGATAGATTGGCTCGCTCGAAGGAGTCAGTCCGCCCAGCCGAAACGCTTCAGGCCGCTCGTCGATGCGCACCAGTCCGCGGCGCACAAGTGTTTGCAAAGTGGACGAAGGCAGCTCGCGCCGCCGCAACTCCGCCAGCGGCAACTCGCCGCCGCTTGCCGCGAGCTCTGCCAGGATTGCCGTCTGCTTTTCGGTCAGCGTGGGCAGGCGTCCATCGCCGGCCAACACGGCGAACCGCTCCATGCGCCGCGCGTCGCGCTCGGCGGCAGCGGTCTCGCGCGCAATCCATTTCCGGCGCACCATCGCGGCCAGCAGCGGCAACGAAGCCGCCGTTGCCGTTCGCAACGTGGACACTTTCACGGGCTCGCCCTTGGCCAGCCGCTCCAGCACACGCCGCTCCATGTCCTGGTCTTCTTTCGAGAGCTTCCCTCTGCGCCGCGGGTGCCCCACCCTCGCGACGTTTCGGTTTTTGTCGCTAGGGTGGGAGACGCCAGAACCCGCGTCTCCATCCATCGCTGTCGCCAGCACGTCGCGCCCCAGGTCCGTAATCCGGTAGTAAACCGTGCGCCGCACTTCGGCCGTCAGCGGCAGCATGGCGCGCAGCACTTCGCCGAGCGGCGCCAAATAGTACTGCGCTGTCCACTCTGCAAGCTCCAGAAGATGGTCGCTGAGCAGCGGCTCCTCATCGAGCACTGCCTCGAGATACTTGACCTCTACGCCGGCGGGAGCATTGGCGTCCGTCGCCGTCACCACGCCAATCAGCTTCTCGTTGCGGAAGGGCGCAATCACCCGCGCCCCGCGCTGCGGTCGTTGGTCCGGCCGCACGCCGTAGGTAAACGTGTGGTCCAGCGGCACCGGCAACGCGACTTCGCAGTACGTAGGCATGGGAGGCAAGCTTCAGTGTAGGGGATGCGGAGCTGTTCCCTATTCCCTATTCCCTGCCTTTTTCAGCCCCAGCTCTTTCATCGCAATCTGCAAGTCGGCCCACGCTTCCTTCTTTTGCCGCGGATCGCGAAGCAGGAACGCCGGGTGATACGTGACGATGAGGCTCATGCCGCGAAACGCATGGACGCGCCCGCGCAATCCGGCCAGCGGTTGCCTTTGGCCCAGCAGATACGTCGCCGCCGTCGCGCCCAGCGCCACCAGCACCTGCGGCCGCACTGCGTCGATCTGGCAAAAGAGAAACGGCGAGCAGGTGTTTGCTTCTTCGGGCTCCGGCGTGCGATTGCCCGGCGGCCTGCACTTGACCACGTTGGCGATGTAGCACTCCTCGCGCTTGAGCCCCATCGCCGCGATCATGTTGTTCAGCAGTTGACCGGCGCGGCCCACAAAGGGCAGCCCCTGCGCATCTTCATCGGCGCCCGGCCCCTCGCCCACAAACATCAATCGGGCGGCTGGATCGCCCACGCCAAAGACGATCGTGTTGCGCCCCTTGTGCAGAGCGCAGCGCGTGCAGTCGCCAAGATCTTCGCGAATGACTTCGAGCGCGGCAGCGCGCTCAGCGGCGGGGACGGCGGCGGATTGCGGAGGCGCGGGGATCACTTTGCGCGTCTTGATGGTGGGTTCCTCTTGAAAGTAGTTTTCCTGCCCTGCCAAAGGCTTAGCTGTAGATTGAGCCGCTGCCTCAATCGCAGCCTGCAAGAGCCCCTCTCGTTCCGCCAACTCCTCGGCCACACTCCGGCCCAGCTTGGGATCGTCGACTGCGGCGGACGGCTCAACCTCTCTGCGATAGAACTCCGTGAGCCCCAGATCGCGATAGAACTTGAGCCGCTCGGCAAGAGCGTCACGAGTGCGGGAATCGAGCGTGCGCGACAAAGAACCATCCTCAATAAAACGCATCATCTACATTACAACTGGCTGCGCCGAAGCAAAGTGCCTTGACTCAGTTCGCAAGGTGCCTAATGCCCAACATGCTCTCCAAGCGGTTGCCCGTTGAAGGTTACGATGTAACGGTTGCGGCGGAATCCAGCAAAGAGAAGGGGCCTCTCCTTTGTAATGCAAATGTGGCTTGGGGAGGAACCCGGCAGCGAGAACTCGTACCTGCGGGTGAGAGAGAGGGAGAAGTGGTTCAACGGATTGAACGCGCTTTTACTGAAGACCACTCGGCCATTTGCCTTAATCAGAACCGCGCCCCAAAAAGAGCTTCGGTAAAACTCGATAACAGTTGCTTCTGGGTCCGGTAACTTGAATGTAAATTGCATGATCAACCCTCAACGATCATTTGGCGTCGCCCAGCGCCGACGGGAATGCTTTCGCCCAGCACGCGGTCTTGAACGGCCTGCCGGTTGTGCACATCCACGTCCGGCTTCTGATCGAATTCCTCAACCAAGGGCCGCGGACGTCGAAAGCTGAGGATCTCGTCGAGGATGCGATCAGCCAGTTGGCGTTTCGGCATCTGCGGCAGCTCAACGGATGTGGCCCGTGTCAGGAACGTGGCCGCATTGGTGTCGGCATCTATGCCTATGCCTTCGGCGGCCACGTCGTTGACCACAATCGCGTCGGCGCCCTTCGCCAGCAGCTTTGCGCGGCCGTTCTCCATGCGATTCTCAGTCTCCGCGGCGAAGCCAATGATCAGTTGTCCCGGCCTGCGGCGGCGGACTACTTCCGCCAGAATGTCTTCAGTCGGCGCGAGCTCAAGCATCAACGGCCCTGTGCGCTTGAGTTTTTGCGCGGAAACCGCTACGGGACGATAGTCGGCCACAGCAGCAGCTTTAATCACCAGCGTTGCTTCCCCCATCCGCTCGAGCACCGCGTTCCGCATCTCGTCTGCGGTGGTCACCTTCACGACTTCGCAGTGTGCGGGCGCTTGCAGGCTCGATGGCCCGCTGATGAGAATCACCTTCGCGCCGCGGCTGCGCGCAGCCTCAGCCAGCGCATAACCCATTTTTCCGCTGGAACGGTTGCCGATGAAGCGCACGGGGTCGAGCGCTTCGCGCGTTCCTCCAGCAGTCACCAGCACCACCTCGCCGGCCAGATCGTGACGACCGCCGAGCGCGGCAAAAACCGCCGATGCAATCGTCTCCGGCTCCGCCATGCGCCCCGTGCCGACCATGCCGCAGGCCAGTTCGCCAGTCCCGGGCTCGATGATTGCCACGCCGCGCTGACGCAGCGTCTCAATGTTCGCCTGCGTGGCTTTGTGGTTCCACATATTCACGTTCATTGCCGGCGCAACCACCACCGGCGCAGTCGTGGCGAGATAGAGTGTGGAGAGAAAATCGTCGGCGATGCCGTGGGCGAACTTTGCCAGAATGTTGGCCGTGGCGGGAGCGACAACCAGCGCATCAGCCCATTGAGCCTCGGCGATGTGGTCGATCCCGTTCTGCTCCGGAGCCGCGGCGCCTGGGTCCCAATCCTCCCACAGGCTGGTAATGACCTTGTGTCCGGTGAGTGCAGAGAACGTGAGCGGCTGCACAAATTTCTGCGCCGAGGCGGTCATCACGACATGCACTTCAACGGCCTGGCGCTGCAACGCGCGCACCAGCTCGGCTGCCTTATACGCAGCGATTCCGCCGGAGACGCCTACGATCGCTCTCATGTCTCGATTGTAGTTCAGGGACGGTGAATGGTGGACAGTGGGCAGTGGGCCGATAAAGACAACGTCGCCCTATGGCCGCGCGTGCTCCGGATCACCCGATTTGACCAGTTCGAGCACCGTTGACCGTGCGTGGTCCACGGTGAACGGTGAACCGTTCAATGTCCAGCGGTCTTAGCTCAGCAGGATCGGAATCGCCGGGCCTTCAACCAGCGGCTTGGTCACTTCGGTCTCGCGTTTGACATACGCAATCTTGCCGGCCTCGATTTCGTCTTGCGCAATCCGGCATGCCTTACTGGATCGAGTGGGGACCAGCGCCTGGGAGCCATTTTGTATCTGGCGAGCGCGGCGCGCTGCCACCAGGACCTTGCGATAGTTTGAATCGAAACTGGTTTCAATCGTCATCGGGGTCATCTCCAAAGGGAAGCTGCTGCTGGCCAGAGTCGCCATCGATGCCGAAGGCCTCCAGCACAGGCTTGAGCCGCTCCTGCGAATTCGCTTGCAAGCAGGCCGCGGCGACCTCCAAAACCCGTCGCGAACGATAAGCGATCACTTCGCCATTGCGATAAAAACGCTCCGACAACACAATGGCTTCCAGTTGCGCTACCGCCCGGTCGAGAACGTCATTGACCAGAATATAGCCGTATTGGCGATAATTCTCAATCTCGTTGCGCGCCTCACCGAGCCGGCGAAAAACCTCCTCGTCGTCCACAACTCCCTCGGCACGGCTGCGGTTGCGTAGCCGCGTACGCAAAACTTTGGGGTTGGGCGGCAGAACGAATATGCCCACAGCTTCCGGCATCTTGGCGCGCACTTGCGCTGCGCCTTGCACGTCGATGTCGAGCATCAGGTCGTGGCCTGACGCCAAGGCATCGTCGAGAGACTGTCGTGCGGTTCCGTACAAGTCTTTTCCGAACACTTCCGCATATTCCAGAAACAACCCCGCATCGATCATGCGCTGGAATTCTTCGCGCGTGGTGAAGTTGTATTCGCGCCCGTTTTCCTCTGAGCCGCGTGGCGCGCGCGTTGTCCATGAGACGGCAAAGTCGACGCCGCTCACCTGTTTGCGCAGCTCGCTTACCAGCGTGCTCTTGCCGGAGCCCGACGGCGCCGAAATAATAAATAAGATTCCCGCCACGTTAGCCTTTCGTCTCCCCTTCGAACTCGAGCCGCTAGCTTCTTGCTGCTAGTCTCTAGCCCCTCTTTGCGAGAGTCAGAATCTCTCACGCCCCCCAAGCCAAGCTAGAAGCTGGAAGCTAGAGGCTAGAAGCTGGCCTTCACTCCACGTTCTGAACCTGCTCGCGGGCTTTTTCGATCTCCGATTTCATGGCCAGCCCCAACTCGGTGATCCGCGTTCCCTTCCCGCTGATCCCCGCCGTTTTTGACAAAAGTGTATTCGCCTCGCGGTTCATCTCCTGCAACAGAAAGTCGAGCTTCTTTCCCGCTTCGCCACCCGTGCTAAGCAGCTCGCGAAAATGGTCGATGTGCGTCGTCATGCGCGCCAGTTCCTCGCTGACGTCGCTGCGTTCCACCAGAACCGCAACTTCCTCCAGCACTCTTTGTTGATTAAACTCCGGCCCCACCGCGGCGGTGAGTTTTTGTGTGAGCCGCTCCTGGCTGCGCTGCTCAATCTCCGGCCGGAGCTCTGCAATGCTGGCAGTCGCGGCAGCCAGCCGGTCGAGTGTACCGCGCAAAATCGCCTCCAGCGCGTCGCCTTCGCGCGCGCGCATGGTCTTCAACTGCTCCAGCAGCGGAACGGTCTGCTCAAGCACGCTGGCCGCCAGCGCGCTCAGGTCGGTGTTGTTGCGATCCTCGGTCTGCAACGCTCCGGGCAAACGCAACGCCGCGTTAAGGTCCGGCTCGCCATTCAAGCCGTGCTCCTTGCGCGCAGCATCAAAAGCGGTCAAATAACCGGCGATCAGTTCGCGATTGTAGCCGGCCTTGGTTTGCGTGGCGCGATCCACAGACAGAGTCAAATCGACGTGGCCGCGAATCAGGTTCTCCTTCAGCACGCGGCGCAAATCCATCTCCACCGCATCCAGACCGCTTGGCAGGCGGAACTGTAAATCGAGAAAGCGGTGATTCACGCTTTTCGCGGTGAGCGTGTAGCTCAGTTGCTCCTCGCCGCCAAGAGACACTCGAGCCTGGATGCGCGCAAATCCGGTCATCGATGCAATCGCCATGCTTACTCCTTCGCCCCCGTGGCCAGCGCTGCCCGTTCATCGAAGGGCAGATACATCTTGTTCGGATCGGGTATCTGCGCCGCGGCTACGTCCAGCGCCTCAGGCATGTCGATGAACTGCAATTGATAGAGCTTTTGATAAGTTGGCGAAGTGTTGAGCAACTCATCGTGCGATCCGACCGCGGTAATACGGCCGCATTCGAGAACTGCGATGCGGTTGGCGCGGCGGATGGTGGAAAGGCGGTGCGCGATCACGACCACGGTGCGATTCTGCATCAGATTACCCAGCGCGGCCTGCACCAGTGACTCGCTCTCGGCATCGAGCGCCGATGTGGCTTCGTCCAGAATGAGAATCGGCGCGTCCTTGAAGATGGCGCGCGCGATGGCCAGGCGTTGGCGCTCGCCGCCGGAGAGCCGGAATCCCTTCTCGCCGATCATCGTCTGGTAGCCCTGCGGCATGTTCAGGATGAAGTCATGCGCCAGAGCATTGCGCGCAGCCTGCTCCACCAACGCGCGTTTGGCGTCGGGCTGCCCGTACGCAATGTTGTTGTGCACCGTGTCGTTAAAAAGGATCGTCTCCTGTGTTACCTGTGCCACCTGACGGCGAAGAGAAGCCAGCGTAAGATCGCGCAGATCGCGGCCGTCAATCAGAATGCGGCCCGAGGTGACGTCAAAGAATCGCGGAATCAGGTTCACCAGCGTGGACTTGCCCGCGCCGCTCGGTCCAACGATAGCCAGCACCTCGCCCGCATTCACCTCGAGGTCCACGTCGTGCAGAATCTCCTGCTCGCCTTCGTCCGTCGAGTAGGAGAATCCTACGTTCTCGAATTTGATGGCCTGACGAAAGCGCGTAAACGTGGCCGCGCGCGGCCGCTCCCTCACGTCGTCCTCGGCGTCAAAGAAGGAAAAGATCGATGCCGACGCGCCCATCGCCTGCTGGAAGCTGTTGTAGAAGAAGGCAAAGCGGCGCAGCGGATCGTAGAGTTTGAAAAGCAGAAAGATGAACGCGCCGAACACGCCGATCGTCATGTAGCCGGTCATGATTGCGCTGCGGCCGATCCACAACAGCAGCGCCATGGCAATCGCGCCCACCGTATCCATCAGCGGCGAACTGATCGATTGAATCCGCACGCTGCGCAGGTTGGCGCGAAACAGCCGCTTGGCTGCGCTCTTGAAGCGCAGAATCTCCCACAGCTCGGTGTTAAACGACTTCACAATGCGGTTGCCCGTCACCGTTTCATGCAAGATGTTCTGTACTTCTGCGAGCTTGTCCTGGCCCGTTCGTGTCCGCGTACGCACCTCGCCGCCTATCTTGCGCGCTGAGGCGATCACTACTGGAATAAAGAGGACCAGCGCCCAGCTCAGATACCCGCCCATGCTGACGATGAGCACAATCGCGACCACAAACGTGAAAAACTGCTGCAGAAAATCGCCCAGCACCGAGCTCAACGCGGTTTGCACGCGGTCAACGTCGTTAATAAGCGTAGAAAGGATGGTGCCGGTCGGATTCTTATGGAAGAAGCTCGATGAGCGGCGCATCGTGACTTCGTAGAGATGATTGCGCAGGTCGGTGATTGTGCCGAAGCCCGCATAATTCACAAGATAATTTCCCAGGTAGTCGCAGAGTCCCTTGAGGACCGTCGCGACCACCAGTGCCAGGGCCACTACATCCCAGGCATTATGGATTCTCAGGTTTCCGAAATGCGGGACCAGGCTTCTTAGGTCAAAGTGCCATCGCGTTTTTTGAAGGCCCAGCATGATGGGGCCTTCCGGCGCGCTCGGCGTCAGCACGCGATCGAAGATCGGCTGAAGCAGCAGAATGCGAAACGCATCCAGCCCCCCCACAAGCGCCGACAGAATCACTCCCGGCAGCCACTCCAGCGTGTACGGCAGCCCATAGCGCAGCAGGCGCAGGAAATTCCTCATGCGCCTCGGCCTGCCCGGCGCTCGCGGCGCCTGATTCCCTGCTGAAATTGGGTGCGGAAGCCCATCCCCGTATTGTATCCGCGCTGGAAGCGATCTGCCCCCGGCCAACATGACCTCGGTTATGCGGCTCGTAACCGGTCGGTTATGCGCGGCGCCGACAGGGCTGGATCAAAACGCCTTCAGGCTCACGATGGCTTTCAGGATGGTCTCGGGCTGCGGCAGAATCGCGTCTTCCAGCTTCGGCTGGTACGCAACAAATGTGTCCATCGCGCCGATGCGGCGCACCGGAGCATCGAGATCGTCGAAGAGCTCGTCGGCGATGCGCGAAGCAATTTCCGCGCCGTAGCCCCAGCTCAGCATGTCTTCGTGAGCCACAATCACGCGATTGGTCTTGCGCACGCTCTCGGCGATCGTTTCCCAATCGTAAGGATTTAGCGTGCGAAGATCGAGGATCTCCGCATCAATTCCGTATTCGCGCTGCGCCTGCTGCGCGGCCTGCAGTGCGCGCGGGACCAGCGCGCCATACGTGACCAGCGTAAGGTCCGTGCCGGGGCGAACGATCTTGGCTTTCCCGAAGGGTATGGCGAAATCCGGCCCCGGATACGGCGCTCGGCCATAGGTCTCGCGATAGAGCCGCTTGTGCTCGAAGAACAGCACCGGATCGTCGCAACGAATCGCCGTGCGCAACAGTCCGTTCGCGTCGAGCGCGTTCGACGGGAAGACCACGCGCAGTCCCGGAGTGTGCGTAAAGAGGCTTTCGCCGGATTGCGAGTGGTAGATCGCGCCTCCCGTGAGATATCCGCCGATGGGCACGCGGATCACGACAGGCACTGCCCAGGTTCCGTTTGACCGCCAGCGCATCACAGACAACTCATTGCGAATCTGATGCATGGCAGGCCAAATGTAATCAAAGAATTGAATTTCTACAACCGGCTTCATGCCACGCAAAGCGTAGCCTATCGCCCGGCCAACAATATTCGCTT
>CAYOVE010000042.1:0-19028 GCA_964407295.1 uncultured Occallatibacter sp.
CTCGCCGGCAATCCCAACTTTCTCGGCGTCTACCGCTGGAACATTCTGCGAGGAAATCCATGAACTGCCGGAAATTGATCGACCGGAACTCGACTTGGCGGAAACCGACGCTGCCAAAACCACTCGTGGCCGCCCTGCTTCTGTTGGTCTCGGCTGCGGCCGCGGTCCCCGCGTGGGCCACTGACGCGCCGCGCTCCTTCTCGCTTTCAACCACTCGGACATTCGCACCCGGCGAGAGCGTCAAGATCCAGCTCATCGCTCATAACGTTCCAGAACTCGAGTTCCGCGTCTACAAGGTGCGCGATGCGGAGAAGTTCTTTGCCGGCCTCAAAGACGTGCACAGCTTCGGCGTTCAAAACTACGCGCCGCAAGAGCAGATCGATCAGGAGACGTTCGTCGAGCGCCTTCATGACTTCAAGGCGCACCTTTGGTTCGTCATCCGGCACTTCTTCCGCGGCCAATTCACCGACGATGCGCGCGACAGCTTCCGTGAGCAGCAGGCAAAGCTCGGCAAACGCAGCCAGGTTGTGGGCGCGGCGCAATTCGCGCAGATCCCTTTGCTCAACGCGAGCCAGTTGGTCGCGCGCTGGAAACTCGAGACGCCGCCGGCGCTCGTCAGCGACACCCAGCAGTTGCCCATCGACGGGCTTGGCGCAGGCGTTTACCTCATTGAAGCCACCGATGGCACCTACAAGGCGTACACCGTCGCAATCGTCACTTCTGTTGCGGTAGTGGAGCGCACGGCGGGTGCGCGAGCGGATCTCTACGTTGCAGATCGCAAATCCGGGGCGCCCATTGCCGATGCAGACGTGTTTCTCTGGGCGAACGGGCAGCTTCAGTCGTCGGGCAAGACAGGCAGCGACGGCTTGGCCTCGCTCACGATGGCGATTCGCGGCGGCGCGCAGGGAGCGGAACCAGAAAACGTCTGGATTCTGGCTCGACAGGGAGACAATTCTGCGCTCGTAACGCCGTGGGGCTACAGCTTTCAGGGAGACGGATCGCAAGCGGAGCGTTCCTATCTCTACACCGACAGGCCTGTCTACCGGCCGGGCGATGCCGTACACATAAAAGGCATTTTGCGCCAGGAGCAGAACGATACCTTGGTGCTTCCCGGACCGCAAACGGTCACGCTCACTGTGCGTGGTCCCGATAATAAGGAGGTCCTGCGAAAAGACTTGACGCTCTCGCAGCATGGAGCGGTCGCGGTTGACCTCAATCTTGGATCCGACGCGGCCCTGGGCTACTACTATGTTGAATTCGCAGAGCAGAACATTGGCGGGAGCGGCAGCTTCTACGTTGAGGACTACAAGAAGCCCGAATATCAAGTGACGGTGAAGCCAGCTGTGCCACGCGTGCTCCAGGGCAATTCGCTTCAAGCCACGATCAACGCGCGTTACTTTTTTGGCGAGCCGGTTGCGGGCGCGAAGGTCACTTACGTCGTGCACACGGCTACTCATTATTGGTGGGATCAGGACGAGGGCGACGATAACGGCGATAACGCGGACGCTGATTCAAGTGACTCTGACAATTCCGACGACGCCGACGACACTTACGGCCAGACCGAACAGCAGGAACACCAGGGCATCCTCGACGCAAACGGTCAACTGACAGTCACGCTGCCTACTCGGGTTGACCCGAAGCACACCGACCAGGACTATCGCATCGAGGCGCGCGTAACGGACGCAGCGAACCGTGAGGTCGCGGGACACTCGACTGTGCTGGCCACCTACGGGTCTTTTCGAGTGAGTGTTGAGCCAACAAACTATCTGGTGCAGGCCGGCCAGCCCACGCGCGTGAAAGTGACGGCGCAGGACTACGACGGCAAACCGGTGCAGACGAAAGTTCACATCGCAGCTTCACTGGAGAAATGGGATTCCGTTACTCACGAGCGCACGGACACCGACGCGGGCAGCAAAGACGCCACCACCGGCGCCGACGGAACGGTTCTGATCGATATGGCCCTTGGCGGCAGCGGCGATTTTGAAGTGAAGGCCACTGCCCAAACGCCGGAAAATCGAACCGTGGAAGATTCCACGTACGTTTGGGTTTGGAACGGCTCAGGCTCGTGGTATCAAACCAACGCGCAGGCGCAAATCGTCGCCGACAAAAAATCTTACAGCGTGGGCGACACTGCGCACCTGCTCCTCGTAACGGGCCTTGCAGAATCGTGGGCCGTGGTGACCACCGAGGGCGACAGCGTGCAGTCGCGCCAACTCATCCATCTCACGGGCGCAAGCGCCCCATTTGATGTTCCCATCACGCAGAAGGCTCAGCCGAATCTGGTCGTCACCGCAGTGATCGTCCACGACGATCAGTTGATGACGGCGCAAAAGAGCCTCAAGGTTCCGCTCGTCGAGCGGACGCTCACCATCACGGCGACGCCGAACAAGAGCCAATACGAGCCGGAGGAAGCCGCCAGCTTTGACGTGTTTGCAGTCGATTCCGCGGGCAAGCCTGTCCAGACCGACCTGAGCTTTGGCGTGGTTGATGAGGCACTCTACTCCGTGCGGCCCGATACGACGCCCGATATTGTTGGATCGTTCTATCCCGCGCGATTTGTCTATCTCCAGCCGGACACTTCCTTCGATTTCTTTTTCTCCGGACAGGCAGGCGCCAAGAGTCCGCTGCTGGCGAATCTGGCCAACGGCCTCTACCATCCGCGCATGGCGCAGGTGAAGCCGGGGTCCGATCTGGTGGTTCCAAAGATACGCAAAGCCTTTCCGGATACGGCGTACTGGAACCCCAGCGTGGAGACTGGCGCTGACGGTCACGCACATGTCGCATTCAACTTCCCGGATGCGCTCACTACGTGGCGCACAACCATCCGCGCCATGACCGACGACGGAAAAGCCGGCGGCGTGGTCACGCGCGTGCTGGTGCGCAAGAACCTCATTGTGCGGCTGGCTGCGCCGCGCTTCTTCAGGCAGGGCGACGAGACGGTGCTGCGCGTTATCGCGCACAACTACCTTGCGACCGCCAAAGACGTCACCTTCGCTCTCGATGTGAGTGGAGTGGACGTGCTGAGCGGCCAGACGCAAAAGATCACGATCCCCGCCAATGCCGAAAGCTACGTGGACTGGCGCGTGAAGGCGCGCGTCATCGGCAATGCGACTCTCATTGCCAAAGCGCTCACCAATGAAGAATCGGACGCGCTCCAGATGACGCTTCCGATTCTTCCGTTCGGCGTCCAGCAGAACGCAACCGGCGCGGGCGTGGTCTATTCGGGCGCGGGACAGAATCAGTGGGCGTTCAGCTATCCGGCCACGTCGGATCCGGGCTCGCGCGCGCTTACCGTTACCGTCGCCCCATCCGTCGCGGGTACCGTCTTTGATGCGCTCGACTACCTCACCAGCTATCCATGGGGTTGCACGGAGCAAACGATGTCGAGCTTCCTGCCCGACCTGATTGTGGCTCAAGCCATCGACAAGCTCCACATCAAGTCGCCCATCGACCGCAAGACTTTGAACGATGAGGTCACAGCAGGGTTGGAACGACTCTACAGTTATCAGCACGATGACGGAGGTTGGGGATGGTGGCAGGACGATCCGAGCCTCGTCTTCATGACTGCCTATGTGGTGAGCGGTTTGGGGCAGGCGAAACAGGCCGGCTACACAATAGACGATGACCGGCTCAACAATGCGCGCAATTGGCTGGCTTCAACGCTGGCTGCGCATCCTGACATGATTCCCGACCTGCGTGCCTACACCGTTTACGCTTTGGCCACCACGGGCGGCGCGCCAAAGGACGCGCTCGACAAAGCATGGGGCAGCCAGAGCAAGCTCAGTGACGAGGGGCTTGCGCTCACTGGGCTGGCTCTCGATGCGGCGGGCGATGCGCGAGCACACCAGGCGGCCGAGCTTCTCGAAAAGAAAGCGCACGCGACGGACGTCGATGCCGAGTGGCAGGGCACGTACGACGGCATGATGGATTTCTGGGATGATACTTCGCCGGAGACTACGGCCTTCGCGCTCAAGCTGCTGATCCGGCAGGATCGCTCGAGCGGCCTGATGCCCAAAGCCGCGCATTGGCTCGCGGAGCACCGCGACGGCGACTACTGGTACTCGACCAAGCAGACGTCAATGGTGATTCAGGGGCTCACCGATTACCTCGCTCTCAGCGGAGAGCTCGCCAACACCTCCGACGTCGAGGTTCTGGTGAATGGCGCGAGCGTGGGCAAGCACCACTTCGGTCCCGATGATGCCTTCGCCGCGCCCTGGCAGATGAAGATTCCTGCGGCTCAGGCAGGCAGTGGGGGCAAGATCACCATCAGCAAGAGCGGCAACGGCATCACGTACTGGTCCGCGACAAGCAGCTGGTACTCCGCTGATCGCAAGGCCTTCCAGCAGGGTCAGCTCGCGCTCAACATAACGCGCGACTATTACCTGCTGCAGAAGAAACAGGACAAGCCAACCGATCCCATCACCTACGACTTGGTGCCGCTCAAGGGCCCGGTCCATATTGGCGACATCATTGCCGTCAAGCTGGCGCTCAACGGGACCGATTGGAAGTACCTGCAGGCCCAGGATCCCATCCCCGCGGGCACGGAGTTCCTGGCCAATTCCGGACTCTACACGTTGAACAACAAGCCCGATTGGTGGTCCGAATTGTTTACACGCGAGGAGTTCCGCGACGACCGCGCCGCGTTCTTCAATACCGATTTCGGGCAGCGCAGCGTCTACGTCTACCTGCTCCAGGCTGATGATTCGGGAATCTTCCAGATCAGCCCCGCGCAGGCCGGGCCCATGTATCAGTCGAACGTCCAGACCACTACCGATCCCGCAACGCTGGAGGTGCAGCCGTGAACGATGTCGCCGCCGCCAATTCCTTGATCGATTTGCTTCGCCGCTTGCGTTTGAGCCTTGCGTGGGTCGCAGCCCAATTCTGGGCCACGCTCCTGCTCATTCTCGCTGGCGTTGCCTGGACGCGCCTGCCCGATAGTTACGCGTGGCAAGTGGGGCTCACGTTGTTCGTGCCGCTCGTGCTGCTCGCCGCGGCTTTGCTCCTTGAGGCGGGAACCATGCGGAGGCTCGTCGATGATGAGCAACGGCGCGTGCGCTTATGGGTAGGCGTGCTCGCGCTTTTGGTCTGGGCTGCGATCGCGTGGGCCGCGTGGGCGCTTTTGGATTGGTGCAGCGATCAGATTCCGGAATGGGCTGGTTATTTGAACTCGCGCTTTGCGGCCAACGAGCGCGCCACTCTCTTCACGTACGACCATATTCAAAGCTGGCTCACGTTTCTCGTCTGGGTCTTTCGCTGGATCGCACTACCGGCGAAGATCATTCCCTGGGCGATTTCGTCTGCGCAATGGGGCTGGCATTTGCCGGGGCGAAAGATTATCCGTTTGTTGTTGAATTGGCGTTGGTGGCTGGCGGTGATCATCGCGGCTCTTGTGGCCGTCGAGTGGCCCAGTCATTTCTTCAATGGCGAGCCGCATGGGACGGTTTCGCATCAGGTCTGGTTCGTGGTGCTCAAGCTCGCGGGATCATATTTGCTGGCGGTGGTTTGCTGGGTTCTTCTTCTGGCATGGTGCGCGGTGCTGCTGAGTCGGCCGCGGCTCACCAAAGCCGAGTCCGGCGACGATTCCCTGGTTCTCGCGCCGGTTGGCTCAGGACCGCTCGGTGAGGATTCCGTCAAGCTACCGCTGCCCGAGGCCAGCGATGATACCGTCGGGAATGCCTGACCGGAGCCATTCGAGCACTTGCGCGCGCCCGTAGCGAGCGAGAAGTTGCGCGGCGTACCACTTAGCCGCCCGATGCGCGGCCTCGGACTCCTCTTCGGTTGTGGCATGAGCCAGCGCGGCATCGGTCGCATCAACTTTTAACGCGGGCGTTGGTCGCCCGCGATCGGACGAATTCGGGTCGCGGCTCGGTTCGCTCCAAAACTCCACCAGCCCTTCGCGCAACCAAAGCGGCGCGCGCGGCCCCGCCTCCTGCTCCACCAGTGCATGCAGAAACTCGTGGCGCGTCGTGTCGGCGATGAGACCTCTCGCTGCCAGTGTCCGCAACGGCTGCGTACCGATCCAATCACCTTCAGTGAATGCCGCCACCCAGCCGGGCGCGAGAGTGCTTGCGCGAAAGGCCGGCGTACTGGTGAAGGTCCGCACCGTGAACGGCGTCGTCGCTTTCAAGCCCGATCTCTCCGTTGCCTCCGCACGCGCGCGGTTCAGATCGGTCAGGTACCCCGCGTCGCTTGCATCGAGCGACTCGAGAACAAATCCATCGCCGTCGTACTTGTTCCATTCGCGCCCGGTCGCCTCGTCGGCCGCCTGCGCTCCCGGAAAATACTGCTCCAGAATCTCCTGCGTCGACCGACCCTGTTGCGCCATCGCCGCCGCGCCTTTCTGGCACAGGCCGACGCCATGGCCCCAACCGCGCCCGTGAAAGGCGAATCGATCGGCCTCGCGGCTCACCTCGAACCATGTGCTCGGAATTCGGTTCCACCCCAGCGACTCACCGACAGCAAGGCGGAACTCGTCAGCGCCGATCTCAGCCCCGTCGACCTTGATTGTTACCGCGCGTCCAGATTCGCCCCGCCGCGCTACGCTGATGTTCTTCCATCCCGGCTTGGCGAGCCCATGCGCGGCCAACGCTGCCGAAAGCTCAGTCCGCGTCATTTCAGACGCCCACTCCTTGCCGCCATCCTCCGTGCAGTATCGATCGGGCTGCGAGGGCAGATAGGAAACGATCCTGGCGTGAGGCCAAACCTCGGTTGGTGAAGCCGTCCGTCCGCCGCAATCCTTTCCAAAGTAGGCCAGCGCACGCTGACCGTGGAACCACAACGTCTCGCCCGCAGTCGCGAGCGTTGCCGCGTGCGCCGTCGCCGCGCGCCCGCCGTTGCCGCCCCAATGCAGAAGCTGGCAGTGGGTTGAGTCGCACAGGTCGTAATCGGCGTGCCCATGCGCCTCATGCAACGCAAAGCTGCGCACCACAATCGCCAGCGCCTTCAATGACTCCGCGCTGTCGGCTGCGCCGCTTTCGCTCGCGACGACCCGCTCCACATAGCTTTCTACCGGAAGCGTCACCACGATGACCAGCGCGCCATTCCGCGCCGAGATCGTGACCGGATCATGGAGCGTCACGGTTTCGCCGTGCGCCGTGAGCGTCATCGGCGCGGCCAAAAAGAAATGAGGCGCGCCGCCCGTTTTGCCGCCAGCCGTCAGCGTCAACGCATTTCCATCCGCATGAACGGTGGCCTTTTCAGTGAATAAGAGCTCGGCGCACCCGGAGCAACCTCGCAATTTGATTTTGTGATCTGGCCCGGCAGGCGTCAGCACCACTTCACGGTCATGCCACAGAGTCCACATTCCAACGCGAAGCGTTGCTCGCGCGGAGGCCGGGGCTTCTCGTGGTGCTCCGGCAGCGTTCACGGCGGCTTGTGGTGCCGTTTGCATGCCGGTCCACGCGACGCCGGCCGCGGCCAGCAGGCTCAGGAGCGATCGCGCCATCCATTGTCGAGTCACGGGCGATCGGGTCACGGCCGCTCCAAAGGTGCGTTGGCCAAAATCTCCCCCGCAACGTGCGCCGCATCCATGCCACGGCCCGCAGGCAAAAAAACGACGATCACGACTTTTGGGTTCTTCGCCGGCGCGAGGCCAACAAACCATCCGTGCGTTCGGGTCGATAGCACGCCTTCCGCCGTGCCCGTCTTCCCCATCACTGCAACTCCACCCAAACTCGCTTGCCCGGCCATGCCGAAGCTGGCAGAGTCCTCAAGCCCCTCACACACGACCTGTGCCGCATCGGAGTTTGGATGCGCGGCCATCTCCAACGCCAGCCATCGATAAGCTTCGGCCAACTCCAGCGGTGTCACGCGCACGCCTTCAACTCCCAGCAATGTGAGTTGCTCAGCATCGGCAGAATCCGGCTCGCGAAATTGGGCCACGGCTTCATCGTGTGCGAGGCCTGTCGAGACGAGCAAGCCGGTTGGCCGCAGCAACTGGCCCAACTCGCCCGGACGCAGCGTGCGTGCCACTCCGGCAAAGTAGGTATTGCACGACCACGTCAACGCCTCGCGGGCATCGAAGG
The DNA here is from genome assembly GCA_964407295.1 of uncultured Occallatibacter sp. Classification (GTDB taxonomy): domain Bacteria; phylum Acidobacteriota; class Terriglobia; order Terriglobales; family Acidobacteriaceae; genus Telmatobacter. Next base: position 8,025 of record CAYOVE010000042.1, read on the forward strand.
GCGGAGCGAGTGGATGCGCGCACGCCAGCCGATGGCCGGCAACGACGAGTTGCCGATTGCAAGCGACGCGGCTCGCCGGGTTCCACCGGGCTGCGCTCACCAGCTGATATAGAATCAGCGGCTTCATCGTTGATCCCGGCGCGGCCAGCGTTCGCGCCGCCTCATCTAATCGGTGCGCCGCCAGCAATCGACCGCTGGCGATATCGAGGACGACAATTCTTGCTTCGGGAGCCTTGCGTGACGCCGCTTCAACAGCGCTCTGCCACGCAGGATTGCCCGCCTGTCCGAAGGCGCCAAGTGCTCCGCCCGTCGCCACCAAGGCAATCCATCGAAAGATTCCGCGCGCCGGCGTCACGGCTGTCCGTCCACGTCGGGCTGCAACAGGATCAGAAACACGATACCGATAACCGCGAAGTTCCTGAAGGCTTCCTCTTGCCCATTCCAGGTGCGCGACTGCCACATCAGGAACCACTCCCCGCCAATGGCAAGAAATGCAACAAGCCACATAAGCAGAGAAGAGGTGAGAGCGAGCAGGGGCAGAGTCTTAGCCGCGTTGAACGCGGGAGCAGGCAGCCGCAGAGCGCGCAATAATCGAAGGGCGCCCAATGTGAGCAGAATCGTAGTGAGTGCCTCCCAGACAATGATGCTCAGGTAAAAGACCAGGTCGACTGCGGGCGAGGAAATAGAACGCCACAGGCCATGGTTGCCTGGGATGGTTGTGTCCATCAGGAGCACGTGGCGAACAAACTGTGCGTTCGACCCGAAGTCGGTGAGGTTATTGAACACAACCAAGGCGTAGAGAAAGGCCACAGAAACCAGAAGAAGGAGCTTGGCGATGCGAACGGTCATCCGAGCCTCATCCTGAGATCGTGCTGGGCCGGCGTGACACGGCGGCGTCAAGTTCGGGCCGGTCCAGCTTCGCAAACCAGCGACACGGCCCATGCTAACTTGATCGGGCTTGCAGGCGAAAGGCCAATTCGCGAGCGATGCCCTCCCGCCCCGCGCTTCTGCTCTCTGCGACCTTCCACATCCAAGTCCAATGCGAAAACCGGGTTCCGTTTGATTCAGCGCAATTGACGAGCGTTTTTGACGTTTTGTTATCCATGGTTCGGCCTTAAATGACGCGAAAGTTTCATTTCCTCGGCAAAGGTAACCGGTCTCAACGTCACCAAAGCCACTTTGGCATCGGATGCTTCGATAAGTGACCAATAGTTTCATTTTCTGGGCAAACGTAACCGGACTTAACGTCACCGTAGCTACGTTGACAGTTGTCCTATAACGATCCACGATTCATATTAGTTACTCGAATCAAGGGCTGAGTCATTCGTTTATCGGTAAATTTCAAATACGAGAGGGGTCAATATGAATAACCTAGCACTGCGTCTGTATATCAAGATCCAGAGTCTGGCGAGTCACGAAGAAGGCCAGGATCTGGTTGAATATGCGTTGCTCATAGCGCTGATTGCACTGACAGTCATCACCAGCGTTAAGGGCGTGGCGACTGCCGTCAACACGGTGTTCAGCAACGTCAGCAACTCACTGGCGTAATTCGGGCACAGGCATCCACCAGAAGTCGCTGGCGGGGTTCGGGGCTAACTCCTGGACCCAACAGCGCATTCATTGGTCAACTTATCCCCAGGATCGTTCATAACTCACCCCCTCTGGTGGCTTTCCGCGGCCGCTTAGTAACGCGCCATCATTCACGGGAATGGCGAATGCCGAAGTTACAGCCAATCCCATGGTCATATTCGAGTTGCCGAATTCGGCGCGAGCTTGCGCAGAGTTTTTGTCAGAACTCACCATCAGTTGATTGATCGCGATTACCGTTTCGCGATGGCTTCGCACTTCAGAAAACTCGCCGGCATAGGCCAGGGACTGGCACAGTTTGCCGTGGCCCGATATCAAATGCTCTTGTTCAGTGGTGTTGTTCGGATCTTCGGATGCGAGCTGTTCTGAATTAGCCAAGCCCCTTGCCCCGCGAAAACACTCTGCCCATTGGGGGCGAGGATGCATGGGATTCGCCAGCCCCAATTGGGACTCCGCCCGGCGACCGCGAATTGACAGATTCCAGAGACCTGGATTCAGATAGAATTTCTAATCATCAGGGCTCCCCCCCAACCAGCCAGTCCTGCCGTGCCAGAGGTCAACTTGAAGACTCAGGTTTCATGGGCTGTTTTACTGCTGTGCCTGTGCGTGGCGCAGCGCGCTGGCCTTGCGCAAAAGGCTCCTGCACAGCGAACTGTAGCCGTTGTGGTCGCGGATGCGCATACTGAGCCCTCGCAGCCCGTGCCCACGGTGCGCATCTCGCTTGGTTATCTCGACGGCTCCGTGCTCGTCACCGAAGCGCGCGATGTCACCAACCCCAAAGGCCAGGCGTGGCTAGACGTTTCGGAAGATGCGGCGATGCGCGGGGGCCTCCGCATCCAGATCGACGGCGCCAGCGGACTGGTCATTTATCAGCCGGCCGACGGTCAGTTGGCGGCGCTGCCCGCGACCATCAGCGTAAGCATGCTGCCCAAGGGTTCACCCGCGTTGCTGGGGCCGGCGCAAATTCAAGCCATGCTGCACCGGATGTCGCTTCAGATCTCCGGTTTGCAGAAAAAGAATGTGGCGCTTGCGGGACAAGCGAACACAACACAGACGAACGCAGCGCAAGCGCAGAAGCCGGACCTGGGCGCTGCGGTGGCCGAGTGGGCCAAGGCCAACGGATTCTCTGCCGGGCAGGCCGATCAGCAGGTGCAGCAGTGGGCCGAGGAAATCGAAAAGCAATCGGGTGGAGCGACGGCGGAGCAAAAGGCGCTGGCGGAGCTTGCGCTTAACCACTACGCCAATGCTGCTCAATTGTTCAATGAGGCCGGCGCTGCCGATCGCCAGGCGATCAACGCAGAGGACGCGCAGGAGCAGGCTCTCGCGGCACAGGAAAAAGCGCTTCAAGCGCAGGTGCAGGCCCTGCAGGCGGCGCAGCAGTCTCTGCTCGACAAGCTTCGAACCCCGATGCGGGAGCTTCTCGATCACAGCGAGCAGGCCGCAGGCGCGTATCGCCTGAACGGCCAGTACCACGAGGCCACGCAAACACTGGAGAGCGCGGCAACCGCCATCGACGCGGAATACAACAAGTTTCCCGACGACAAGGGCTTCCACGAGCTTTGGTTGGAGGCGGTCGGAGATGCTGCGGCGGCGCGGGTGCGCGAGGGCGCCGTCGCTCCCGCCGATGTGAGCCTGGCATTGATCGAACAATCCGCGAACGATTACCAGTCGCTGGCCGGTAAATATGCTGTGCTCGGAGACCGCCAGGAAGAGGCGGCGGCACACGCCGGCCTTGGCGTTGCGCTCGAAGAGGAAGGCGCGCGGGTAAGCGGAGACAAATCTGCTGCGCTGCTCGATCAGGCGGTGCAGGCATTTCGCAGCGCCCTCGAGGTGCGCACCAAAACCGGTCTGCCTCAGGACTGGGCGAAGACGCAAGACGAGCTTGGGGATGTGCTCTACGACGAGGGATTACGGACCAGCGGAGACAAAGCCGCCGGGTTGCTCGATCAAGCGGTCGAGGCGGATCGCAACGCGCTCGGGGTGTACACGAAAGCCGATCATCCTCAGGAGTGGGCCAGTACGCAGAGGGAACTCGGGGCCGCGCTCGAAGCCGAGGGAGACGACGCGACGACCGGAGACAAGGCCGCCGTCCTGATCGATCAGGCGGTGCAGGCCTATCGCAGCGCGCTCGAGATCGACACGAAGGCCGATCAGCCTCAAGACTGGGCCAGAATCCAAGGCAGCCTTGGATTTGCACTCAACGACGAGGGAGAACGGGCAAGCGGAGACAAGGCGGTGGGCTTCTTCGATCAGGCGGCGCAGGCGTATCGCAGCGCGCTCGAGGTCTACACCCAGACCGGCCAGCCGCAGTCCTGGGCGCACACGCAAATCGGCCTGGGAGAAGTGCTGTTAAGGGAAGGCGAGCGGACCAACGGAGGCAAGTCAATCGACCTACTCGATCAGTCGACGCAGGCCTTTCGCAGCGCGCTTGAGGTCTACACCCAAGCCGATCTGCCGCAGGCCTGGGCCAATGCGCAGAACGTTCTGGGGAATGCGCTCTGGGATGAGGGGATTCGCGCCAGCGGAGACAAAGCCGCGGCATTGCTGAGCCAGGCAGTTGAGGCCTACCGGAACGTACTTGAGGTTGACACCAAAGCGGATCTGCCGCAGGGCTGGGCGAGGACCGAGAACAACCTCGGAAATGCATACCTGGCAGAGGGCGACCGGTCGAGCAGCGATAAGGGCGCAGGCTTGCTCGACCAGGCAGTGCAGGCGTATCGCAGTGCGCTGGAGGTCTTGACGAAGGCCGATCTGCCCCAGTTTTGGGCTCTGGTGGAAAGCAACCTTGGGAATGCGCTCATGGATCAGGCGGGGCGCACGAGCGGAGACAAAGTCACCGCATTGATTGAAGAGGCAGTCGAGGCTTATCAGAATGCGCTCGAAGTGCGCACCAAAGCCGACCTGCCCCAGGATTGGGCGACGACCGAGAGCAGCATCGCCAATGCGCTGATGACAGAGGGTGAGCGCGCCACAGGCGACAGGGCCGCTTCCCTGCTCGATCAGTCGGCGCGGGCGTATCGCAGCGCGCTTCAGGTCTACACGAAAACCGATGAGCCCCAGTATTGGGCAATGGCAGAGACTGGTCTCGGACGCGCGCTCCAGGATGAGGGAAAGCGGGCCACCGGAGACAAAGCTGTTGCCTTTTTCGATCAGTCGGCGGAGGCGTTTCGCAGCGCACTTGAGGTTTACTCCAAAGCCGATCTGCCCCAGGACTGGGCGCGGACGCAAGATTCCCTCGGATCCGTGCTGATGGCACAGGGCGATCGCTCTACCGATAAGGACAAAGCCGATGCCTTATCCGATCAGGCAGTGCAAGCGTTCCGCAGCGCGCTCGAGGTCTACACAAAGGTCGATTTGCCAACATCCTGGGCGTGGACGGAAACCAACCTCGGCAGTGCGCTGGGAGACGAAGCGAATCGCGCCAGCGGGGAGAAGGCCGCTGCACTGCTTGATCAGGCTGCGCAGGCGTATCGAAGTGCGCTCGAGGTCTACACCAAAGCCGATCTGCCACGGGACTGGGCCAATGCACAAAACGTTCTGGGAATGTTGCTCGAGCAGGAGGCAGCGCAGGCTAGCGGAGACGGAGCTGCCGCGCTGCTCGACCAGGCGGCACAGGCCTACCGCAGCACGCTGGAGATCTACACCAAAACCGGTGAGCCCAAAGGCTGGGCGTGGACGCAATCTAACCTCGGAAACGCCTTGTTGGACGAGGGATTTCGCACCAGCGCCGATAAGGCGCCCGCTTTACTCGAGCAGGCTGTCGAGGCCTACCGGAACGCGCTCGAGATCCTGACCAAAGCCGACGAGCCGAAGGACTGGGCACGGATTGAAAACAATCTCGGCAACTTGCTTATGAATCAGGGCGGAAACGCCGATGGGGACAAGGCCATGCCGCTGATCGATGAGGCGGTCGAGGCTTACCGGAGTGCGCTTCAGGTCTACACCAGAGCCGATGAGCCGGCAGCGTGGGCGTGGACCCAAAGCTCCCTCGGGAACGCGCTGAAGGCCGAAGGAAGTCGCACTCGCGGCGACAAGGCAACTCCGCTCCTGGATGAGGCTATCCAGGCCTACCAGAATGCGCTTCAGGTCTACACCAAAGCCGACCGGCCCAAGGAGTGGGCGAGCGTACAAGGCGGCCTTGGTGATGTGCTGACGGTAGAAGGTGAAGACTCCACCAGCGACAAGGCGCTTGCGTTCTTCAGCCAGGCGTTGACGGCTTACCAGAATGCGCTTGAAGTGCGCACCAAAGCCGATATGCCCCAGGAATGGGCCGTTACTCAACTTTTCATGGGGGACGCGCTGCAGTATGAGGCCGGACGCTCCAGCGGCGCAGAGGCCGTCGCGCTTTTCAATCAGTCGGCGCAGGCCTACCAGAATGGATTTGAGGTCGTCTCCAAGACCAACCTGTCCCGGCTCTGGGCCGGTGGTCAGCTGGCCATGGCGTTGATAAGCCTCGATACATCTCGTTTTGAAGTCTGCGTGCAGCAATTCGGACAAATCACAGACGGCCTGCTGCCGCCGAGGCAAGTCTTTCGGGAAGACGCACTCCGTTTTCTTTGCGAATGGGGCGCCGGAAACAAGAGCGCGGCGCGGGAGACAGAGAAGACCCTGCTGTCAAAAGCCGCCGAAGACACTCCCTACTACTGGGACGCTACTGCGACAAACTCCCTGCTCGCGAGCTCGCCTGCATTTGCGACGGGCCGCAGTTCATGGATCGCGTTCTTTAACAGTTTCTACGGTGGAGATAGCGCGGGCATGACCGCCGCCCTCCACCAGCTTGAGCCGATTTTGCAACAATAGAGCCGACGACGATGGCCAAATACGACGTGTTCCTGAACTACTCGCGTGCTGACACCGAGCGCGTGGCGCCGGGGGTCAATTCTTGAAAGCTCATGCTTCATGGGCGGCATTGCTTCTGTGCCTCTGTGGCGCGCAGATCGCTGCCGTTGCGCAAAAGGCGACGGCACCCCGGACCGTGGCAGTTGTGGTTGTCAACGCGCAGTCGCAACCGCCCCAGCCGGTCCCGACGGTGCGCGTTGAGCTGGATTTCCTCGACAACAATGTCCTGGTCACTGAGGCACGCGATGTGACTAACCCCAATGGCCAGGCGTGGCTCAATGTATCGGAGGATGCAGCCCAGCGCGGCGGCCTGCGCATCCAGGTCAGCGGCGCCGCGAATCTGGTGATCTATCAACCAGCCGACGGCCAATTGGCCGTTCTGCCGCCATCCATCAACGTGAGCATGCTTCCCAAGGGCTCTCCCGCGCTGCTTGGTCCGGCGCAGATTGAGGCCGCGCTGCGCCGTTTGTCCCTGGAGGTGGCCAGCTTGCGGCAGCAGAGCAGCGCGCCACGGACGGCTTCGGCCGAGGAGCAGGCACCTGGCCTCGGCGAGGGTATTGCCGAGTGGGCCCAGACCAACGGCTTCTCCGCAGAGCAGGCGGATCAGCAGGTCAAGCAATGGGCGGAGGGAATCGAAAAGCAAACGGGAGGTGTTACAGCAGAGCAGAAGGGCCTGGCCGAGCTTGCGCTCAAGCACTATGCGGACGCCGCAAAAGACTTCAGCCAGGCCAGCGACGCAGATCGCCAGGAGATCGCCGCCGAGGATACGCAGAGTAAATCCCTTGAGGCCGAAGTCAAAGCGCTGGAGGCAGCGCAGCAGGCGCTTCTCGGCCAGCAACGCTCCTCGCTGCAGCGGCTCATTGATCACTCTGAGCAGGCAGCCATCGCCTATCGAGATAACCGCGAGTATCACCAGGCGACGCTAACGGCGAATAGCGCGGAGGCCACTGCGGAGGCCGAATACAAGAAGCACCCTGACGACAAGAGCTTCCATAAACTGTGGCTTCATGCGCAGGCGTACGCAGCTTACATGCTCTTATGGGAGGGTGAGGGTGATGCCACAAGCCAGGGTCTCGTGCTGCTTGCTCAATCCGTCAGTGAATTCGATTCGTTGGCGCGCGAGGAAACCGCGCTAGGTAACCCTGAGGGGGCAGCGGCAGTTGAATTCGCGCGCGGATTGGCACTCACTGTGGAAGGCGGGCGCGCCGCCGGAGCCCAGGCTGTTGACCTCCTCGATCAGGCAGCGCAAGCTTATCGCAGTGCGCTCGAAGGCCATACTAAAGACGATGCGACCACCCAGAGCTTTCTTGCGCGTGCGCTCCGGGGCGAGGGTGAGCGAGCCAGTGGCGACAAGGCCGCTGCCGCACTCGATCAGGCCGTGCAGGCGTATCGCAGCGCGCTCGATGGATTTTCCAAAGCCGACAATCCCGAGTATTGGGCGGAGATAGAAGGCGGTCTCGGAAGTGCGCTCGCGGACCTGGGCGTGCGCACCGCCGGAGACGATGCCGTGGCCCTGCTGGACCAGGCAGTGCAGGCCTACCAGAGCGCGCTTACGGTCGACACTAAGGCCGACCATCCGCAGGAATGGGCCGGAGCACAAATCAATCTCGGCAACGCGTTTCTAGACGAGGGAAAGCGAATCAGCGGAGAGAAGGCTGTTGCTGCGCTCGATCAGTCCGTGCAGGCGTATCGCAACGCGCTCGAAGTCGACACCAAAGCCGGCTTTCCCCGGGCATGGGCCTCGACGCAATTCAGTCTTGGATCCTCATTAATGTATGAGGAGACACTCGTCAGCGGAGACAAAACCGTTGCCCTGCTTGATCAGGCAGTGCAGTCGTATCGCAGTGCGCTCGAGGTCTACACCAAAGCCGGTTTTCCTCAGGTATGGGCTCTGATACAACTCAATCTCGGATTGGCGTTGTCGCATGAGGGCTCAAACGTCAGCGGAGACAAGGCCGCTGCCCTTTTGGATCAAGCGGTGGAGGCATATCGCAGCGCGCTCGAGGTCTATACCAAAACGGATACGCCCGGGGAATGGGCCGCGACGCAAGACAGCCTTGGGGATGCCCTCGGGTACGAGGCAGATCGGGCAAGCGGAGACCAAGCTGCCGGATTATTCGATCGGGCCGCGCAGGCGTATCGAAGCTCCCTCGAGGTGGTAACCAAAGCAGATCTGCCTCAGGTCTGGGCCGATACACAGGACAGTCTCGGGACCGCGCTCATGGACGAGGGAAAGCTGGCCAGTGGAGGCAAGGCCGCCACGTTGTTTGGCCAGGCGGCGCAGGCGTTCCAGAGTGAGCTCGAAGCGCGCACCAAAGCCAGTCAGCCAAAGGAATGGGCTGCGACGCAATACAACCTCGGATCTGCATTGATGCATGAGGAGACCAATGCCAGCGGAGACAAAGCCGCCCCTTTGAACGACCAGGCGGCCGAGGCCTACCGCAGCGCGCTCGAGGTCTACACCAAAGCAGATCTGCCACAAAACTGGTCCCAAGTGCAGTCGCATCTTGAGGGCCTCTATCACGACCACACTTTCCAGTTCGGCGATGCCTTGAAAATCGCAATGGAGCTGGCTGACTTTGACCCGACCGTCGACAATCGCATGAACCTCCTCGAGGCGGAACTAACAGGGGCAGACTTCGATGGTTGCGTTCAGCTGGAGGCAAAGCTGGACGACGCAGCACTTGTCCAGCAAAAGGCGTATACCTCTGTCCGGGACGTCATCGGCTTGGCCTGCCAATGGGGCGCAGCCGATAAGGCCGGGGCGCATGCCGCTGACTTGCGCTTGCTCACCAAAGCGGATGCGGATCGGTACTTAACCCCGGGCGGCTGGAGCTTCACGGGAACTCTGCGTTTTCTCTCGCAGTCGCCTGCCTTTGCCTCCGGCCACGCCTCCTGGATCGCTCTCTTCACCGCCGTCCAGAACGGTGACAGCGCCGGCATGACCGCGGCGCTCCACCAGCTTGAGCCGATTTTGCAACAATAGAGCCTACGACGATGGCCAAATACGACGTATTCCTGAGCTACTCGCGCGCCGACACCGAGCGCGTGGCGCCGCTGCGCGACGAGTTGCGTCGCCTCGGCTACCAGGTTTTCTTCGACGTGCAGTCAATCGATCCTGGCGAGCAGTGGAAGCGCAGGTTGGAGCGCTCGATCGCCGCTTCCCGAACGATCGTGCTGTGCTGGTCGCAGAACACGCGCGGCTCCGAATACATCACCTTCGAGTATTCGCGCGGCGAGGCGCTGCACAAGCCGATCCTGCCGTGGATGCTCGATAAGACGCCGTTGCCGGCGATGCTTGAGGTGCAGGGCATCACCACCGCCGACCCCGCGCAGGCGGCCGCGCAGCTCAAGCCGGCCTTGGGCTGGCCCTTGGGGCTCAGGCGCAAGTTACAAGCCGTGCTGGGCGTGTTCGCGGCGATTCTTGCCGGAATTGGGATCTGGTACGCTTTGCGTCCTCCGCCGCCTCCACCTCCGTGGCAATTCAGCGCGCAGGTCACCGACCGGGTGAGCGGGATACCTGTCTCAGGCGTGGAGATAGATGTCCAGATCGGCCAGGGCAAGATGAATACATGCTTTACGGGCAGTGACGGCACTTGCACCTTCCAACTCCCGCAGCCGGAGCCAGCAACGGTTCACGTCTTTTTTCGCAAAGATGGCTACGAAAGGGACGAGGCTGTGGTGCCGGCGGCTGAAGAGTTCAAGACCGATATGGTGAAGCTGCCTTAAGACTTGTTTGTGAGTGAGTGATCGATAAACAGAGAGTCTCGTTGAGGTCGGTGATCAAGTGCGGGTCGCGGACGAACTCGCCGGCGCGGCTTTTTGCTGCGCAAAAGCGCAATTGAGTCTTCGAATGGCATAGGAGCAAGCGTGCGATCGTCGGGGTTGTTCCCGTCGTGGCCGGGCGAGTGGGATTTGGAGGGGCAGGGAAGATCAGCAACGGCTCGCATTTTCTCTGACCGGCTGCGAACGATGAGATCACAGAGCGAAGCAGTGTTGCCAGCGTCCGGTGTTCTTGCGATACTATGTCCGGTGCACTCTTTCGGTTGCGTTTGCTGTCAACCTTGCAGTCAGCTTGTTAAACGTTCTATTTTTCGCCCGCATCAGTTCGAAGGATATCCGACGGTGATTCTCGCCGGGAACTCATGGATGAAGAGAATAAATAGCCGATGAGAAGATAGGAAACAGTAAGCGATTGCCAATCAGTTCAATAGCCGATTTAAAAGGGCGGGAGTAGTTCAGTGGTAGAACGTCAGCTTCCCAAGCTGAATGTCACCGGTTCGATCCCGGTCTCCCGCTCCAATTCTCGATCTGATCACTCCCATATCCGGATCGGCTCCTAAATGACTTCCTGCACCTTCATCACCAGCGCAGTGAACGTCTCCTCGGCTCTTACAAGCATCTGATGCGGCGTGCCCGCCGGGACATGAGCAAAGTCTCCCGCTCGCAAAGTCTGCCGTGCGCCGCCTTCGATCGACGTCCCGCGCGTTTCCCCAGGCGCAATCGTCCGCGCCTCGTTTACAGCGCCGCCCGTAACCAGTGTCGCCTTGCCTGCCAGCACGCAGAACAGGTCAGCAA
>CAYOVE010000043.1:0-18949 GCA_964407295.1 uncultured Occallatibacter sp.
ACCCCGGCGCCGCCGCCGATCTTCTCTCCGAGCTGCCCGAGGAACAGTCCGACGCAATCCTCGAGGAGATGGAGCCGGAAGAGCGGCAGGAGGTCGAAGAACTTCTGGAGTTCGACGAGGACTCCGCGGCCGGCTGCATGACCACGGAGTTCGTCTACCTCGGAGTCGATGCGACAGTCGCGCAGGCAGTGCAGGCGCTGCGTAGCTTCGACGGCGACCCCGAAGGCGTCACCGAAATCTTTCTGCTGGACGAGAAACGCATGCTTCGCGGCGCCATTCCGCTGGCTCGCATGGTGATGGCGCAGCCGGACTCGCACTTGAGTGTGCTGGCCGAGCCACGCGTAATCTCCTGCCCGCCCGACCTGAAACAGAATGATCTGGCCGAGATGTTCGATAAATACAATCTCCACGCGCTTCCCGTGGTCGACTCGCAGGGCCGCATGGTCGGCGTGGTACAGGCTGAGCGCGTCATCAGCTTTCTGCGCGAAAAGCTTTAGATTCTGGTGGAAGCCGCTACTGATCGGGATCCATTCTGGTCCATCCCCTGCTTTTCCTGGCTACCTTTTTGTTACCAATTACCAGCAAAAACCGCAGACACATCAAAATCTGTGAAACAATTTACGCATGTTCCAGTTTCCGAAGATTATTCAGGGTGGCATGGGCGTCGGTGTGTCCAATTGGCGACTGGCCCAGGCCGTTTCCAAACTTGGCCAGCTCGGTGTCGTGTCGGGCACGGCGCTCGATTCGGTCTTTGTGCGCCGCCTCGCCGATGGCGATCAAGGCGGCCACATGCGCCGGGGACTGGACGCATTTCCGTTTCAGGAGATGGCGAAGCGCATCTGGCAGGAGTACTTCGTGCCTGGCGGCAAGGATGCAGGTGCGCCTTATAAGGCGCTTCCCATGCACCAGAAGAACGATTCGCGCAAGCTCGTCGAGATCTGCATGGTGAGTAACTTCGTTGAGGTTTTTCTGGCCAGGGAAGGCCACAACAATCCAGTAGGCATCAACTATCTTGAGAAAGTTCAGATTCCCCATCTGCCCTCGATCTACGGCGCCATGCTGGCGGGCGTGGGCTACGTCCTGATGGGCGCAGGAATCCCTCTCCACATTCCCGGGGTGCTGGATGCGTTCGCGGCGCAACATGCGGCGGAGTATCGCCTGGCAATCACAGGTGCGTCGCAAAGCCAGTCCGCGAATCTCGATACGCCGATGCGGCTCGATCCGGCCGCATATGCGGAGGGACCCCTGCCTGCGCTCAACCGGCCCAGATTTCTGGCCATTGTTTCGTCAAACACACTGGCCGCGACCATGCTGCGCCGCGCCAGCGGCCGCGTCGACGGCCTCGTCATCGAGAGCCCTACGGCGGGCGGCCACAATGCGCCGCCGCGGGGCAAATTGCAGCTAAACGCCGCCGGCGAACCGGTCTATGGCGAGCGCGACCAGGTCAACATCGAGGATTTGCGCGCGCTCGGCGTTCCCTTCTGGCTGGCAGGCGGCTATGGCAGCCCGGCCAAATTGCAGCAAGCTCTGGATCAAGGCGCGACAGGAGTGCAGGTAGGAACCGCATTTGCCTTTAGCCGGGAGTCGGGTATGCGGGCCGACCTGAAAGCGCGCCTCATCGAGCAGGCCATGGCGGGTGTTGGCGAGGTGTTTACCGATCCGCTGGCCTCGCCGACTGGATTTCCCTTCAAGGTGGCGCAGCTTGAGGGCACCACTTCGGCGGCCAATACTTACGCGGAACGGAACCGGACATGCGATCTGGGATATCTGCGCGAGGCGTACGTAGCGGGCGATGGCCAGATTGGCTACCGTTGCTCGGCGGAGCCTGTTGACAATTACGTCGCCAAAGACGGCAAAATCGAGGAAACGTTCGGGCGCAAGTGCCTGTGCAATACGCTGCTGGCAAATATCGGGCACGCGCAGGTGCGCAAGGACGGCTTCGTTGAACCGGCCTTGATCACAGTGGGCGACGACCTGAATACCATCGCGCAGTTCATCGCGCCGGGCCGCAACAGCTATAGTGCGGCAGATGTGGTGAATTGCCTTCTCGGCGCCGGCATCGGGCAGCGGACAGAGCCTGTGCTAACGGCCTCAGCCTAGCAGCCGCCGCAAGGCTGGCTCATTTTCCTTCGCAGATAAAGGGTGGATTCTTCCTTAAGAAGAGTCTGCCCTTTTTGCAGGTGAAACTCCCGCGAGAAATTTGCGCCTCAGGCTTCGCGCGTTTGGGTCTTGCCTGCTATGGTCATTGAGGAATATTCTTCCGCAAATCCAAAACAGTGATGAACCCACCTTAGGAACTCGATCGCATGTGGAAGCGCTGGCGAATCCGGATCTTTCTCTTTCTGGCCGTCCTTGGTCCCGGATTCATTACCGCCAATGTCGATAACGACTCCGGCGGCATCCTCACCTACTCTCAGGCCGGCGCGCAATACGGCTACACCCTCCTGTGGACCATGATTCCCATCACCATCGCGCTCATCGTGGTGCAGGAGATGTGCGCCCGCATGGGCGTAGTCACGGGCAAAGGTCTCAGCGATCTCATCCGCGAGGAATTCGGCCTGCGCATCACCTTCGTCCTCATGGTGCTGCTGGTCGTGGTCAACTACACCAACGTGGTCACCGAATTCATCGGCATCGCCGGCTCGCTGCGCCTCTTCCACGTCACCAAGTTCATCTCCGTGCCTCTTTGCGCGCTTCTGGTCTGGTATATGGTGGTGCGCGGCACCTACAAGAGCACCGAAAAAATATTTATCGTCGCGTCTTTGGTCTATATCTGCTACATCTTCGCCGGCGTCCTTTCGCAGCCCGACTGGCACGATGCGCTCTGGGCTACCGTCAAACTGCCGGCCCGGTCGGTATGGAGCGACAAGGCCTATATGTACATGGCCATCGGCGTCGTCGGCACCACCATCGCTCCGTGGATGCAGTTCTATCTTCAGTCCTCGATCGTGGAAAAAGGCATTCGCGTGAAAGACTACGCGGCCTCGCGGCTCGACGTAATCGTGGGCAGTCTCTTCACCGACATCGTCGCCTGGTTCATCATCGTAGCCTGCGCGGCCACGCTCTATGTGCACGGTATGGGAGCCATCCAGGTGGCTTCCGACGCGGCCGAGGCCATGCGCCCGCTCGCCGGCGACTACGCATTCATCCTTTTCGCTTTTGGGCTGTTCAACGCGTCCATCTTCGCCGCTTCTATCCTGCCGCTGTCCACGGCCTACACCGTCTGCGAAGGCATGGGCTTCGAATCCGGCGTCGACAAGAACTTCCGCGAGGCGCCCTTCTTCTACTGGCTCTATTCGCTGCTCATTGCCGGCGGTGCAGTCACCGTTCTCGTCCTGCCCGATACGCAGTTGATCAACGTCGCCATTCTCTCCCAGGTGCTGAACGGTGTCCTGCTCCCGGTCGTCATCATCCTGATGTTGCTGCTCATCAATCGCACTGACCTGATGGGCGAGCACAAAAACTCGCGCATCTGGAACGTGATTGCCTGGGGAACCAGCATCATCGTCATCGGCATGACGATGGTGATGCTGTGGGGAATGATTCCCGGACACTAGGGGCGACGGCGCCTGAGAGCGAACGATTAAGCGATATGCCGATACACGAGCCGTCCCATCGTCGATGAGACGACGGTGGGAAGAAAACTAATCAGTTTTCTTTCTCCGCCCATGCGTGAAAGTTGCACGCCGCTCGTCTTTTCGCTCTTCGGATACCTTAGGTTGCTCATCTGGACCCTCGTCGTCCCAATTCGATCTTTGAACTCGGTCAGTCCGGTGTTCTCCAGTTCTGTGCGGCCAAAATCGATTTGCTCGATACCCTCCAACTTGCTTTCCTCAATTAATCTCCAAAACAGGAACGGAATCCCTCCTAGCCTATGGAAGTGAGCGTCTGAGCAGCCGTACTTATAAACCGTTGTTCCACGGTGACACAGGGTGAGAATCGCAGCGACGGGAACCCCGTCCTTTCGCGCGATCCGTATCTCCGCGTTCGGGTGCATCTCAGCCATGAGGTTTTGGAACCACTCGCGTGGTTGAGGCAGGAGCATATGACGTTTTTTCGTAATGATGAGCAACTTATAGAAGTCATCGACAAGCCGATCTGTGGCGCTTCGTTCGTAGACAAGGTTCTCGTGTTCGGCATGCCGGACACGGCGTTGGAAACAGCTCTTATGAGTATTGCGAAATATTCTTTCGATTGAAGGCGCCAGATCCAGAGTGTGCAGCCAGTAGGTTTCCGTGACAACCAGCGTTGAACCTGAGCTCGTGTCCCAGGCACTCGGTCGAAGCTCGACGTATTTCCACTTGCCGCGGGCGCATTCCCCTACCATCCATTGCTCCAAGTCCAGCCCATCGCTCGCCCCATCCAAAAGAGGTTGGCAATGGTCGGAAAAAGGGAGGGAAATCAAGCGCGCCCCGGTGAAGCCGCTGCGAACCTCGCAAAACACGACCCCATCCGAAAGCTGTTTACCGGCCGCTGTGCTTGTCAGGGCGACAGGTCTGAAGCCGTAAGTCCTGGCCAGCGCTTTGAGCCAACCCCTCGTATGAAACACGGATGCAGACGGGTGCGACGCTACAAGCCGCTCCCAACGAGGGTCAAGCAACGGGTCAAGAACGTCTATCTTCATTTGGTCTCGCCCGTTCCGGTTTATTGCCTGCAATTGAATCTGCGATTGTCGATTTGCAACACCGTGTGAGGAGAGCGCATGTCATAGCAGTTGCGCTTGCCACGGGTTTGCGAAGTCAGCGGTATTCACTCAGGGACGGTCGTTATCCCTGCAAATAAGATACGCCTTACTGACTAGCCTACAGCATCATCCATTCGCGTCGATTGTTCTGCAACCTCTGTGTTACGGCCCGGTAAAAAAACCCTGGATCAGGAACGTGTGGCTCTCTAATGTCGTTGTCTTTTATCCATTTGGCCCTAAGAAACTCGACTGCGGTGATTGACCGAATCGAAACTTGAACTGGAAGTGCGGTGTCCAAAATAACACTCTACAGATTTGGAGGCAAGGAATTCCGAAGGTGGCCGCGGACCCTTCGTAATTTTTCCTCAGAGCAGTTTCCCCGCCGCCAAATCCTTGATCAGCCCGCGATCCGCCGCAAGAAAATTGTAGTCGGTCAGCTCTTCAAGCTTCACCCAGCGCACCTGCTGGTAGATCTGGTTGTCGATGTCGCCCGTAAACTCCCGCACCGCGAAGAATTGCAGATCCACTGCGCCGCCACCGCGATAGTTGTGGCGAATGTGCGTCACCGCCGGGCCGACTTCCGCGCGGATTCCCAGCTCTTCCACCAGCTCGCGCGCCAGCGCTTCCTGCGCGCTCTCGCCGGCCTCAATCTTTCCGCCCGGAAACTCCCAAAGCGACGCCATCGGCTGATCTGCCCGCCGCTGCCCGATCAGCACTTCGCCGTCGCGCACGATCAGCGCAGCCGCCACAAAACGAAGCGCGGGAAGGGAAGTGCGTGACTTAGGACTGGCCGGGTTGTCATTCACGCATTCAAGTGTAAATGAAGGAAAAGCACGAATTGTCTAAGGATCGTATCCATTTGTAGGCCGGTGGCTCGACCTTCGGCAGTGATGTCCTGAATGGTGGTAGACCGCTAGCCGTCGGATTTATTCCCCGCCCACGACAGCTTCAACGCCCTCGGCAGCCTGCGGCCTGAAGTAGCCCCAGCCTCTTTTCGCCGCAGCCTCCGTGAGCGCCGGCGAAGGATTCACCGGAAACGCGCATCGCGCCATCTCCAGCATGGCCAGGTCGTGAATCGAGTTGCCAAATACAGCATCGGGCGCCGGCAATCCCACCCGCTTGAGCGCCGCCGCCTTTTCTTCATCCGTCGGCACGTCGACAATCTCGCTGGTGATGATGCCGTCCTTGACGCGCACTTCCGCAGCCAGAATCCGCTCCTTCGGGATGCCAAAATCGCGCAGACCCTCGACGATCACCCAGCGATTCGTCGAGCTCACCGCCCATATCTCGATCCCGGCCTGCTGGATCTTCTTGACCAGTGCGGCCATCTCGGCAAACACGCGCCCGCGCACAAATTCTTCAACGTAACGCGCTGCGGCCGCCTCCAATTCGCTGTCGCGTAAGCCTGCGTACATCTGCGCCATCTCGCCGCACATCGCCGCTTCGCTCACGCTTCCCGAACGGTAGGCGCGATAACGCGAGTCGATCCAATCGTTCGTTGAACGCGAAACCAACCCCTGCTCCAGCGACCAGGCCATGAATCCGTACCCGGCGTCGCCGCTCCAGAGCGTTCCGTCGCAGTCGAACACCGCAACCTTGGGCTTGCAGTCAAACACCAGCCGCTCAAACTCTTCCGCGGTCCATCGCTGAACTTCTGTTTCTGTAGGCGTCAAACGTTTTTTCTTTCTGTCTGCGGGATTCATCCAATTCTATTTTCGTCCATGCAGGCCGGTTTGTGCGCAAACGCAAGGTTAATGGATGATGTACGCGTGGGAACGGGAAACGGCATGCGCTTCGGGAAAGGCTATTCCGTTGCCGGTGTGCCAGGCTGGATCGGCTCCACGCGAATCTTCGCGATGCGCCTCGCATCCATCTCCACCACGGTCAAACGCCGGTCTTCATATTCCACAGACTCGCCAACACTGGGAATGTGTCCCAGCCGCGCCAGCACGAATCCAGCAAGGGTTTCCACGCCGCCGTCGCGCGGCAGGCTCCAATGCATCTGCGTTTCCAGGTCGCGCAGATTCACGCTGCCGTCCATCACCACTGTGCCTCCGGCAGTGGTCAGCACCGGTTGCGATGGCGCGTCGAATTCGTCTTCCAGCTCGCCCGCAAGCTGCTCGATAGCGTCCTCCGCAGTCACCAGCCCTACCGTCGATCCAAATTCGTCCACCGCAATAGCCAGGTGCCGCCGGTTTTGCTTAAAGTCGCGCAGCAAATCGAGCGCCGATTTCGATTCAGGCACAACGAGCACCTCGTGCATGATCTGGCTAAGCCGGACCTCGCCCTCGGGCGTACCTTTCGAGGCCCGCAGATAGAACAGCCGCGCCAGGTCCCGCGCATACACCGCTCCCACGATGTATTCTGGCCCGCGAGCCTCGTCGTAAACAGGAATGCGCGAATGGCTGCGGCCGAAGACGCGCGTGCAGGCGTCCTCGAGAAGCATGTTCGATGGCAATGAGAAAATCCTCTGCCGCGGCGTCATGATTTCGCGCACCTGCACATCGCCCAGTTCCAGGGCGCGATGCACAAGCGTCTCCTGAAACTCAGGCAGCAGGCCCAACCGCCTCGCCGCCGTCGCAATCAGCTTCAATTCTTCGGCAGAATGAATGCTCGCGGCACGCTCCCCGGCCGGAATATCGAACGCTTTCAGAACAGCAGCGGCCGACCGGCTGAGCAAGCGCACCGCTGGGCGCGCGATGGCCATAAACACCAGCATCGGCGGTGCCACGGCAACCGCCAGCGCCTCGGCCCGGCGCAGGGCCAGCCCCTTCGGCACCAGCTCGCCCACCACTACGTGGAAGTACGTAATGATCGCGAAGCCCAACGCTACGGCCGCCACGTGGCCCCAGATCCGCGCATCAGGCAGCGCGCCCATCCACCCCGCCAGCATTTGCGCCGCCAGCGGCTCGCCCAGCCATCCCAGCGCCAGCGAGCAAAGGGTTACGCCGAGCTGCACCGCGGGAAGCAGATCGGAAAGGTTGCGCTGGAGGCTCCGCACCGCCCGCGCGCCCGGCACCCGCGCAGCCAGCAGTTGTTCCACGCGGGTTTCGCGAATGGAAACCAGCGCGAATTCAACCGCGACAAAGTAGGCGTTGGCCAGAATCAGCATGGCCACGGCGACCGGTTTAATGAGCAAGAGCTCGTGCATCTCGCAGTGAGAATAGCATTGGAAGGTGAGCAGCACGCCGGAGAGCCGTCCTGAACCAGACTTTCATGGAACCGGAGAGCAGCCCGGCGCGTAGGAGAATCAGGAGCCGGAATGAGGATTGCGATGAAGCGTTTTTGTGCGGCATTCTCCGTATGGGTGGCATTAGCGGCCGTTGCAGCAGTTCCGGCACTTGCCAGCGAGGCGACATTTGAGCGCGACTTAACGGTCAACGGTCGGCTCGACCTTTCGGTTGCTACCGGCTCGGGATACATCCATCTCACCAGCGGCCCGGAAGGGCACGTTCACATCTTTGCGCGGGTCAAGTCGGGGTGGGGCGCAAGCGACGACATGGTGGAGCAGATTGCCGCGCATCCTCCCATCCAGCAGACGGGCAACATCGTCCGCATCGGTGGGGATCACCGCAACTTTGGCAACATCAGCATCGATTATGAAATCCAGGCTCCGCCCGACGCTTATCTCGATGCGGGATCAGGCTCGGGCAACGTGACCGACGAGGGCGTGGGCGCAAATGCAAAACTCCACACCGGCTCGGGATCGATTCATGCCACTGGACTTCAGGGTGGATTCGTTGTCGGCACTGGCTCGGGTAACATCTACGCCGAGCAGATCGGATCCGGCGATGTGAAGGCCAGCACCGGCTCGGGGTCGATTGAGCTCAAGAACGTGCACGGCGGCCTCGAAGCCGGAACGGGCTCGGGAAATATCAAGGTGGACGGCACGCCCGCGGCTCCATGGCGTCTCCACACCGGCTCAGGATCCGTCGAGCTTTGGACAAACAATGCCGGACTAAGCCTGGACGCCTCGTCCGGCTCAGGCAACATTCACAGCGACCGCGACATCGTTTCGCATGGGACGATGGACCGTCATCACGCGAAAGGCGCCATCGGCGGCGGCGGGCCCGAAGTGCACATCAGCACCGGCTCCGGCAGCATTCGCGTTCACTGAAGGCGAGCCAGGGAATGAAATAGTATGGGTCGGGATACTTCACTGAGGACTCCGCTTCAGCCTTGCCTCGCGGATCGCTGCACTGTTCGCCCGCATTCAGCGCCGGCGTATAACCCGCCCTGGCGGTCTGCATGCGAGGCCCTGCATTCAATGCGCCCATAGTCTGCGGGAGCGTTTGCGCCCAGGCGCATCGCCAGCCGCAATTCGATTCCCGGAGCGCTCAAGACTCTTCTTCAGGGCAGGTTTGGGCAGGTGCCTGAGTCGAAGTACTGCTCGCACTCGTCCTCGGTCAGCACACGAGTCACACGCGAGTGAGCGAACCTGAGCAGATCCTGCGTGTCGACAAAATAGAGTTGAACGGACTTGTCGCCGCTCGCCGTGGCCAGGAACTTGCCGTCGGGGCTGAACGCGACGGAGCGGACTTCCCCCGTGTGTCCGCGCAAGGTCATCAGCTCCTTGCCGGTCTCTGCATCCCAGAGCTTCGAAGTATAGTCATCGCTTCCAGTCGCTACTAGCTTGCCGTCCGGGCTGAATGCGACGGAGTAAATCGTACTCTCGTGCCCGGGCAGGGTCTTAAGCAACTTGCCGTCCGTGGCGTCCCAGATCTTTGCCGTGCCGTCAGCGCTGGCTGTGGCCACGCGCTTGCCATCGGGGCTGAATGCGATCGAATAGACCGTATTTTTGTGCCCACTCAGGGTCGTCAGCACCTGACCGGTTCGGGCGTCCCAGATCTTCGCCGTTTTGTCATCGCTTCCGGTTCCGATAGCCAGTCGCGTACCATCAGGGCTGAAAGTGACGGACCTGACTCGGGCTCCGTGTCCGTCCAGGATCCTCAAGGCCTTGCCGGTAGCGGCGTCCCAAATCCTCACGGTCTTGTCCGCGCTTGCCGTTGCCAGGCGCTTGCCGTCAGGGCTGAAGGCGACGGATGTGACCTCGCCGGTGTGCCCGCTCAGGGTCAAAAGCGGCTGGCCGGTCTCAGCATCCCAGATCATCGCGGTTTTGTCGTAGCTTGCCGTAGCCAATCGCTTGCTGTCGGGGCTGAATGCAACTGAGAAGACCCAATTCTTGTGCCCTTTCAGGGTCTTCAGCAACTTGCCGTCCGTGGCGTCCCAGATCTTCGCCGTATTGTCATCGCTTCCCGTAGCCAGGAGCTTGCCGTCCGGGCTGAAGGCAACAGACGTGACCCATTCATCATCGCGCAGGGTCATCGCTTCCGTTCCTCCAGGCAAGGCATCCCAGATCTTCGCGGTTTTGTCGTAGCTCGCCGTAGCCAGGCGCCTGCCGTCAGGGCTGAAGGCGACAGAGTTGACCGCACTCGTGTGCCCGCGCAGGATCGTTGCCGCCTTGCCGGTTTCAAGAAGATCCCAGATCTGCGCTGTCCGGTCATTGCTACAGGTGGCCAGGCGCCCGCCGTCGGGGCTGAAGGCGACGGAGTTGACTGCGGCCTGGTGCCCGCTCAGGGTCGACAGCACCTTGCCGGTTTGGGTGTCCCAGATTTTGGCGAGCTTGTCGTCGCTCCCGGTGGCCAGGCGCTTGCCGTCCGGGCTAAACGCGACGGAGTTAACCGGGAGCCCGTGTCCGCGCAGGGTCATCAAATCCTTGCCGGTTTGGGCGTCCCAGATCTTCACGTTGCTGTCATCGCTTCCGGTGGCCACGCGCTTGCCGTCAGAACTGAAGGCGACGGAGTTGACAGAACTCGTGTGCCCGCTCAGGGTCATCAGCAGTTTGCCGGTTTGGGCGTCCCATATCTTGGCGAGCTTGTCGTCGCTTCCGGTAGCCAGGCGCTTGCCGTCGGGGCTGAAGGCGACTTCTTCAACCTTGTCATGGTGCCCGCTCAGGGTCATCAATTCCTTGCCGGTTTGCGCGTCCCATATCTTCGCGGTCTTGTCGTCGCTTCCGGTAGCCAGGCGTTTGCCGTCGGGGCTGAAGGCGACTGAGTTAACCGCGTCCCCGTGCCCGGTCAGGGTCATCAACGCTTCGCCGGTCTCGGCGTCCCAGACCTTCGCTGTCCCGTCGGCACTCGCGGTAGCCAGGTGCTTGCCATCCGAGCTGAAGGCGACGGAATTGACGTTGTCCTCGTGCCCGCGCAATGTCTTTCTTAAGTAGGAAATAAGAATTGCAGAATGCAGAGCCGTCACGCTCGGCATGGAGGGAAGGTTATAGTTCAGGGAAGCATTCACAGCTTGCATAGCAAGCAGAATGCTCTTTTCCGGGTCTGTGGCGCGCAATACCAATGAATCTGCCGCGAGCTCGAAAGAGTGGGATACTCTTGCTTCCCTGGTCGCCTGGCTGCGATTCTCGTAAAAGCCCCAAATCGCGGCGCCGAGCGCGACCAGGAGAAGAGCCGTGACGGACGCCCACGTTCGAATTCTTGCCGCCCTAGCGGCCTTTTCCCGCTCCAGCTCCCTCGCCTCTGACCAGTTCAGGAAGTCGAGGGCGGTTTCGAATTCGGCGGCGTCAATATAGCGGCTCGCCCAGACGCCCGTAGGATGGAAGTGATTCCTCCAGTCAATCAGATTTCTCAGGGTCAGTCCGGCGATACCCTGCACCGCATGCTTTTCGGTTGCCGTCATGCCCGGGCGCCAACCGGCTTCACTCGACACCCTGACAAGCTCGCGTAGACGGCCGACGTTGCGGTTCTCCTCCTCCATCCACTCCACAAGCCGAGGCCAGCCGCGAAGCACGCTCTCATGCATCACGTCGTAAGTGTCCTGATTGCGTCCGGAGAGGCGCAGGAAGCCCTCCCGATGGAAGCGATTCAACACGTCCTCGCCCTCTGCGCCGCACAATGCCACAATTTGCTCGCGCGTCGCCCAGCGCCGCACGGCACGGCCTCTGTCCATCTCAGAGAGCCGCTGGAAAACCAGCTTGCAGGCCTCTTGCTGCGCTGGAGCGAGCCCCTCGTTAAGCCCCCCATAAATTCGATCGAGATGCTGTTCCAGGCCCTGCTTCCATCCGCCCACTGCCAGGTAGTGCGCGAGCGTGATCCGTTTCCCCTGGGCCGCAAACCACATGCGGCTCAACAGGTGCTGTAGCCGGGGTAACTGGTCCGGATCGTTTCCCACGTCGCTCAATAGCCGCTGCACCACGGCCGGCTCAATGTCCCTTCCCACCGGCGCCTCGATGGCGCGCTGCAACTGGTCGCGGCGTAGGCGAGGCACCAGGTAGAGCGAGGCATTCATGCGTTCGGGAAGATCGGGAAACTGCGCGCAGTCTCCCAGGAAGTCAGAGCGCATGACCATCAGCACATAAATGCGCAGATTCGGTTCGGCTGCGGCGTCCAAAAGTCTGCGCACCAGCGCGCGTGCCTGTTCCTGCGCCTCACCGCCGCGTCCGGCTGCCCGCTCTTCGCGAAGATAAGAAAAGATCTCCTCGAACTGGTCGGCAATGATCAGAATGTTGGTGCCGGCTTCAAGCGAGGCCTCTTCCACCGCGCGCGCAATGCCCAGAGGCCCTTCGGCGACGATCTCTGCCGCATGGGCAATGCCAAGTCCCCGCTCAAGTGCCCCGCTCAGCTCCTGCATGGGAGAACTGCCCGGCTTGAACTCGATCACCTTCCAACGGTGGCCTGCGGCGGGGATCATCCCGCTCTTCAGCTCGGGCAGCAGACCGGCGCGCACCAGCGAAGACTTGCCGCAGCCGGAGGAGCCCAGCACGGCCACAAATCGATTCAACTCAAGCTTGGAAAGCAGCTCCCTTACGTGCTCGTCGCGGCCATAAAAGAGGTAGGAATCTCGCTCTTCAAAGTACCTTAGCGCGAGATAGGGGCACTCTGGGGCCGGAGGCGCGGCCTGATCGGACGAGTTTTTGCTTCCGTTCTCGGTCACGCGTTTTTCCGGGAGCTCGATTGGAGTGAGGCCGGCCCCGTCACCTTGTGCGGGCTGGCTCACGCGCTCGTGTCCCTGAAGAATTCTGCCGCGGCCTGCGCCTGGTTGATCAGTTGCACACCCAGATATTTGATTTCGTTGTCCTTGAAATCGTCGGGCGGGGGGCCGACAAAGATCGCGCTGCGCAGATGGCGTTCCTGGATTTCGCGGCGGACGCGGCGAAAGACCGTATCGAACCAGTTTCGTTCTGTATTGCCGTAGTAAATCAGGCAGCCGTCCAGCTCCTCAAGCGCCTTGACGTGCTTGTCGAGTGCCTCATCGGCCGGTCCGTCGAACTGGGATATGCTGGCCCAGATGCCCTGTTGCTGCAAGTTCTCAAGCAGCGCCTTGGCCTCTTCGCGGTTGGCGCGATCTTGGCACAAAAAGTAGATCGTCGGATTTGCCTGCGGATTCGGGTTCTTCGATTTAGGCGGCTGCGCATTCAGAACCCGGATGCGCTCTTCGATATCCTGCTGCGATTCGAACCACTCAAACCCTGCATTCGCCAGCTCAGTCAGCTCATCGGACGGGTTGGCAGTCCAGACCAGGCGAGGCTTGCCGCCCTTGCGCGCCAACTCCAGTTGGGTCTTCACCAGGTAGTCCGCCGCCGGCTTCCGATCCAAGGGATGAACGCTCACGAAGCATCGAGCCAGCGATTCCTGGATATGACGCTGCAGATCGTTCTCATCCATCTCAAGCAGCTTCTCAGGAGCGGCCGGAAGAACGTCGTATTTATGGTTGAGTGAATCGCGCAGTGCCCCGGTTTGAGGCAGAAAGTTGTGCGCCAGGTAGACTGCGGCGCGTCCGGAATTCGCGGGCCGCAACGCTTCGACCTGGAGAACCGATTTGATAGCGACGGTCAGGTGGCGCAAGGCATCCTTGAACTCTTCAGAACCCGGCTCGAACTCGATCGGGACTTCGGTGCCGCGATAAAACCGCTTCGCCTGGCAAGCCTTGAGACGGTGTCCCTCCGGCGCCGTGCACAAAAGCTCCACCGGAAAAATGCGGCTGCGATGGGCCACATCGCCCGAGATGCTGGACCCGCACAGGAAGCTATCGAGCTCCTCCGCGCAGTACTTGCTGGTAAAGAATGCGGGCGTGAAGATGGGAACCATTGTTGCCGAATTCGACGCCGCGGACCGCAGTTTTTCGTCCCAGGTGTCGCCGGGCTTCAATCCCTGCTTATCCCAGAACGTGTAAACTTTGATCCCTGTAACGCGATTCAGATCCTTGCATAGCGCATCGTAGAACGGTTGTACCCACTCCAGGTCGTCATTGCTGTAGCTGATGAACAGGTCGTATTGATACCCGTGAGGGAAGCTGCTTTGCATGGTCATCAGACCTCAACGCTTCAGCAGTATATTTCTGCTATGCAGAACTGATGGGTAGATTCTAGCCCTGAATCGACTTGAACCGCAACCTTAAAGTCTCCTCCAAACGATCACACGAACGGGGTAGTCTCCAGCGTGACAAGCCTCAGGAGATGGCGGGTGATCGGCAGATGAAAAGCCGCGCTATGGAATGATGTCGTACGGATCCGGGTATTTCACTGAAATCTCCGCTTCCGGCATGTCCTTCAAGTCGCTCCACTGGTCGCCCACGCTGAGCGCGAGCGTGTATCCAGTGGCGGCAATCTGGCCACGAACCCTGGCTTTGAATTGGCCGGTGGTTCCGGAAGCGTGCACGTCAGGGCGCATCGCCAGTTGCTGCCAACCATCGTAGCCATGCTGGCGCAGGTCTAATTCCGTGACGGCCCGCTGCGACTCCGGGCGGCCGGTGATGATAAAGATGCTTACGCCCAGCCGCTGCGCCTCCTTGTAGAGTCTCAAGGTGCCGGGAATGGCCGGCGCCTTCGCTGTCTCCACCCACGCGGTGAAGTCATTTGCGACGTACCCGAAGTCGGAATCCAATAGATGCTCGTAGTTCGAAAGCATGGTCTCGTCGATGTCGAGGATCAAAGCCAGTTTTTCCGTGGGACTGCGATGCGCGGCCCGCTGACGCAAAAACGCAATGGCGCGATCCGCTTGCGCGTCCAGGTCGTGCGCATAGCACCCGCACGTACATGTGCAGTCGTGATATTCACGGAGCTCGTTTTTAAGCGTGCGGAGATTGGGGATGCGCTCCGCCGCGGCGTTCGTGCTGAAAACAGGTTTCGTCGGCTGCTGCGCACAAAGGTTGCTCAGCCCGATCGCCAGAACAAGCGTCGCCACAAGAATGGGTGCCCTCTTTTGCATCATCCGTAACTCTTCTC
The DNA here is from genome assembly GCA_964407295.1 of uncultured Occallatibacter sp. Taxonomy (GTDB): domain Bacteria; phylum Acidobacteriota; class Terriglobia; order Terriglobales; family Acidobacteriaceae; genus Telmatobacter. The sequence goes on from CAYOVE010000043.1 coordinate 14,919, forward strand.
CAGTGCTTTGGTCAGTGTAAATAATGAGCCCTGGGCAGGCCATTAAACTGAAAGCAAGATGATTCGCGTCTTTCGCCCTATTCCCGTCGAACAGATCAAGCTGCTCGTTTTTGACCTGGACGGCACTCTCATCGACTCCGCGCAGGACCTCTGCAACAGCGTGAACGCCACTCTGCGCGAATTCAATCTGGCCCATCTGCCCGATCCCGCCATCGCCGGCTTTGTTGGCAACGGCGCGCCCATGCTCATGCGCCGGTCGCTGGCCATGGCCGCCAACATCGCCATCGGCGATGTGAATGAGGATCTTTTCGCCAGGGCCTACGCGTTCTTTCTCCAGTATTACCGCGAGCACAAGTTGGATTTTACCTACGCCTACGAGGGTGTTCTCGATGCGCTCAAGGCTCTGCACGAGCTCCACGACGCACCCGGTGGGCCGCAGAGAACCATGGCCGTATTGACGAACAAACCAGTCCGGCCCGCGCGCGGCATATGCGAGGGCCTCGGTCTTGCCGGCTACTTCCTCCACATCTATGGCGGCGACAGCTTCCCCCTCAAGAAACCCGACCCGCTCGGCCTCCGTTCGCTCATGGAAGAAACTGGCGTGACGCCGGAGCAAACCGTGATGATCGGCGACAGCAAAGTGGACGTCGAGACCGCTCGTAATGCCGGGGCTTGGTCGATAGGTTGCGCCTTCGGCTTCGGCCCGCAGAATCTGATGGATAGCCCTCCCGATGTCCTCGTCTCCTCCGCCGCCGAGTGGACAGAAGTCCTAAAGCCGGCATAAACGTTTCAAATACAGCAGCTTAGCTCGCAAAAACTGCGCGGGAACATTCCTGCTCCGGAGCACGTATATTGCCTTGTAGCGAGGATCGCACACCTATGCATCGAAGAATTCTCGCCCTTTGCCTCTTCGGCGCCGCCCTGGCGCTCGCAGCCGTGCCCGCGTTTGCTGAAGACGACGCGGTTCAGTTCTTCAACAACATTCAAGTCACCCCCGACGCCCCCGTCAACGACGCCGTTTGTTTTTTCTGCAACGTTGACGCCCGAGGCGACGTGAGAGGCGACATCGTCGTCTTCTTCGGCAACGTGCGTCTCGACGGCCATGCCCATCAGGATGTCGTCAACTTCTTCGGCACCGTCACCGCGGCCGATAACTCTGCCATCGGTGGCGACCTCGTCTCGTTCTTCGGCTCCATTCGGCTTGGCGAAAACGTCCGCGTGAATCAGGATATGGTCGCCATGTTCGGAACGGTGCACAGCCCGGCCAGTGTCTCCATCGGCCAGGACCACGTCGTGTTCTCGCCCTGGATTTTCTTCGGCCCGCTGCTGATCATCTTCCTCATCGTCTTTGTCATCGTCCATGAGGTCCGGGCTCATCGCGAGCGCCGTTTTATGCAGCAATTTCCCGTCCCGCCGCCGCCGCAGGTCTAGTGCGCTCACGCCCCGGCAGTAATCCCCATCGAATGCTGTCAGCGCGTTAGGCTTGTGACATGGGCAACTCAGCCATGTCGACCGCGCGTCCCTTGCGCATCGTCCTGCCCGGCGGCAGCGGCCAGGTAGGCCGCATGTTGGCGCGCTTCTTGCAGGAGCGCGGGCATCACGTGACCGTCCTCACCCGAGGCCCATACTCCGCGCCCTGGCAAACGGTGTTTTGGGATGGAACCGAGCTCGGCCCCTGGGTTGAGACGCTCGACGGCGCCGACGTCTGCATCCATCTCTCCGGCCGCAGCGTTGATTGTCGCTACACCGCGCGCAATCGCCGCGAGCTTTACGACTCCCGCATCGGCACTACGCGCCTGCTGCACCGCGCCTTCGGCACACTGGCCAACCCGCCGCGCCTCTGGATGAATGCTTCGTCGGCCACGATCTACCGGCATGCGCTGCAGGGAACCGAATCCGACCGCGATATGGACGAGGCCATCGGAGAGCTGGGCGGCAATGAGTGGATCTCACGCCGCCGCCGCGCGCCCGAAAAATGGAACTGGACCGTGCAGCTTGTGAAGGATTGGGAGGCCGCATTCTTCTCGACGGAGACGCCGGGCACGCGCAAGATTGCCCTGCGCACCTCGCTCGTTTTCAGCCCCACGTCAGGCAGCGTCTTTGCCGTGCTCTCGAATCTGGTCCGTGCCGGCTTCGGTGGAACGCAGGGCAACGGCCGCCAATATGTCTCCTGGATTCACGAATCCGACTTTGCCCGCGCCATCGAATTCCTCATCCAGCGTGAAGATCTCGACGGCGCCGTCAATCTCGCCGCGCCGAACCCGCTTCCCAATCGCGAATTCATGACCGACCTGCGTGAAGCCTGGGAGATGCCCAATGGCCTTCCTGCGCCCGCGCCGCTGATTGCCGTCGGCATGTTCTTCCTGCGCACGGAGTCCGAGCTGGTTCTCAAGAGCCGCCGCGTCGTTCCCGGCCGTCTTCTCGACGCCGGCTTCGAATTCGAATTTCCCGGCTGGCCCGAAGCGGCTGCCGACCTCGTCCGCCAATGGCGCGCCAGGGACATGTAGCGCCGGTCTCCTGACCGGGGTCCTCACGGACAGGTCTTCGTCCGGGGGGTGGCTGACCGGCTGTCGTGCGGCCGTCTCGCCCGCACCATCTCTCAAACGGCCAGTCCCTGCTCATTTTTCACGGCTCACCGTCCGCGATTCACGGTCCACCGGTCACTGACCACCGTTCACGGTTTTCCCGGCGTCACATCCGTCACCGGCAAATCCCAGTGACCGAGCAGAATCTCAAATCGTCGCTGCTCTTCCTTCTTGTACGTGTCCTGATCCGGCCATAATGCTTTGATAAACGCCGCTTCATCGGGATTCGAGCTCGTCGCCACCGTTGAGTTCTTGTAGACGATCGTCACGCGATAGTCCCAGCGTCCGTCCTCAGTCGTGTGATAAGCCGGCGACTCGATCTTCAGCGACACAATCCGCCCGGTCGCCTCGATCTTCTTGAGCAGCGGCCAATGGTTTTTGAGGAACAGATCCAGAAACTCCTGCTGATGCCCCCACTGGCATTTGTAGTAGTACTCGATCGTGTACGGCGCTCCTTCACTCGACTGCGCCGGCGCCCCCTGCGCGAAGAGCGAAGTGGAAAGGCCTGCAAAAGCCACCAGCAAGACTATGGCGAGAACAATTCTGCGCATCTTATCCTCCCATCAAAATCTAAGTGAGGTTTCAGAATACTACTGCCACAACGCAGGAACGGATGCGACGCACATCCGAAGCGAGTGGCCGGCGGCAAAAGTTCATTCGGTATTCAAAGGCCGAATATACGCGCGAAACCAGACCGCGAGTTCCGGCTCCGAAATCGTTCCATCGGCGACGGAGAGCATTGTTGTCACACCGTCCTCGTCGCGCGCGATGAGTTCATAGCCATTCTTGAGCAGAAAAGTTTCAGCAACCACCCACGCTGTACGTTTGTTTCCGTCGAGGAATGCATGATTGCGCGCAATGCCGATAGCATAAGCGGTGGCAAGATCGGCGATGTCGGGACTCCCATATGCCGCCAGGTTCTGCGGACGCGCCAACGCTGAAAGCAACAGCGATAAATCCCTCACTCCCGCCAGGCCTCCGTGCTCCGCAATCTGCTCGTCGTGAATGGCGAGGACAGAGCTATCTCTGATCCATCTCCACTGCGGAGTTGTCACTTTGCAAGCTCGCGCAGGAGGTTGCGGCGCTTCCGCATCACCTGCCGCGCCAGTCCCATATCCTCTTCGAACTCCGGATCGTAAGGCGTGATGCGATATCCCTCAGGCGACTTCGTCAGAAAAAGGGAGTCGCCCTTCTCCACCTTGAGCAGCGCCAGCGCTTCCTTGGGTAGCACGATCCCCGCCGAACTTCCCACCGTTGTCACTTTGAGCTTAATCATCGCCGGCCTCCATTGATTATAATCATTATAACAGATGTTAGACAAAAACAATGGAGATCTCATCATGGGAGCCGGCTGGCCGGCACCTGGTCCCTTGTTCCCTTGGTCCCTGTATCAAAAAAAACGGCCCCCGTGTTCACGGGGGCCAAGTTGCCTTGGTTCTCTCGCGT
>CAYOVE010000044.1:0-18532 GCA_964407295.1 uncultured Occallatibacter sp.
TGCGCAGAGCTTCGTCGAGGTTGTTGACGACGAAGTCGGCGACGCCTTCGCGGAGGGCCTGCATCTGCGCCGCACGATCGGCGGTGGCGGCGAGCGTGGCCGCGCCGGCAATGTTGGCGGCGACGAGGAGCGCGCGACCCCGTTCGTCAAGCTCGCCCGCGTAGAACAGCTTGCCACCGAGACCCGTCTCCCGATGAGCATGTGGAGACGAGACGAGCGAAGCGCAGGTGTTAGCGACGCGCAGGAGGAAGTCGAATGCGGACGGAGATGGAGGTTCGAGGGCCAAGACTTTATCTTAGCGAGCGAGTCAGCGGGCCGGCGAGTCAGCAAGTTAGCGGGTCTGGACCCTGCTCTTCTGTGGCATGCTATCCCACCCTAAGCGCGATGAGGCCGCGCTTAGGATGGGGCAACCAATCTTGATCGGGCTTCAGAGCTATTGCTCGAGATTGTCGTGCCAACTGCGCTTGCGGACAAAGAAGAGGAATTCGCCGGGCTTGGGTTTGAAGGCGGTCTTCGCGCACTCGTCGGGCGCGACGATCCCGGTACTGAGAATGGTCGCGATGGAATACCAGACGTTCCGCTCTTTATCGCTTTCTTTGGCAGCGTCGCAGTTGACATAGGTGTCCATGCCCATGTCATAGGTCGCTTTGACGGAGAGTTCCTTGGCGTCATCGGGGAGGGTGACGGTCACTGCGCCGTCGTCGCTGATCTTGACCCAATCGGGGTGCACGGTGTCATTGTGATCGACGCGCACGAGGAAGTTGGAGGCCTTGACGGGCAGTCCGGTTTTGCCATCAAGCAAGCGGATGGAAATGGACGTTGTGGACTGGGCGTGGAGGCCGACGCAGAGTGCAGCGGCAAGCGCAAGCATGGCAAATCCGCGATGGGACTGCATAGACATTCCTCCGGCGAAAGGCAGATGCGGGTCCTTCGACTGCTCCCGTAAAAGCGGGACTCGCTCAGGATGACAGCTTTCGATCCAGCATTCTATTCAGAATTTACCAAGCGGAGTAAGGCTGGTTGTCGGAACCTTGCTCATCGGAACCAGAGTGGACATCGTTGATTCCGGGTTCGGTCTCGTCGATGGAGTACATGGCGTCGCTGGTGTCGGTGACCCAGGTGTCTTTGCTGTGGGTCATGGGGTCTTCGGGGATGGCCTTGAGGTAGCCTTCCTGGACGAGATCGTCGAGCGACTGCGGGGCTTTCTGCTTGTCCATCGTGTAGGAGTCGATGGCCATGCGCATGGTTTGAAGGTCTTCACGCAGGACGGCTTCGCGCGCGTGCTTGATGGCTGCGGCGAAGTAGGGGACAACGAGCGTGGCCAGGATGGCGATGATCGTCATGACGATGATCAGCTCGATGAGCGTGAAGCCGGATTGTGTGCGTCGGCGCATTGCGAGTTCCCAGTTCATCGTTCGCAGTTCGTAGTATCCGGTTCGCCGAATTCGCAGTGAACTGCGAACTGTGAACTACGAACTGATTCTCTCACCACGTCGAGTACTTCGTGCCGTCCAGGCCGGTGCCCTGGGATTTGGTATAGACGTCGAAGACGCTCTGGCCGCCCCAGGAGTCGGAGTCCGGATCGTCCTGCATCGAGCGCATCCCCCAGTCGGTATTGCCGGTCATCGGATCTACCGGAATCTTGCGGAGGAACTTGAGCTTCTTGCCTTGCACGTCGACTCCGTTGACCAGCGTGTCCAGATCGGGAGGATAGTTCTGGCTCTCGACCTTGGTCTGGAATGCGCCTTTGTCGGCTGCGTCCTTGTATTTGTCGATGGCGTCGCGCATCTCCCATAGATCGAAGCGGAGCTCGCGCTCTTTTTGCCGCTTGACCTGGAAGCGGACCAGCGGCAGCGCCGCCGTAGAGAGAATGGTGAGGATGAAGACGGTGACGATGAGCTCGACGAGCGTGAGGCCGTGTTCACCCCGCCTGCGGACTGAGACCGGTTCGCGGTAGGTCGGAATGGGGCGGTGGATGCTCATCGGCGCTGTTCCTACTTGACGACGATGCTGGTTTGCGCGCTGGCGACCGGCAACTGCTGCTGTGCGCCGTTGACCACGGAGGCGCGGGTGATGGCTAGATCGCTTGGGCCCGAGGCCTTGGCCTGGAAGGTGAGAACACAGATCACGCCGGCGCCGGAGACGCCGTGTGTTCCCGGCGGGCGCGAGATGCCGACGACAAGATTTCCCGGGGGCTCGTCGGCGTGAATGGGCGGCGCAGCCTGACCATCGCGGCTGAGGAAGTCGCCGGGAGAGACATTGACGAGCTGGAGTTTTGACGCGTCGTAGCTGAACTGGAGTGCAACGGAAGCAACGTCTGCCGCGCCGTTCAACATGACGGGGACCTGGAAGCTTGCGCCAGGGGCCGTCGGGGCGGTGGGCACATTGAGCGCAAACGCTGCGCCGGCAGCAGAAGGCACAGGCGCGGCCGCCGGTGATGCGGCGGGAGTGGTGGCCACTGGCGCGGGCGGAGCGGCTACCGGAGGCTGGGCCTGCGTGGCCGGTGGATTAGCCGGCGATGGCGCAGGCGTGGGGGTGACAACCTGCGAAGCCGCTTGCGAAGCGGAATTAGGCGCTGTCGCGGCGGCTTGGGCGGCCGAGTTTGGGCCTCCGCTGGAAGCCATGTCGGAGCGCAACTGCGCCAGCATCGCGGGAGCGGCCTCGACAGCGCTGCCGGCGGGAATAGAACCGACGGCAGGCCGGTTTGTCGCGGCGGGATCGACGAGAGGAGCAGCGGAGGGAGCCGAAGCGCCGGCGCCGGTATACCGGAGGTCGATGGATTGGCCCGAGCCGGTGTCGATCTCACGCAGATTGGCCTGATCCAACTCTTGCGAGCGGACGATGTGCGGGACGATGACGAAGACGATGTCGTCATCCTGGATCTGACGGTCCCTGGAGCCGAAGATGTATTTGAGAACGGGAATCGCGCTCAGGCCGGGGATGCCGCTCCAGTTGTTCTGTTCCTGCTTGTTCTGGATGCCGCCCAGGATGCTGGCCTCACCCTCGCGCAGGCGGATGGTCTGGTCGACGACGCGCTGGCTGATGATGGGCTCGGTGACGCCGCTAATGGTCTCAGTGCCGCTTTCGGCGGAGACCTCGATCTTGATCTTGAGGGTGACGTCGTGGTCGTAATGGATGCTGGGCGTCATCTCGATGTTGACGCCGACGTCCTGGTACTGGAACTGAGTGTTGACCAATGAGCTGACGAGCGCACTGGAGGCGCCGGTTTGATAAGAGCCGGTGGCGATGGGGATTCGCGAACCGATTTTCATGGTGGCTTTTTGGTCGTCGGTGGCGCGGATACGCGGGCTCTGCAGGACCTTGGTGTTGTTGTCGGTGAGCAAGAGGTTCAACGTGGCCGAACCGACGCTCACCGCGAAATCAGTGGAGTTGAGGTGGGCAAGATTGTAGAGCGTGGGGCTGACGGTGCTCGTGCTACTGCTGCTGCTGCTGCTGGATGAAGTGGTGGAACTGCAGGAGTTGGTCGCCGCGCAGTTGGGTTGCAGAGAGACGCCAAAGCTGCTGGGCCACGACATACCCAGATTTCGCTCCCAATTCTTGCTCACTTCGAGGACGGCGATGTCGACGACGACTTCGCCGCGAGCCTTGTCGAGATCGTCGATGAGCTGCTGCGCCAGGAGAAGCTCGTCGGGCGTGGCGCGCATGACGATGGCATTCTGGCTTTGCACGCCGTAGACCTTGGCGTTGGGCATCACGTTGCGCAGAGCGGTCTGCACATCGTTGAGGTCGTTCTGCTGCCAGGCGTTGGTCAGATAGAAGGTTTGCACCGCCTGTTCATCGAGCTCCTGGCGCTTGGTGCGGGAGTTCTGCGCGACAAAGATGGTGTTGGCGGTGACGGGACGCCAGAAAGTGTCGGACATGACGCCGACGATGCGCAGCGCATCGAGAAGAGAAACGTTGTTGAGGTCAACCTGGATGCGCTTGGAGTTGAAATCCGGATCGAAGAGCACGTTGACGCCGGCGGCCTTGGCGATGGCCTGGTAGACGACTTTGGCGTCTTCGGCCATGTGCAGCGAAAGAGGCTCGTTGGTAAGAGGGCGGAGCTCAGGCGGAGCTTCAACCTGATCCAGTTCCTGTTCCTCGCCAGAGGGTTGAGGCAAGCCGATTTCGGGAACCGGAGCGCTGGCGCCCTGCTTTTGGCGCACGCGGGCAATCTCCTGCTGCGCGGCCTCGTTGCCGGGATCGATTTCGGCGGCATGAAGGAACTCAGCGAGAGCGCCCTGCGCGTCGCCGGATTGCATCAGCTTTCGGCCCTTGGTGACGTGCACCGAGGAGGCGGTGGTGCGAATGCGCGCAAGGGCGATCTTGAAACGCGCGTCTTTGGGATCGCGATTGTAGGCCTTCTGGTAAAGCTCGAAGGCTGAGTCGTATTCTTCGCGGGCCTCGGCGGACTGTGCCTGTCTGAAGTCGGAGTTGGCAGATTCCGCGTAAAGGCGAACCGCGCATACGCCGAGGCCGGCAACAGCCAAAAGAAGCGCGAGGACGAGCGACCATCGCGAGGCCATGGTTCGAAGAGCGGCTAGTGGAAGAGTGCGATGGTTCATATGACTCCAAAACACGGCCAAAGGGCGACTCGAAAACACGGCAAAGGGGGCATGGCCAGGGGCCCAGATCGGCGCGCGGCGGCAGGCCTTTGGGGACCGCAGCGGGCGTCCGGATGCGATTCATTTTGCCGGACTTCCCAAGAAAAACGCTCCCTCATTCTAGCAAAGCTCCATTGCAAGTGATCTCTGGCGGTTGCGAGCCGAGCCGATGCTACGATGAGAATTCAAGGAAGGCTGACCATGGCCCGCCAAACCAGTCATGTTATCGCCGCCAAGGGCACTCCCGCGGCAAAAAACCCGGTAAAGCCCCGCGATCCCGTGGCCAGCGGTCAACGCGACGCGGCGCACAATCGCGCGGCCAGCCACAATTATTTTTTGTTGGAGAAATTCGAGGCCGGCGTGGCGCTGCGGGGAACGGAGGTCAAATCCATCCGCCAGGGCAAGGCTAACCTGAAGGACTCCTATGGGTTGATCAAGGATGGCGAGGCGTTCCTTTTGAACCTGCATATCGGGCCTTACTCCCACGGCAACATCGCCAACCACGAAGAGACGCGCACACGGAAACTGCTTCTGCACAGCGAAGAGGTCCGTAAGCTACTCTCCAAGACGCAGATCAAGGGACATACGCTCATTCCGACGCGGCTGTACTTCCGCAACGGGAGGGTGAAGTGCGAACTGGCGGTGGCCAAAGGCAAGCAGGACTGGGACAAGCGGGAGACCGAACGGCGGCGCGAGGCCGACCGGGAGTCAAGTGCGGCGATCAAGGCGAACAAGCACAGAAACAGCCAGTAAGACAGCTTTCAGCTATCAGCCGTCAGCTTTCAGCGGATCGTGCGCGGGTGGGACGAAGTGGGTGTCTTGAAGTGGCCGCGGGGCTGAACGAAGACAGCTCCGAGACGTGGATTTGCCACAAGCCGAGGTTCCCGGAAAGAATGAGCACTATGCGAACTGAGCTTTCCTTTGCCCCGATTGCGGGCATCCAAACCGAATTGCTGGCCGTCCTGGCCGCCGACACCCAAACTGCCAAAGGGCCGGATGCCAAGCCGCAGCTCACGCTGCTGACCGCCGATCCGGCGGTCCAGGCCGCCGCGGCCACGGTGCTCGGGACTGGCGAGTACAAAGCCGGCGCCAACGAAATTGTGCTGCTGCACGCGCCGGCAGGGATCGCGGCCAAACGGCTGCTGATTGTGGGGTTCGGCAAGCTGGCCAAGGCGACAGCTCACTCGGTGCGCGACGCGGCGGGGACGGCGGTGCGGTTCGCCAAACCGCGTGGGATTCGCGAGGTGGTCGTGGCACTTCCGTCTTCCGACGGATTGCGCGACGCAGCCGCAGTTCGGGCTGCGGTGGAAGGCGCGTTTGTGGGTGACTTCGACGCCGACACTTACCGCAGCGATCGCAAGGACCAAAGAATTCAATTATTCACGCTAGCGGTTGCGGGCGAGGCTGACCGCGCGGCGGTTGAGGCGGCGTTTGCCGAGGGCGCGATTGTGGGCGAGAGCCAGAACTTTGCGCGCTCGCTGGTGAACGAGCCGGGCAACAAGCTGACGCCGACGATTTTGGGGCAACGGGCCGCGATGATGGCGCAGGAGGTCGGACTGGGTTGGGAAGTCCACTCCACGGAAAAGCTGCATGAGCTGAAGATGGGCGCGTTCTGGAGCGTATCGCAGGGCTCGCCAGAGCCGCCGGCGCTGATCGTGTTGCGTTATGAGCCCGACGGCGTGAAGGACGGGCCGGTACTCGGGTTGGTGGGCAAGGGAATTACGTTCGATACGGGCGGGATCTCGATCAAGCCCGCCGACAACATGGAAAGGATGAAGTACGACATGGCCGGCGGAGCGGCGATGATCGGGGCCATGCGCGCGATTGCGCTGCTCAAGCCAAAGGTGCGGGTGATCGCGGTTGTGTGCGCGGCGGAGAACATGCCTTCCGGCACGGCGCAGAAGCCGGGTGACGTGCAGACGGCCATGCCGATCACGCCGGATAAGCCGGGCAAGACCATCGAGATCATCAATACTGACGCAGAAGGGCGGCTGGTGCTGGCCGATGGCCTGACGTACGCGCGGCAACTGGGCGCAACGCATTTGATTGACGCGGCCACGCTGACCGGAGCCATCTCGGTGGCACTGGGCAAGATCAATGCCGGCGGCTTCTCGAACGATGACGCGGCATACAGAAAATTCGAGGAGGCGCTGGCTATCTCCGGCGAGAAGTTCTGGCGGCTGCCGCTGGGCGAGGCGTATGCGGACTTGATCAAGTCCGATATCAGCGACATCAAAAACACCGGCGGACGTTGGGGCGGAGCCAGTCTTGCGGCGGAGTTCCTGCACGTGTTCGCCGAGGACACTCCGTGGATTCATCTGGACATTGCCGGAACGGCGTGGGTTGAAGACTCGCGGCCGTTTATTGCAAAAGGACCGAGCGGGATCGGTGTGCGGTCGATTCTGGAGTGGGTGCGGAGCTACCAGTAGAGCCGCGAACCTGCGGGTCAGCAAGTCGGCGAGTTAGCGAATCGGCAGTCTAGCCGAGGTCAGATCTGCGCGCGATCTTGCGCATTCTTTTCCACATTTGAATTTTCTTATTGCGGATTGACTCCTTGAAGTTGGGCGGAATTGCGCCGATTGAAGAAGGAGCAGCCGAACCCGGAAGCGGTGTGCGCGAATTGCAGTCGCGCGGCCAACGCCGGACTGCGATGGAAGCCGAATGATCGCGAGAAAAGAGATTTGATGGCACCCTGCGATGAACTGCTCAAAGCCGCATTCGACGCCGTCCCCGAGGGCGTTGCCCTGGTGGGCCTGGAGGGCGAGGTAGTGCTGTGGAACCAGGCGGCACAGAGCATCACCGGGTACGCAGCGATCGACGTGCTGGCGCGGCCAATTCCCGAAGGACTGGAAGCTCTTTTGCAGGAGAAGCCAGCGGAGGGTGGTGCGGCGGGAGCGAGCCGGCGAGCGCTGGTGCATGCAAGGCACAAGCTGGGCCACGGGGTTCCCGTGATCGCTCGATATCTGGTCCTGCGCGACGAACTGGGGGAACGGATTGGCGGCGCGGCACTGTTTCATCCCGCGGAGAGCCTGGACGCACTGCCGCACGGTGAAAGAAGCAACGACTCGGTGGGGGATGAGGCCCGGGAAGAATTCGAGGAGCGGCTGCAAACGGAGTTTGACGACTTCAAGCGCGGCGGGCCGCCGTTCAGCGTTTTGTGGATTGGAGTGGACCAGGCGGAAGAGCTGCGCAAAACGCACGGCGTGAGCGCCTGCAACGCGATGCTCGACAAGGTGCGGCACGCGCTGGTGCATGGGTTGCGGCCGGCCGAGGAGATGAGCCGCTGGGGCGACGACGAGTTTCTGATCGTGGCGCACGAACGCAGCGTGGAGATGCTGGCTTCGCACGCGCATACTTTGGCCGGCCTGGCACGGACGGCGGACTTCCGCTGGTGGGGCGACCGCGTATCGCTCACGGTGAGCATTGGCGTGGCACAAGCCCGCGGCGACGACGGAGAAACGCTGGTGCAACTGCTGAGGCGGGCGCAACAGGCGATGGAAATGAGCAGCCGGACGGGGGGCAACCGGGCAACCGTTGCGGCGGCGATTGGCGCGGTGCCGGCCCCGGTGGAGGAGCAGACATGTTTGCCATCATAGGCATCGTTGTGGTTTTCGCCGCGATCATCGCGGGCTTCCTGATGGAGAAGGGGCACATTCTTGTCCTGATGCAACCTGCCGAGCTCCTGATTATTGGCGGCGCAGCGGCGGGCACGCTGCTGGTGGCAAACCCGTTGCGCATCCTGAAGGACATTGTGGCGGGGTTGCTGGCGTCGCTCAAAGGTTCGCCGTTTACCAAAGCGCGCTACCTGAGCACGCTGAAGATGATGTACCAGTTCCTGAACAAGGTGCGCAAAGAGGGGCTGCTCGCGGTGGAGATGGATGTGGAGAAGCCGAGCGAGAGCACGATCTTCAAGAACTATCCGGAGTTTCTTAGCGACCATCACGCGCGAGATTTTGTGTGCGACACGCTGCGCACGGCGATTACGGGCGGCGTGGAGCCGTTCGACATGGACCAGATGATGGAGCTGGACATGGAAGTGCACCATCAATCGGCGACGCAGCCAGCAGATTCGCTGAACACGGTTGCGGATTCGTTGCCGGGGCTGGGCATTGTGGCGGCGGTGCTGGGCGTGGTGATTACGATGGGCTCGCTGGGCGGGCCGCCGGAGGAGATTGGCAAGCATGTGGCGGCGGCGCTGGTGGGAACATTTCTCGGCATTCTGCTTTGTTACGGCGTGGTGGGGCCGCTGGCCGCGAGCATGAAGAAGCTGGCCGATGAGCACAACGATTACCTGCACGTGCTGCGCGTGCTGCTGCTGGCGTTTCTAAAGGGCTCGGCGCCGATGATTGCGATTGAGCTGGGGCGGCGCGCGATTCCTGCGTATGCGCGGCCGGACTTTGACGAGATGGAGAAGAACTGCAAGAACAAGACCGAGCCGGTGGCGGAAGCGCCCGCGGCGGCGGCGTAGAGACAGGGACCAGGGAATAGGGGCCGGATCGTGGCAAAGGCGCAACCCATCATCGTGATCAAGAAAAAGGGTGGTCACGGCGGCCACCACGGCGGCGCATGGAAGGTGGCGTATGCCGACTTTGTGACCGCGATGATGGCGCTGTTCATCGTGCTGTGGCTGATGGCGCAAAACGATCCGGTGAAGAAAGCGGTGGCAGGGTACTTCAACGATCCGAGGGGAACCGCGAACCTGCTGGGGACTACGATGGCGGGGAACGGCGTCGCGGTGACGCAGAACGACCAGAACACGAAGCGGCTGGAAGAGTTGAAACAAAAGCTCGAACAAGAGATCAAGGCCAAGAAGGAACTGGAGAAGCTGAGCAAGCAGATTGAGATCACGATCACGCCCGAAGGGCTGCGCATTGAGTTGATCGAGGACAAGAACGGCACGTTCTACCAGAGCGGCAGCGCGCAATTGAGTTCGAGCGGACAGGAGTTGCTGGCGCTGCTGGCGGCGGAACTGAAGACGCTGCCCAACCAATTGCTTATCGAGGGGCACACGGATGCGGCGCAGTACTCGACCGACGCGAATTACAGCAATTGGGAGCTTTCGGCGGATCGGGCCAACTCGGCACGGCGACTGCTGCAACAGGATGGCGTGCGCCGGGACCAAGTGACGCAGGTACGCGGATTCGCGGACCAGATGCTGCGTGTGAAAGACAATCCCTACGATCCGTCGAACCGGAGAATTACGATCCTGGTGAAGAACGAGGACAATGCGCCGCCGCCGCAGTTGGCGCACGCTGCGGTGGTGGACGGAGGGCCGGGCGGGGTGGCTCCGGGGGCGGGGGCGTCCTCGACGGCGCCCAAAGCGCAAAGCCCGGAGGCGGCTCCGCCTGCAAACTCTGCGACGCCAGGTGCAGCTCCGGCCAAGCCCTCTCCAGCACAACCGGCCGCGAAGCCTGGAATCATGGGCAAGCTGACGTCGATGCTGCACGGCTCAAAGAGATAGTCACAGGCGACAAGCGCCACAGCGACGATGCCGGGCGATGGTGTAGTCTGAGGGGCGAATCAGGAAGCGTTTACCGAAGGAGAAATTTCCATGGCCATCGTTGCCGGAGTGGATTTCGGCACACTCAGCGTTCGCGTGACTTTAGTTGACAGCAAGAAAGGGCCGATCGGGACTGCGTCGGCCAGCTATCCGCTGCACCGCAAGCGAGAGGATCCAAATTACGCGACGCAATCGCACGCCGACCAGATGGCTGCGCTGGCCGCGGCAACAAAGGATGCGCTGAAGTCGACGGGCATTGACGGCGCGCATGTGGCCGCAATTGCGCTGGACACGACGGGATCGAGCGTGATTCCCGTGGGTGAGGGCCTCGAACCGCTCGACGAATATTACTTGTGGTGCGATCACCGCGCGTTCGCCGAGGCCGAGGAGATTACGCGCAAGGCGCATGAGCTGGGATTCGAGGGCATCGAGTGGTGCGGCGGCGTCTACTCGCACGAATGGGGATTCGCGAAGCTGCTGCACTGGCTGCGGCATAATCCTGAGAAGCGCGCGCGGTTTGTGACCGCCTTGGAACATTGCGACATGGTGGCGGCGACTCTCTGCGGCGTGACGGTTCCGAATACGCTGAAGCGCAGCGTCTGCGCCATGGGCCACAAGTGGATGTGGAACCCGAAGTGGGGTGGATTGCCACCGGAGGAATTTCTGGTTGCGGTCGATCCACTCTTTGCCGGAGTACGCGCGAAGCTAGGCGGCGAGTACCTGACCAGCGATCACCTGGCGGGAAAACTCTCGGCGAAGTGGGCGGCGGAGCTGGGATTGCGCGAGGGAATTCCGATTCCCGTGGGAGCTTTCGACGCACACTGGGACGCGATCGGCTCGAACATTCGCGAGGGCGACGCGGTAAACGTGGTGGGTACGTCGACATGCATCATTGCCATGGCGCGGGAGGCGGAGCTGGTTCCGGGCGTGTGCGGTGTGGTGCCGGGAAGCGTGCATCCGAATTACACGGGCATCGAGGCGGGTCTTTCGGCGGTGGGCGACATTTTTGAGGCAATCGCCAAGCGCGCGGGAACCTCAGTGGCGGCGCTGAGCGAGGGGCTTGATGCGTACAAGGCCGGGCAAACCGGGCTGCTGCGGCTGAGCTGGGACAACGGCGACCGCACGGTGCTGGTGAATCCCGAACTGGGTGGCGTGACGCTGGGCTGGAACCTGGTGCACACCGCGCAGGACGAGCTGTTCGCGGCCATTGAAGGGACGGCGTTTCATACGCGCATCATTCTGGAGCGGATGGCGGAACACGGAGTGCGTATCGATCGCGTGATTAACGCGGGAGGGATCCCGCAAAAGAACGAAGTGCTGAACCGCGTGTACGCGAATGTGCTCAACAAGCCAGTGCTGGTGCCGGCGGGGATTCCCACGAGCCTGGGGTCGGGAATCTTTGCGCTGATTGCCGCCGGGGAATACAAGACCATCGAAGAGGCGCAGGCAGCAGTTTGCTTGCCGCTGCGCACGGTCGGGCCGGACGCGAAATCGGCAGCGGTTTACGAGAAGCTTTACCGGCATTATCGCGATGTGTATTTTGCGCTGGGAACGCGCGATGCCGCGCCGCTTGCACTAGGAAACGTGCTGCCGGAGTTGAGGAAGATTGCTGCGGAGGCGCGGAGGGCCGATTGAGGATGCACTGATGCCGTGGTTGCCCCGTCAGGCTAGAACTTGTTTCCGCACTGCATACAAGTTGCTACCAAGTTGCCGCTCCCGATCATACCGGTTGTCCATTTCCAGCCTCGCTTCGAGGTTTGGATCTGAGTGGAACCGCAACGCGGGCACTTCAGTCCTTGCGGGTTGGTTCCAGCCACGTTGGTTGGCTGAGCGGGGAATTGCTGCGGAGGCTGAGGCGCAGGCGGATTTGGCGCGGGGGCAGCCGTCTGAGTTCCGGGTGACTCGACGCGCTGCCCGCACGAACCGCAAAATCCTGCGTTTGCGAGGAGAGGCGCTCCGCAGTTTGCGCAGAACCTGTTTGCGGCGACGCCGCCTTGGTTTTCCATTGTCCACGACCTCGGGGACAGTATAGCTCAAGGTTGGATGTGCGATCGGCGCGAGCCTAACCGCGCAGGGAACGCGCGACGCATGGCGTCTGCTTGCGCTTCCGTCCGGCGCAATTTACCGTTGAGTTCACAATCCATTCTTACGGGTGCCCCTTGTCCGATTGTTGCGTGCGACCAGTTTTTCGCTGTTTTCTCCTTTCCTTCATGGCGTGCGCGATTGCCGCCGCCGCACATGCGCAATTGCCGGACGTTCCGCCGCCGGCTTCGACGGCGAGTGTCGAACCATGGGCTGCGCCTGACTTCTCGGTCGATCCGAAAACGTTGTACGAAGCCATATCGGCCGTGCCCGTGCCGGATGGCTCCAACGTGGTCGAGCTGGTGGAAGACGAGAGCTACACATTTGACGATTCCGGGCGTATGAATCATGTGGGCCGCATCATCTATAAGGTGCTGACGCAGAAGGGCGCGGAAGACTGGGACTCTCTTTCGGTGAGCTGGGAGCCATGGCACGAGGCGCGGCCTGTGATTCGCGCGCGCGTGATTGCGCCGGATTTCTCGGTGCACGAGCTCGACCCAAGCACGGTAACCGAGGCGCCGGCGCGTGGAGGCGACTACAAGACTTATAGCGACGGCAAGCGGCTGCGAGCGCCGTTCCCGGCCATCGCGCCGGGCGTGGTGGTGGAAGAAGAGTACACAGAGACGGAGACAGCGCCGCTGTTTGCTCCGGGGCGCGTGGGGCGGGTTGAATTGGGTCAGCAAGACGTGATGGTGGCGCACACCCGGGTGGTGTTCGATGCTCCGGCGTCACTGCCGCTGCGGACCCAATTGCTTCTATTGCCGGATGCGAAGCCCGTGCGCGCGGAGGCGGGCGGGCGGGTGACGCTCACTTTCGAAGTAGGGCCGATTGACGTTATTGATTCGCGCGAGCCGTACCTTCCGCCGGACGCAGTGCATTTCCCCATCATCGCCTTCGCTACGGGCGCATCGTGGCAAAACGTAGCGGCTGATTACGGGAAGATTGTCGATAATTTTTCCGGCTCCGCGGCGGTGAAGGCGGTGGTAGATCCGCTGGTCGCCGGTAAGAAGACGGTTGCTGAGAAAGAAGCGGCGATCGTGGACTATCTTGACCGCGAGGTGCGGTACACGGGCATCGAGTTTGGAGAAGCGGCGATTGTGCCGCACGATCCGGCGGAAACCCTGGCCAAGAAATATGGCGACTGCAAAGACAAGGCCACGCTGCTCGTGGTGATGCTGCGCGCGGCCGGGATCCCCGCCAACGTGGCGCTGCTGAGCGTTGAAGCGCGCCTGGACGTTCCCGCCGATTTGCCGGGCATGGGGATGTTCGATCACGCCATTGTTTATGTTCCGGGGAAGAATCCTTTGTGGATCGACGCCACCGATCGTTATGCGCAATTGGGACAGATTCCGATGGGCGACCAGGGTCGGCTGGCGCTGATCACCAGCGACACGACAACGGCGCTGATGAAGACCCCGGAGTCAACATCGAAGGACAACGGCCTGAAAGAAACGCGCGAGGTGACGCTGGCCGACAACGGCCCCGCCAGGGTGGTGGAGATTACGGAACCCTCGGGCGTCTATGAGTCGGGCTACCGCGGGTACTACGCTGACAAGCCGGACAACGACACGCGCGAAGGCCTGCGCGGATATGTGCAGGCGGAGTACGTTTCGGACGATCTTACCAAGGTGGATCGCACCGATCCTGCGGATCTTTCGAGCCCGTTCGAGCTGACGATCGCGTGCGACAAGGCCAAGCGCGGCTTTACGAATCTCGAAGATGCGCAGGTTGCCATTCGAGTGGACCGGATGTTCCAGATGCTGCCCGACGAACTGAAGCGCAAGGACGACAGCGACGAAAAGAAGGCGACCGGGACCGATGCGCCGAAGAAGCCGCGCACGGACGACTGGTGGCTCGACGCTCCCTACAACATGGAGTGGAATTACCGTCTCATCCCGCCTGCCGGATTTATTCCCAAGGAGCTTCCGAAGGACGCAAAGGTACAGATTGGGCCGGCAGTGCTGACGGAGAGTTTTTCCGCCGGCAAGGACGGCGTGGTGCAGGCGCATCTGGTCTTCGACACGATGAAGCGGCGCTACACGGCGGCGGAAGCGACGGCGCTTCGCGACGAGGTTGCCGATCTGATCAACGGGCCGGCGATCATGGTCAACTTTGAGCCGCAGGGAGCGGCGCTGTTGCGCGACGGCAAGGTGAAGGAAGCGCTGGCCAGCTATCGCGCGCTGATCGCGCAGAACCCGAATTCTGCGGTGCATCATTTGCAGGTGGCGAATGTGCTGCTTGAAGCGGGGATGGGTGAGGCCGCGCGCGATGAAGCGCGGCAGGCCGTGAAGCTCGATCCGACGTCGGCGGTTGCCGAGCGCACGCTGGCCGAGATTCTAAAGCATGACCTTGTGGGGCGGAATCTGCGCGCAGGCAGCGACATGGCCGGCGCCGCGGATGCGTATCGCTCCGCGATCAAGCTCGATCCGGACGACCACTCGGCGCAGGGCGACCTGGCCATTCTTCTTGAGTACGATTCCGTGGGCAGGCGATACAGCGGGCAGTCGCACATGAAAGAGGCCATCGCGGAATATCAGGCGCTGGGCGAAGACAAGCTGGCCGATCTCGGCATCGGCAACAATTTGGCGTTTGCGCTTTTCTACGGCGGCGAATATGCAGAAGCATACAAAGCCGGACAGACGCTCAATCCAGAGCCGGAACAACTGCTTGCGGCGAGCATGGCGATGATCGAGGACAGCAAAGCGGGGCTAGCCGAGGCCAACAAGCGGTCCAGCGACGACGCGTCGTTCAAGGACACCGCCGGCACCGCAGGCGAAATGCTCATGAACAGGAGAGAGTATCCACAGGCGGCGGACTTCCTGCAGGCGGGCGCGACGGGCGACGATGCCGCGCGCACGCTGGGCCTGGCCAACATGCTTCGAGGAGCGACCCATCACGAGGATGTGAAGTTTGCCAACACGCCCGAAGACGTGGTGAAGCGGTTCGCGCTGGTCCCGTTTGACGCCAACATGACGAAAGAAAAGTTTGCGACGATGCTCAGCCGCAACGGCCTCAAGGTGCTGAACGCCACGGATGCCGACGAGCTGAAGGACGAGCTGAACTCCGGCAAGCAGATGAACAGCCAACTGGCCCGCGAAGAGAGCTCGCTCGATGTCACGGAGGACATTCTGCTGAAGATGCTCGATCCCAAAGGCGAAGGCGACGATGCCACGGGGTACCGGGAGAAGGCGGAGATGCTGGGCGGCTCAACGATGACGGCCTTCGTTGTGAAGGAAGATGGGCAATACAAACTGCTCGACACGCTGGACAAGCCGAACTCAATCGCGCTGGAGATGGTGGACCGCGTGAATGCGGGCGATCTGAAGGGAGCCAAGGCGCTGCTGGACTGGATGCGCGAGGATCAGCATTTGGAGGGCGGAGACGATCCACTGGGCGGGCCGGTGTTTCCGCGCTTCTGGACCAAGGGAGAAGTGGCCGATGCGCGCAAGATGAAGCTGGCTGCCGCGGCCATCCTGGTTGGCACCAAGCCGACGGTCGCGGATGGCGTCGCGATCCTCGAGACGGGCTTGAAGGATGCGGCCGGCGATCGCGAGCGGACGAACATCGAACTCGCATTGGCCGAGGGCTACTCGGTGCAGGACAATTTTGCGCGGCTTCTTGACGTTGCCCAGGCGCTTTTAAAAGATGAGCCGGAGTCAAAGCAGGCATTTGAATACAACCTTGAAGCGCTGATGGGGCTGAGCCGCTTCGACGAGGCGATGGTGCTAGCCGATGAAAGGCTCAAGCTGCTGGACAACGACAGCGACGCTTACGCCGCGAAGATGGAGATCGAGGCTAATCGCGGTGACGTTGCCGCGGCGCACGCGTGGGGAGAAAAGCAACTCGCGCTGGGCCAGGAAAATGCCGAAATGCTGAACGGATTGGCCTGGGACGCGCTCTTCACCGGCAAAGTGACCGACGATGACGTGGCGACGGCGGTGAAAGCTACGCAACTACAGAAGGATTCCCCGGACATTTTGCACACGCTGGCCTGCCTGTATGCGGAGACGGGCAAGACAAAGGAAGCTCACGATCTGCTGTTGCGCGCCATGGACATTTGGAATCTGGATGAGCCCAACGACGAGGTGTGGTATGTTCTGGGCCGCATCGCGGAGCAGTATGGCGAGCGCGACATTGCCATCGCGGATTACCGCAAGCTGAAAAAACCGAAAGAGATTCTCGCGGTACCCACGTCGACGTGGCGGCTGGCGCAGATGCGGCTGACGGCGATGGGGGCTGAACAAACGGCGACGGCGCAATAGGCTCGCGTCGGGAGCCGGACTGGATTACTACTGCTGTTGCTGCTGCATCTGCTGCATGTCAATGAAGGGGACTACGGGATCGGGCGGCTGCTGGGCGCGCTCGACGAGCACACTCCAGTCTTCGGGGATGGGCAGCTTGCGGTCAAGGGCCGGCGCCTGCTCGCTGGCTTCCACTTTTACGGCGACATAAAGCTCGCTCGCGGTTTTGCCGCGGAAGACGCCGTGCGTGGGCGGAACGTCGGCATAATCGCGTCCGACAGCGGTACGGATATGGCGATGATGCGCAATCAAATTGTTGGTGGGGTCGAGGCCGACCCAGCCGAGGTGCGGAAGCAGCGCTTCAACCCAGGCGTGCGTGGCGTCGGGCGTGGAACGGTCGTTGTCCTCGCTGCCGCGATATAAATAACCCGAAACATAGCGCGCAGGAATGTGCACGTGGCGCAGCAGCGCGATCATGGTATGGGCAAAGTCCTGGCAGACGCCCGCACAGCTGAGGATCGCCTCGTCAATGGGCGAGTCGACTCGCGTGGAGCGCGGCACGTAATCGAAGTAGTGGAAGAGGCGCTGATTCAGCTCGAGCACCAGATGGAGCGGATCGTCGCGGCGCACGACTTCAAGTTTCTTGGCGAGCTCGATGAGCGCCGGTGTTTCGGCGGCGAAGGTGCTGGGCAGCAGCATCTCAGAGTAATCGCCCGCTTCAACCAGCTCATCGAGATCTTCCCACGCATCAGGCGATAGAAAGTGCGGAACGTCAGGCATCGGCTGCTGCTCGACCACGGACTCGGCCACGATGACGAGCTGATTGTGCTCGCCGGGAATGTCAAAGTGCTGGACGTTGTTACCGAGGTGGTCGCGATAGCTGAAGACGCGGCAACGCGGGCTGACGGAGAGCGTGAAGGTGAGGCAGTGCTGGCTGGAGTCGGAGCGCGGGTGCATGCGCGTTTCCATGATGCTCTCGCTGATGGGCTGCGAGTAGCGGAAGCGCGTCAGGTGGCGGATTGAATAGAAATTCATGCTGGCTCTCTTCGTTTTTTCTAGGCCGACAACGCCGACTGGATGGAGTACTGCACATAGTACCGGTAAATGAGCTCATGAATGCGCAGGCATTCCGCGCGGATGTTGTGCAGGAAAGCAGCCGAATCACCGGCGAGAATCTCGCTGATGGTGGTGAAAATCAGCAGGGAGTGCAACTTGCCGATGCCGGCAATCAACTCCTCCGGAGTGCGGCGCCCGCCCGACGCCTGAATCGCCTCGATGGCCTGGCGCGCGCCTTCGACGCAATAGCAGATGGCGTGGGGAAAGTCACGGTTGAAGAGGAGAAACTCGAGAATGCGATCGGGCGAGACATCGGCCGTATAGACCTGGCAGTAGGCCTCAAACGAGGTGCAGCAACGCAGCAGCCCTACGAGCTCGAGGTAGAGATGGCCCGTCCGCTCCTCGGCAGAACCCTGGAGTAAATCCGGTTGAAAGACCTCGAGCAGTGTCGCGGTGGCATACGCGCGCTCCAGGTAGCGCCCCAGGCGAATGAACTGCCATCCCTGGCCGTGAATCATGGTTGTGTCGGTGGTGCCCTTGAAGAGATAGATGCCATCCACGACGGACGCGAGCATTTCGCTGACACTGGAACGGAACTGCGCCTGTGCATTGGGCGAGTGAATCTGATGAAAGAGGCGATTGACGCGCTGCCACTGCTCAGTGGAGATTTCTTCGCGGACCTGGCGGGCATTTTCGCGCGCCGCGCTGACGCAAAAGGTGATGGAGGCGGGATCGAGTTGATCGAAGACGAGCTTGTGCGTCATCTCGTGAAGCGAGCCGTTCCAGGCCATGCCGGCAGGCCGGCCGAGCGCCGCCACCATGCGCTGCCACTGCGCTTCAACGTTGGCACTGTTGGTGTCGAGCATCAGGCTCAGCGTCACGTCGAGTTGGCGGACGGTGTTCTCCGCCCGCTCAAGATAGCGGCTCATCCAGTAGAGGCTGTCAGCGACGCGCGATAGCATCGTGCTTCTTTCACCTCCGGCCCGATATTCCTGAATCAGACTTATTCCAGAACCCATGTGTCCTTGCTTCCGCCGCCTTGCGAAGAG
>CAYOVE010000045.1:0-17627 GCA_964407295.1 uncultured Occallatibacter sp.
ATATTGATTTCAGTTTTGTTCTCGACCAGCTTTCACTGGTAATGCTGCTGGTCGTCACCGGTGTTGGGTTCCTAATTCATATTTACTCCGTGGGCTACATGGCGCACGAAGAGGGATACGCGCGGTACTTCAGCTTTCTGAATCTGTTTCTGTTCTTCATGACGGTGCTGGTGCTGGCAGGCAATGCGCTGCTGATGTTTGTAGGCTGGGAGGGCGTTGGATTGGCGTCTTACTTGCTGATCGGGTTCTATTTCAAGAAGGACTCGGCGGCGAACGCGGGTAAGAAGGCTTTCATCGTCAATCGCATCGGCGACTTCGGATTTCTGATTGGGATGTTTCTGCTGCTGGCGAACTTTGGCACGCTGACGTTCAGCGAGATCGCCACTAAGCTCGGACAAGATCCCGGCTGGCAAGGCGGCATGGTTACCGTGATCGCTCTCTGCCTGCTGCTGGGTGCGACGGGCAAGAGCGCGCAGTTGCCTCTCTATATCTGGCTGCCGGACGCGATGGAAGGCCCGACGCCGGTCTCCGCATTGATTCACGCGGCGACCATGGTGACGGCCGGCGTTTACATGATTGCGCGTACGCATGTGCTGTTTGATCACTCGCCGTTTGCGCTGGGCGTTGTGGCCGTTGTGGGCGCGGCTACGGCGCTGTTTGCGGCTACGATTGGCCTGGTGCAGAACGACATCAAGCGCGTGCTGGCTTACTCGACGATTTCGCAACTGGGGTACATGTTTCTCGGGTGCGGCGTGGCGGCTTACTCGGCGGCGATCTTCCACCTGATGACGCACGCATTCTTCAAGGCACTGCTCTTCTTGGCCGCGGGTTCGGTGATTCACGCGATTGGCGGAGAGCAGGACCTGCGCAAGATGGGCGGGCTGCGGAAGAAGCTGCCGGTCACTTTCTGGACGATGACGGCGGCAGTATTTGCGATTGCTGGATTTCCGCCGCTGGCAGCTTTCTTCTCAAAGGACGCGATTCTTTACGCTGCCTATCTGCAAGGGACGGGCGGGATGGCGTTGTGGTTTGTGGGGCTGGTGACGGCGCTGCTGACCTCGCTCTACATGTTCCGGCTTTGGTATCTGACTTTCATGGGCGAGGCTCGCAGTCCGGAGATTCATGCGCATGAAAGCCCGTGGACAATGCTGGGGCCGCTGGTGATTCTGGCGCTGCTTTCCGTTGGCGGCGGGTGGATTGGGATCGAACGCTTTGCGGCGTTTCTTGCGCCGGCCACGGGGCTTCGTACTGCTGAGTCAGGCTCATCGCAACTGGAGCTGATTCTGAGTGGTGCGGCGGTGGCTGTGGCGCTGCTGGGATGGCTGATCGCCGACCGGCTCTACCGGCAGAAGCCCGCGCAACCGGCAGAGATTGCGGCGGCAATGCCGGGCGCTTACAGGGTGCTTGCCAACAAGTATTACGTCGACGAGATGTATGGCGCGACGGTGGTGAAGCCCGTGTTGGGCTTCTCACGGTATGTGCTGGGATGGGTGGTGGACGTCGGGCTGCTCGGTGGCATTGCGTGGCTGCTAGGGGGGATTGCGCTGTTTACCGGAGCGATTTTGCAGCGGTGGCAGTCAGGCAATCTGCGGTCGTATGCGGCGTGGCTGGCTGCGGGAGCGGCGGCGGTGCTGCTGTTTGTGGTGGTGCCGTGGAATGCGGTTTGGCCGGCTTCAATGGAGCTGATTTTGAAAGTAGCGGGGCGCTGAGAACATGAACGCGATCAACCAATCGATTCTCACGCTGATCCTTCTGGTCCCGCTTGCAGGAGCGGTGCTTGTCGCGCTGATGCCGGACCGCGCCAAGCTACCGAACTGGATTGCGCTGCTGACGACGCTTGCGACGTTTGTGATGACGCTGCATCTGCCGGTGCATTTCGTTCTGGGGCAGGGCGGGTTTCAGTTTGAGGTCAACGCGCCGTGGATCGAGAGCCCGGCGATTTTTTACCACGTGGGCGTGGACGGGCTGAGTATGTGGCTCGTGGTCCTGGTGGGGCTGCTGGCGCCGGTTGGCGTGGTTGCCAGTTGGAATGCGATCAAGGAGCGGCGCAAGGTTTTCTATGCGCTGTTTCTGCTGCAGCAGACGGCGATGGTGGGCGTGTTTATCTCGCTCGACCTGATGGTCTACTACGGCTTCTGGGAACTGTCGCTGGTGCCGATGGCGATCCTGATTGCCATGTACGGGCGCAAGGACGGACCGAAGGCGGCGCTGAAGTTTTTCCTGTTTACCTTTATTCCATCGGCTCCGCTGCTGGTGGCGATTCTGTGGCTTTACAAGTTGACGGGCAGCTTCGACTACACGACACTTCAGATTTTGATTGCGAACGGGCGCTTCCCTGCCGTCGCGATGTGCTGGGTGGCGCTGGCGTTTCTGTTTGCCTTTGCGGTAAAGGTTCCTGTGTTTCCGCTGCATGGATGGCTGGCGGACACCTTTAGTGAAGCGCCTGTGGCGATGGCGATGGTTGTGGCGGGCAAGCTTGGGCTTTATTCCATGCTGCGGTTTCACATCGGGCTCTTCCCGGTGCAGGCGCGGGAGGCTGCGCCGTGGCTGGTAGGCCTCGCAGTGATTGGCGTGCTTTATGGCGCGTGTCTAGCGCTGGTGCAGAGGGACTTCTGGCGGCTGATGGCGTTTGCGGCGCTGAGTCACTTGAGCCTGATTGTGCTGGGGATTTACGGGCTCACCTTCACGGGATGGACGGGCGCGGTTTATCAAATTCTGAATCATGGCGTAGTGGACGCGGCGCTGTTCCTGCTGCTGGGCGCGCTTGAGATTCGCTATGGAACGAGCCAGATCGACGCGTATGGCGGGCTGGCGGCGAGGATGCCGCGGACGGCTTCTTTCTTTGTGATCGCGACGCTGGGGATGATCGGCTTGCCGATGCTGGGCGGGTTTGTCGGAGAGTTCCTGATTCTGTCGAGCACGTTTACGCAGGTCAGCAAGGGTTGGACCATCGCGGCCGCGCTGGGCGTGATTCTGGGGGCGGCTTACATGCTCTGGCTGGTGCAGCGGCTGTTCTACGGGTCTGAGAGCAAGCTGACCGCGTCGAAGCCTGGCGACGATGTGCACTTCGGCGAGATGGCCGTGCTTGCGCCGCTGGCGGTGCTGATGCTGGTGATGGGGTTGGCGCCATCGCTGTGGACGACATCGATTCAGACGGGGGTGCACCCGCCGCCGCTGAAGGAACCTAACGCTTTGCTACCTTCGGTTCTCCTGCTGCCATCGTTTTCAAATACGCCGAATGCGGAGGTGCAGCGGTGAGCCAAGTTCCCGACATCTTCCGTATCCTTCCCGAGGTGATCCTCACCGTTACTGGCGTGATGATCATGCTGATTGAGGCCTCGCTTCCGTCAGGATTTCCGCGTCGGCCGCTGGGTTGGGTGGCGGCAATCGGAACCACGCTGGCGCTGTGGGCCAGCCTTTGGCAGCTCTCGCTGCCGGTGGGAACGGGGTTCTTCGGCACGGTCGAGACTAGCCCATTCACGGTCTTCTTCCACGTGCTTATCTGCGGGATTGTGCTTGTGTCGCTGTTGTTGTCGCTCGACACGCTGCCCGAGGACAGCCACCACCAGGGCGAGTTTTATGCGCTGATCGTGTTTGGCGCGGTGGGCATGTGCCTGCTGACCGGGGCGGTCGAACTGCTGCTGGTGTTTATCGCTCTGGAGATTTCTTCGATCTCGACCTACATTCTTGCTGGTTACCGCAAGGAGACGGGTCGTGGGCCGGAGGCAGCGATCAAGTATTTTCTGCTGGGGTCGTTTGCTACCGGGTTTCTGCTTTACGGGATTGCGCTGATCTTTGGAGCCACGGGAACGACGCAGGTCTATGAGATCGCCCGCCTGGTGACCACGGCGCAGAATCACTCGCTGGTGCTGGCGGCTCTGGGGCTGATGCTGGTCGGGATACTGTTCAAGGTTTCGGCGGCGCCTTTCCACGTGTGGACGCCGGACGTGTACGAAGGCGCCCCTTCGCCTGTGGTGGCGCTGCTCTCGACCGCGCCGAAGGCCGCCGCGTTTGCGCTGCTGCTGCGGGTGGTCTATGAGATGTTTCCGTCGCTGCAGAGCCTGTGGACGCCGCTGCTTTGGATTGTGGCCGTGCTGTCGATGACGGTGGGCAACCTGGCGGCGCTCAGGCAGCAGAATGTGAAGCGGATGCTGGCCTACTCGTCGATTGCTCATGCCGGATACCTGCTGGCGGCCTTCGCAGGCCTCGGAACAAGCGGCATTGCGGCAGCCAGCTTTTATACCGCGGCTTACGCGGCGATGAATGTGGGTATCTTCGCCGTCATCACGCTGGTAAGCGGATACGACGACGCGCGGGTCATGATTGACGACTATCGCGGGCTCATCTACCGCGCGCCACTGCTGGGAAGCTTGCTGCTCTTCTTCCTGGTTTCGCTGGTTGGGATTCCCTTCACCGGCGGATTCTTTGGCAAGTTCTACTCGTTCTCTGCCGCGGTGGATGGCGGGGCCATTGCTCTGGCGATTATCGGGTTGTTGAATTCAGGGCTGGCTGCGGCTTATTATTTGCGGCTGGCGCTGGCAGCGGCACAACGGGAACCGGCTGAGACCGGCCGATCCGTGATTGCCGCGCCTCGGGTGGGTGTAGCTGTTGGGGCGGCTTTGCTGCTTGCGGTTGCGGCTACGCTGACTCTTGGCATTGTGCCCGGTGAGGTGCTGCGCGCGGCGCAGTCTGGAGCACACACGCTGCAGGCTCCGCCTGTGGACAGCAGTACGCCGTCGGGGGATGCGGTTCGACCGTAGCGAAAGGGGATTTTGCAGGGGCTAAAGCCGGCGATGATTTTGCGTCATTTGCGGCACGACTAAAGTCGTGCCCTGTTACAAGGCCTCTGAGTTTCTTTGCTTGAGCGAGTTTATCCGCAGCCTGTAACGTCCATACTCTTCAAACTGATCTACCACCGAAGTAAACAGTTCGTTGCCCATTCCGGTACAATTTCATTCGATGAAGCTAGGCGAGTTGGCAAGACGGTTGGGCGCGGAGCTCCGCGGCAATGCGGAGTTGGAAATTACCGGCGTCAAAGGGATTGAAGAGGCCGGGCCCTCGGAGATTACGTTCGTCGCGAATCCTCGCTACACGGCTCTGGCGCGCACGACACATGCGGCGGCTGTTGTCGTCGAGCCCGATTTCCAGGACATAACGGCAGCAACGCTGCGGATCAAGAATCCTTACCTCGCGTTTTCACGCGCGTTGGGAATCTTTTATCAGCCACCGACTTATGCACCGGGGATTCACCCAACCGCGGTAATCGATTCAACGGCAGAGATTGGCGAAGGGGCGCATGTTGGCGCTTACGTCGTGGTCGGTCCGCAGGTGCGGGTTGGAGCCAACGCAACGCTGCTGCCGCACGTCGTGCTTTACCAAGGCGTCAAAGTGGGGAGCTGCTTCTTTGCGCACGCTCATTCCGTTGTGCGCGAGAACTGCGTGCTGGGCGACCACGTGACGCTGGAGAACGGCGCGATTATCGGCGCGGATGGATTCGGCTTCGCCAAGAACGAAGAAGGCCATTGGGAAAAAATTCCGCAGTCGGGGCCGGTGCGGATGGGCAGCCGCGTGGATGTGCAGGCAAATGCCTGCATTGATCGGGCGACGGTGGGCGCTACGGAAATTGGGGATGGGACCAAGGTCGACAATCTCGTTCAGATTGGTCACGGCTCACGCGTCGGCGCAAATACGCTGCTGTGCGGGCAGGTCGGCGTGGCCGGTTCGTCGGTGATCGGCAACAATGTGATTCTGGCGGGACAGTCGGCGGTGGCGGGCCATTGCACAGTCGGCGACGGGGCCATTTTGACCGCGCAATCGGCTGTCTCGCACGATGTGCCACCCGGCAAGATACTCTCCGGCTCTCCGGGTTTCGACAATCGGGTGTGGCTGCGCGCTATAACCATCTTCCAGCGCCTGCCAGAGTTGCTGAAGCGCCTGGACCGCGTGGAGAAGGCGGTTGCAGCGCAGGGCTCACAGGATGCCGCGCAGGGCAAAGATGGGAACCGGGAATGACGGGGCGAAAGAGAATTCGCGCAGGAATGTGGACCGGCTGAGTTGCGGAAGAAAGGTTCGATTTTGATTTTTGAGCGAGAGAGGATGCCCGCAGGGGCTAAAGCCCAAGTCTATTTTCAGCCATTTGCGGCACGACTGAAGTCGTGCTCTGTTACAAAGCTTCTGAGTTTCCCCATCAGGCCGAGTGTTTTTGCAGCCAGTGGAGTTCTGTTCGCCGTGCTGTTGGGGCTCTCTGGATGCCGTTCCTATCACGTTGAAACTACCGTCGAGAACCGCACTGGCGCGGCGATTCAACTGCTTGAGGTGGATTATCCGAGCGCCAGCTTTGGAGCCGATAGCGTGGCCGCGGGCGCGGACTTCCACTATCGCCTCCAGATCCGGGGCGAAGGGCCTGTCAAAGTACAGTACACAGGGGTTGGCGGACGGCAGGAAAAGATGGACGGACCTACGCTCGCCGAGCGGCAGGAAGGCAGCCTTGAAATTGTGCTGCTGCCGGGCGGCAAGGCGGAGTTCCATCCTCAGTTGTCGCCGGGACGCTGATATTTTGCTCTATCCCTTGGCTGCCAAATGAAGTTCTACGGACTCCCACCCATCGGACAAAAACAAAGACGTCCGATGGATGGGGCACAGTTTCATTCCCCGCGGGTCGGTGAAGCCGGTGGGAGACTGAAAAGCGCTTGGGGCCCCGTTCGCTCAGGATGACAACCGCAATTATGTTATGAACTTCGGAGACCGGACGCTAGTGCACCATGCTCTGAAACAACGGCGACTGCAACAGGGCGCTGAACTGTCCGTCGCTGGTGGCAAAGTGAATGGAAAGCCGCCCGGAGTCGGAACTGATGGAAGTTGCGCTCAACGCATCCTTCTCGGTCTCAGATCCACTCAACTTCCTAAGCATGACGGCCGCTGTGAGAAGCGAAGAAACCGTGGCCGCGCTAAACGAGTCTCCGGTCTGGATGGTGAGATCGAACTTGACGCCGTGCTGGAAGTTCATCGAGTACCAGGAGGACTGGAGGCGCTGCTGGACCATCTCGAAGTCGGTGACGGAACCTGCCTGTCCAAGCAACTGCTTCATCATGGTCTGCGTGCCTTTGCCGTCGAGGATGCTCCACAAAGGCTCCCAGTCCACGCTCCGCATCGCGTCCATCATGGGGCCGTTGGACAGCAAGCTCTGTGAACTGCCGTCGCGCGCATTGAGAGCCTTGGTGACGGCATCCTTCTGGCCAAAAACCATGGTCGATGGATCGACAAAACAAAGCACCATTCCGGCTCTGCTCATGGGATAAATGGCGTTGGTACGCAGCATGGACGGCTTGATCTTCTGCCTGCGAAAGTTTGCCAGGACCTCATCGATGGAAAACTGACCTTGAGCCACGCCGACGGTCAAAAGCGTATCGCTGCCTGGAGCGGAGCGGAAGAGCGCAAAGGCGAGCTGGTCGACGTCGTGGTTGTCGTTCAAGCCAGACTTGCTGAGAGCCGCATCCAGTTGCTTCAGTTCCGGCGGCATGACCCGGTCGCGCAGATCCATCGCCGCCTGTGAATTCTGCATCGCGCGGTAGTCAATCACCACCAGTTGCTGGACTTCGCGGGGAATGGCGCCGCGGGCGTCGGTGGACAACTGGGCCGCCCGAGCCGGGGTAAGCGCTGCCAGCAGTAGAGGTACGATCGAAAACTTAACAAATGCCTTTAACAATTTCATCCTCCGAAACCAAATGCGTCTTGAATTGTGTCTTGGGAATTGGACGGCTCAAGGGGCTATTCGACGCCTGGAAAACCCCTGAAATGAACAGACTCTACATTCCTATTGTAACCGCCGCGGTTTTGGCAGGGGTTTCCCTGCCTCTTGCTGATCTCTAGGCCTCTCCAGGCCAAGCTAACGGAGCGGCTAAGCGATGCTCCAGTATCTTGGTCTGGGGATCGAACCCAGTCAATTGACGCATCCATGGGCTTTCGCGCTCGCAGGCAGCTTCGGGGATGAGGCCAATCACCTCGCCTTCGGCGATCTCAGTTTTGTAGCGAAGCGCCAGCCTTGAGACCGCTTGATAGACCTGTGAAATCGGGGTCGCCTCAAAGTCGGTGATGTTCATGGAGAGCTGCGCACGGCCGTGAGCGAGAACACCCATCGCCTTTACGCCCTTGAGGCCGCCTGAGGCAGCCCGGATTTCGCGAGCGACAGCCCGGGCGATGGCCACATCCGAAGAATCGAAGTAGATGTTGTAGGCGACGAGGAACTTGCGGGCTCCGACGGCACAAGCGCCGGCTGTGGGGTGCAGGCCTGGGCCGCCCAGGTCGGGACGCCGAGCCGATTCCTTGCGCACGGCCTCCTTGAGGCCCTCAAACTGTCCACGGCGGACGTCCTCGAGGTTTGCGCGGTCGGGCCGCGCCGCCGCCGCCTCATAGAAAAACACGGGGACACTGAAGCGGCGCCAAATCTCAAGGCCAGCCTGGCGGGCCAGCAGAGCACAATGCTCAAGCTTGATGCCGGAAATCGGAACGAAAGGGATTACGTCAGCCGCGCCGATGCGGGGATGAACGCCCTGCTGCCGGGTCAGGTCGATGAGATCGACAGCCTTGCCGACGCCGCGGACAGCCGCTTCGACAATTGCCGCAGGCTCGCCGGCGAGGGTCACGACAGAGCGATTGTGATCGGCATCCATGGACCAGTCCAGCAGATGCACTCCCTCGACGCGCATCGCGGCGACGATCGCCTCGACCCGCCGGGCATCTGTGCCCTCGGAGAAATTGGGAACGCATTCTACAACTGGTCCGTTCATTACTGCTGTCCGTTCTTTCTTGCTCAGCCCGTGCGGATTGCCCCAGGTCTGGATTGGACTGGCGGTTGCGAGGCTATTTCCAGTAGGTGTATCCGAACTGGAATTGAACGCTGGCGTTGACTCCGGGGTTCTTGTCGCCCAGCGACGCCGAAGAGATGTGTACCGCATTCACGCCCAGATCGATGGACCGCTTGGGGCGGATGAAGTAATGAAGGCCGGCACCGCCTTGCGGCGAAAAATTCCACACGGAAGTGCCACCAGCAGTTCCATGCGGAACCAGCAAGGTTGGCGGAAACTTGTGGGTGGTGTAGATGAGCCCGCCCGCACCCTGAAACCAGGGCTGGAAGCGGTGCGAGTTGGTGAGGAAATTCCAGCGCAAGATGACCGGGGTGAGGCTGACACCGCGATAGGTGCCTCCGCCGAAGAGACCCACCGCGGTGCCCGTTCCACCACCGGGCAGGGGGTAAGAATAAGTCCGCTGGCTCGCGGCCGGCGTATAGGCCTGCCAAAGCGGCATGATGTTGCCGCTCAGCTCAAACTGGCCACTGAAGATGCCCGCATGGACGACGGGAGAAAGTGGCTTGCCCGCCTGGAAACCGCCCCACAAGAACTTGAAGTCGGAACGGTCGCCTACGCCGGTTCCGTAGTTCAAAAACGGGCCGTACTCCCAACTCCGCGCGCCACGGACATGGGCCACGGGATCAACCGCGGCGGCATCGCTGGACGCCGACACCTGGCCGGAAGCCAAGCTGGCCCCTGCGATCAACACAACTAAAAGAATCCGTACAATTCGGCTCAAAGTTCTTCCCTTCCCGCTTTTAGAAATTCCGAGATCCCAAAAAAAGACCGCCACTACCGGGCGGCCTCTTTGATTGACTGGCTGGTGCCCGTTCAGCCGGCGGCTTCCATCTGTTCGGCGTCCATGTCGAAGTTCGAATAGACGTTCTGGGTGTCGTCACAATCTTCCAGCGCTTCGAGCAGACGGATCATCTGGTTTGCCGGGTTGCCTTCAAGCTTGGTGTAGGTGGAGGCCACCATGGTCACTTCGCTCATCACGGTAGGAATGCCCGCAGCCTTGATGGCCGTGGCAACCGCCTCGTAGGAGGCCGGATCGGTGATGATCTCCCAGGTGTCGCCTTCGTCGTTGAGGTCTTCGCCGCCGTGCTCGAGCACAATGTCCATCAACTGATCTTCAGTGGCCGCGGTCTTCTCAACGGCAATGAGACCCTTCTTCGAGAACATGAAACGTACTGAGCCGGATTCGCCGAGGTTACCGCCGTTTTTCGAAAACGCATGACGAATTTCGCTGACGGCGCGGTTTCGATTGTCCGTGGTTACGTCCACGATAACGGCAACGCCGCCGGGGCCGTAGCCCTCGAACGAGATCTCTTCGTAGTTGACGCCTTCCAGTTCGCCGGTGCCGCGCTGAATGGCCCGCTTGATGTTTTCCTGGGGCATGTTTTCAGCTTTAGCCGCCAGAATCGCGGTGCGCAATCGAGGGTTGCCATCCGGGTCACCGCCGCCTTTGGCAGCGATGCTTATTTCCTTGATGATGCGAGTGAATGTCTTGCCGCGCTTAGCATCGAGCGCGCCCTTCTTATGCTTGATTGTGGCCCATTTGGAATGGCCGGACATGGCAACCTCAACAGTTGTAAAGATGATGGCGCAGGCACGCACCTGACGAGCCAGTATACCATCGGGAGCGAGAGGCGGGATATGCCTGTTTGCTCCCTGAACACCTGGGGGTGGTTAGAACCGGCGCTGCAAGTTTTCGCCCCTCCCGCTTACGGGAATAACTCGGCGTCGCGCAGCTTTACCGCGAGGCGGTCTTTCTCCGAGACGATCGCGTCTTGCGCGGCGATCGGCCATGGAATCGCAAGGTCTGGATCGTTCCAGGCGATGGCGCGTTCGGCGGCGGGCGAGTAGTACTCGGTCACTTTGTAGGCGAATCCAGCGGCCTCGCTGAGAACCAGAAACCCGTGGCCGAAACCTTCGGGAATCCAAAGCATCTGGCCGTTTTCGCCGCTCAGCTCGACAGCGACGTGGCGGGCGAAGGTTGGCGAGCCGCGGCGCAGATCGACGGCCACATCGAGCACCGCTCCGTGGGTAACGCGCACGAGCTTTCCCTGCGGATGCGTGATCTGATAGTGGATGCCGCGGAGGACGTTCTTCTTTGACAGGGAGAAGTTGTCCTGGACCCAGAGTTCGGGCAGGCCAGCCTCGGCCATGCGGCGCTGGTTGTAGGTCTCGCAGAAGAGGCCACGGTCGTCCCGATAAAAGGTTGGCGTCAACACCAGCACGCCCGGCAAGGCTGTTTCCTGAATCTTCATAGATTGTCCGTCTTGGACACAAGATTCTGTTCGCGCAGCAGCGCCAGCAGGTATTGCCCATAGCCGCTCTTGCGGATGGGCTGGGCAAGAGCCTCCAACTGCTCGGCGGTAATGAAGCCCTGGCGAAAGGCGATCTCTTCGGGACAGGCGATGCTCAGACCCTGGCGGCGTTCGATGGTGGAGACAAACATCGAGGCCTCGAGCAGCGAGTCGTGCGTGCCGGTGTCGAGCCAGGCCATTCCGCGGCTCATCATTTCGACGTTCAGCGTGCCGGCTTCAAGATAAAGTCGGTTGAGGTCAGTGATTTCCAGTTCGCCGCGTGGCGAGGGCCTGAGCGACGAGGCAAGGCTCACGACCTGGTTGTCGTAGAAATAGAGACCTGTGACGGCGTAGCGCGACTTCGGCTGCTTGGGTTTTTCTTCAAGGCTGACGGCGTGACCTTCGCGATCGAATTCAACCACGCCGTAGCGCTCCGGATCTTCGACCGGATAAGCGAATACGGTTGCCCCTTGCTTGAGCTTTGCCGCCGACTGAAGCTGGCCGGAAAAACCATGGCCGTAGAAGATGTTGTCGCCGAGAATGAGCGCGCTGCTGTCGCTGCCGATAAAATCGCGGCCGATGAGAAATGCCTGCGCCAGGCCGTCGGGGCTGGGCTGGATGGCGTATTGAATCTCGATTCCCCACTGGTGGCCGTCGCCGAGCAGGTCGGCAAAGCGGGCTGTATCCTGCGGCGTTGAGATCAACAGAATCTCGCGCAGGCCAGCCAGCATCAGCGTGCTGAGCGGGTAATAGACCATGGGCTTGTTGTAGACCGGCAGAAGCTGCTTGGACACCACTTGGGTGACTGGATAGAGGCGTGAGCCCGATCCGCCTGCGAGAATGATGCCCTTCATAGTTCGCTCCGCTTCGAGTAATTCGTTGCGATCCACTCGCGATAGGCTCCGGTTCGCACACTGTCGACCCACGAGGCGTTGTCCAGGTACCAGCGAACGGTCTTGCGCAGTCCGCTCTCAAACTGTTCGGTGGGCTTCCAACCCAGTTCAGTCGAGATCTTGGAAGCATCGATGGCATAGCGGCGATCGTGACCGAGGCGGTCTTCGACAAATCTGATCAGACTTCTGCGCGACGCCGCGCCGGGGGTGGGACGCATCTCGTCGACTAGATCGCAGATAGTGGTGACAACATCTATGTTTGTCCGCTCGCTATTGCCGCCGATGTTGTAGGTCTCGCCGATGCGGCCATTCTGGAGAACCGTACGAATCGCCGAGCAATGATCTTCAACGAAGAGCCAGTCGCGAACATTCTTTCCATCGCCGTAGACAGGCAATTGTTTGCCCTCAAGAGCATTCAGCGTTACCAGGGGAATCAGCTTCTCGGGAAACTGGAAGGGGCCGTAGTTATTGGAGCAGTTTGTGGTGAGCACAGGAAGGCCGAAGGTGTGGCAATAGGCTCTAACCAAGTGGTCTGAGGACGCCTTGGACGCAGCATAGGGGCTGTTGGGGGCGTAGGCCGTGGTCTCGGAGAAGGCCGGATCGTCATTGCCGAGCGAGCCGTAGACTTCGTCCGTGGAAACGTGGAGGAAACGGAAGCTGGCCCGGGCTGCGTCGTCGAGAGCGGACCAGTAGGTCCTTGCCTGTTCCAGCATGGTGAAGGTTCCCTGGACGTTGGTGCGGATGAATGCCTCTGGAGAGGTAATCGAGCGATCGACGTGGCTCTCCGCCGCAAAGTGGACGATCGCGCGCGGGCGGTGCTTGGCGAGGAGCGAGGCGACCAGTTCAGCGTCGCAGATGTCGCCGCGCACAAACAGATAGCGCGGGTTGCTTTCAAGCGAAGCCAGGTTGGCTGGATTGCCTGCGTAGGTAAGCAGGTCGAGATTGACGACGGCTGAATCGCTGGCATGCAACAAACTCAAAACGAAGTTTGAGCCGATGAATCCGGCGCCGCCAGTGACAAGTAGGGTATTGAGAGTGCTGTTGCTCACGTCCTTCAGTATATGGTACAAAACACGTATCTTTGCGAGACTTGTGGCCTCAGTTCCATTCAATATTCGACCCATCGGTGGCAAGGAAGTTTAGCAGACTGCGAAAATTTTCGTTATATTAAAGTCAGTGCAGTCCCGGACGCGGCGGCACCTGCTCATGCAATCCTTTTGATTCAGGCCTCAGGCGATTTCGCTCCACTGGAATCGCACGGCGGTTGTGTCTTTCAGAATTCATACTGCAATCTGCAAGCAAACGGTCACAGGAAAAGGCTGCCATGGAAATTTCTAGTCATCATCGCATCCCCGAGCCGCAAGGGCTCTATCACTCACAAAATGAGCATGATGCCTGCGGCATGGGACTTGTCGCCAGCATTCGCGGCGAAAAAAGCCATGAGATTATTCGCAAGGGGCTTGAGGTGCTGATCAACCTCACGCACCGCGGCGCTGCTGGCTGCGACCCGGAGACCGGCGACGGCGCTGGCATTCTGATCCAGATTCCCCATGCATTTTTTGTGAGCGAATGTGCCGAGCTTGGCATGAAGCTGCCTGAGGCGGGCTACTACGGTGTCGCGATGTGCTTTCTGCCAGTGGAGAAGCACAGCCGCCTGCAATGCGAAGGCGTGTTTGAGCGCATCGCGCAAGAAGAGGGCCTCATCGTTCTCGGCTGGCGCGATACGCCGGTCAACGGCGATGCGGTGGGCCGCGAAGCGCGTGCCTCCCAGCCCTATATTGAGCAGCTTTTCGTCAGCAAGCCAAGCGGACTGGACGAGGACGCATTCGAGCGCTTGCTTTATCGTATCCGCCGCAGGACTGAAAACGAGATTGCCGACTCGGAGATCGAGGACAAGGAGACGTTTTACGTTCCCTCGTTCTCGTGTCGCACCATCATCTACAAAGGCCTGATGCTGGCTCCGCAGATCGAGAAGTTCTATTTCGAGCTCGCCAATCCGCTCGTAATCAGTGCGCTTTGTCTGGTTCACCAGCGCTTCTCGACCAATACATTTCCCAGTTGGAAGCTGGCGCATCCTTACCGGTATGTCGCGCACAACGGCGAAATCAATACGATTCGCGGCAACGTGAGCTGGATGAATGCGCGCCAGTCTGTTCTGCGCAGCCCGCAGTTCGGCAAGAATATCGACAAGCTGTTTCCGGTGATTATGCCCGAAGGCAGCGATTCGGCTTCTCTCGACAACGCGGTTGAATTTCTGTTTCAGTCGGGCCGTTCCCTGCCCCACGTAATGGCGATGCTGATTCCCGAGGCATGGTCCGGCAATCCGGATATGGACGAGGAGAAGCGCGCCTTCTACGAGTACCACGCTTCTCTGATGGAGCCGTGGGACGGGCCGGCGGCGATTGCCTTCTCGGATGGCCGCGTGATTGGCGCCACTCTGGACCGCAACGGTCTGCGCCCTGGACGCTACATCGTTACCAAGGACGACCTGGTTGTGCTTGCCTCCGAAGCAGGCGTGATCGAAGTGCCGCCCGAGGACATTCGCAAGAAGGGCCGCCTGCGGCCTGGCCGCATGTTCCTGGTGGACACGGTCCAGCAGCGAATCATCTCCGACAGCGAGATCAAGAAGCAGTTGGCAGGACGCCAGCCTTATGGCGAGTGGCTGAAGCAGCAGCAGGTCACCATCGACAAACTGCCCGAGCCGCCACGCGTGATTGCCTCTAATCCGGAGACGCTGCTTCGCCGTCAGCGCGCGGCTGGCTACAGCGAAGAGGATCTGCGCATCTTGCTTGGACCGATGGCTGCAGCGGGCCAGGAGCCTCTAGGCTCCATGGGCACCGATGTGCCGTTGGCTTGCCTGTCTGACCGCCCGCAGTCGTTGTTCAACTACTTTAAGCAGCACTTCGCGCAGGTAACCAATCCGCCGATCGATCCGATCCGCGAAGAGCTGGTGATGTCGCTGATCAGCTACATCGGCACCGAACGCAACATCCTGGATGAGACGCCGGAGAACTGCCATACGCTGCGGCTGCCGCATCCGATCTTGACCAATCGCGATCTTGAAAAGCTGCGCCGCGTCTCCTCGGGCGACCTGCTTGCCACCACGCTGCCGGCGCTGTTTCGTGCCGCCGATGGCGAGGCAGGCCTGAAGCACTCGCTTGACGACCTGAGCGCTCGCGCCGCACTAGCCGTTCACTCCGGCTACACGCTGCTGATTCTCTCCGACCGTGGAGTGGATGCAACGTATGCGCCGATTCCCAGCTTGCTGGCCATGGCGGCGGTTCACAATCGTCTGGTGCGCGAGAAGACCCGCACTCAGGTCGCAATTATCATCGAGAGCGGCGAACCGCGCGAAGTAACGCATTTTGCGTTGCTGATCGGCTACGGCGCAAGCGCCGTTAATCCGTATCTGGCGATTGAAACCATCCACGACATGAAGCGCCGCGACCTGTTGCCGAAAGATGTTGACGCCGAGCACGCGGAGAAGAACTTTATCAAGGCCATCAACAAGGGCCTGCTGAAGACCTTCTCGAAGATGGGCATCAGCACGCTGCAAAGCTATCGCGGCGCGCAGGTCTTTGAGGCCGTCGGCCTCAACCGCTCCCTCATCGAGGACTATTTCCCCGGCACCGCCTCGCGCATTGAAGGCGTCGGCCTCGACGTGCTCGCTCGCGAAGCGCAGTTGAAACACGAGTACGCCTTCCAGCCGCTCACCGACTCCGAGACCGATCTTGCCGTCGGCGGCCAGTACCAATATCGCGAGGGCGGCGAATACCACCTGCTCAATCCGCTCACCATCAGCAAGGTGCAACACGCCGTCCGCAACAACAACCCGGCCACCTTCCAGGAATTCACCGATCTCATCGACGGCCAGAACCGCACTCTCTGCACGCTTCGCGGTCTGCTCAAGCTCAAATACGCCGAGGAGCCCATCCCGCTTGAAGAAGTCGAGCCGGCCAAGGAAATCGTCAAGCGCTTCACGACCGGCGCCATGAGCTTCGGATCAATTTCGAAGGAGGCGCACGAAACTCTCGCCATCGCCATGAACCGCCTCGGCGGCATGTCCAACACCGGCGAGGGCGGCGAAGACGAAGCCCGCTTCAAGCCCGACGCCAATGGCGATTCGCGCCGCAGCGCTGTCAAGCAGGTCGCCAGCGGCCGCTTCGGCGTCACCACCAATTACCTGGTCAACGCCACCGAGCTGCAAATCAAAATGGCGCAGGGCGCGAAGCCCGGCGAGGGCGGCCAGCTCCCCGGCCACAAAGTCGACAGCGAAATTGCACGCATCCGCCATTCCATCCCCGGCGTCGGCCTCATCTCGCCTCCGCCGCATCACGACATTTACTCGATCGAGGATCTCGCGCAACTCATCTACGACCTCAAGAACGTCAATCCGCAGGCGCGCATCGCCGTTAAGCTCGTCTCCGAAGTTGGCGTCGGCACCGTTGCTGCAGGCGTCTCCAAGGCCCACGCCGACGTGGTGCTCATATCCGGCGACACCGGCGGCACCGGCGCATCGCCGCTCAGCTCCATTAAGCACGCCGGCCTGCCCTGGGAACTCGGCCTCGCCGAGACTCAGCAGGTTTTGCTGCTCAACGATCTGCGCAGCCGCATTCGCGTGCAGACTGACGGCAAACTCCAGACCGGCCGCGACGTCGTCATCGCCGCGTTGCTCGGCGCGGAAGAATTTGGCTTTGCCACAATGCCCCTCATATCAATGGGTTGTATCATGATGCGCAAGTGTCACTTGAATACTTGCGCCGTCGGCATCGCCACCCAGGACCCCATCCTGCGCGAGCGTTTCACTGGCACGCCCGAGCACGTCATCAACTTCTTCTTCTTTATCGCCGAGCAGATGCGCCAGCACATGGCCAAGCTCGGCTTCCGCACGGTCGACGAGATGGTCGGCCGCGTTGAAAAAATCGACGTCCACATCGACGACGCTCACTGGAAGGCCAAGGGAATCGACCTTTCATCGATCCTTCACGCGCCGCCGCTTCCCTCGCGCGTTGCGCGCCGCCGCACCACCTGCCAGGATCACGGCCTCGGCCCGGCGCTCGACCACGCGCTCATCGCCAAGGCCAAGCCCGCGCTCGAAAAGCAAACACCGGTCACCGCCAGCTTCGCCATTCGCAACGTGCATCGCACCGTCGGCGCCATGCTTGGCGGAGAAATCGCGCGCCGTTTCGGGTCGGCAGGTTTACCCGACGGCACCATCCACTACAAATTCCGCGGATCGGCCGGCCAAAGCTTCGGCGCATTCGTTCCCCAGGGCGTCACGCTTGAGCTTGAAGGCGACGCCAACGATTATCTCGGCAAGGGCCTCTCCGGTGGCCGCGTCATCGCCTATCCGCCCAAAACTTCCAGCTTCCTGCCTGAGGAAAGCATTCTCGTCGGCAACGTTGTCCTCTACGGCGCAACCAGCGGCGAAGTCTTCCTCAACGGCATCGGGGGCGAGCGCTTCGCCGTCCGTAACTCCGGCGCCACAGCCGTCGTTGAAGGCGTTGGCGACCACGGCTGCGAATACATGACCAATGGCCTCGTCATCGTCCTCGGCGCCACCGGCCGCAACTTCGCCG
>CAYOVE010000046.1:0-17462 GCA_964407295.1 uncultured Occallatibacter sp.
CCTGAGCGGAGTTCGCCGCAGCGACCGCAGTCGAATGGGGACCTGCATTTGAGATAGCCGCAAAGCCCGCCAGCAACGGGTCGCGCGCAATCTCATCGTGCAGCGCAGCGAGCAGCGGCTCGATCGTCACTTCAGGCCGCTTGAGCAGTTGTGCCCACGTGATGCCTGCTGTCGCGGGGAGATCACCAAAACCAGCACGCTCGAGCTTCTCCGGATCGACTTTGCCAAAGGTGAGCAGACGATCCAGAGCCGCCATGCGCGCCTGCTTCTGCTCGTACTCGGCCCACGCTTCGTCGTTGATGAGGCCGAGCTTTCGCCCATACGGTGTCAGTCGGCGATCGGCATTGTCGATGCGCAGATGCAGGCGGAACTCGGCGCGCGAAGTGAACATGCGGTAAGGCTCGTTCGTCCCCTTCGAGATCAAGTCGTCAATCAGGATGCCCGTGTAACCCTCTGTCCGGTCCATGGTGAACGGCGGTTGACCCTTGAGCCAGAGCGCGGCGTTGATGCCGGCCATGATGCCCTGGCAGGCGGCTTCCTCATATCCACTTGTTCCGTTGATCTGCCCCGCTAGATAAAGGCCCGTCATGCACTTCACCCGGAGCGTGCGGTCGAGCTCGGTAGCGTCAACGGAGTCGTATTCGATGGCGTACCCGGGGCGCAGCAGCTCTGCCTGGTCGAGGCCGGGGATGGAGTGAACCATCTGCCACTGCACTTCCATCGGCAGCGAGGTGGACATGCCGTTGATATAGACCTCGTGCGTGTTGAGGCCTTCGGGCTCCAGGAAGAACTGGTGCTGAGTCTTGTCGGGGAATTTGACGATCTTGTCTTCGATGGACGGACAGTAGCGAGGACCGATTCCCTGAATGCGCCCGGAGTACATGGCCGAGCGATGAACGTTCTCGCGGATGAGGCGAAGCGTCTCCGGCGTTGTGAAGGCGATGTGGCAGGAGACCTGCGGCTGGACAATCTTCTTCGTGCGGAAGCTGAAGGGAGTGGGGTCGGCGTCGCCGGGTTGCTCCTCAAACATCTTCCACTTGATCGTCCGGCCGTCGAGACGCGGCGGAGTGCCGGTCTTGAGGCGGCAAGTGCGCAGGCCAAGAGCACGGAGCGCTTCGCCAAGAAGAACGCTGGCGGGTTCACCGCTGCGGCCGGCTGGGTAGCGCTCTTCGCCGCAGTGGATCAGGCCGTTGAGAAAGGTTCCGGTGGTGATGATGGTGGCGCCGGCAAGGAGCTGCCGGCCGTCCCGAAGCTTGAGGCCGAGAACGCGGCGATGGGGACGCGTGGGACGGGCGACTTCACCGAACCCATCTTCCGCTCCCTCGTTCCCTTGGTCCCTTGTTCCATGCTCTTCCGATCCCTGATCCCTGTTCCCTGTTCCCTGCTCCTCTATGACGAGATCGACGACCTCGGCCTGTCGGATATGGAGGCCGGGCTGGGACTCGAGGACCTCGCGCATTTTGACCCGATAGAGCTGCTTGTCGCACTGTGCGCGCGGGCTCCAAACGGCGGGACCGCGCGAGGCGTTGAGTAGGCGGAATTGGATGCCGACTGCATCCGCAACTTCGCCCATGATGCCGCCCAGCGCATCGACCTCGCGGACAAGATGCCCCTTGGCGACTCCGCCGATGGCGGGGTTGCAGCTCATCTGCGCGATCAGGTCGAGGTTCATCGTGATGAGCGCGGTCTTCAAGCCCATGCGCGCGGCAGCCATCGCAGCCTCGCAGCCTGCATGACCGGCGCCCACCACCACGACATCGTATTGTTCGGTGAAAGCCATCCAACTCTATTTTACGGGTGGAATCGGATCGGTGCGGCGCGCGGTGCAAGGGCTCCGCAATCAATACACGACTGCGTAAGCGCGCGCTTCGAGATCGGGTGGGACGGAATTTGACGAGTCTGGAAGATTGGAGTGAACGCAGATGCGAACCGGCACGCCCGGAGTGAGGTCGTTGACGTCAATATCGGCAATGAGCAAGGAGGGTCGGCCACCGAACGGATGATAATGGCCGCTTCGGCCGATGAGCCGGAAAGGAACGGTACGGTCCCATTGAGTCACTTCGAGTGTGAGCGGCTGACGCTCGTTTTGTGAGTGGCGGGTACCTGCGGATGCGCTGTTCCGCACAACAATGCGCAGCACGCCCTGGATGGGCGGATTGATGCTCGCCTCGATGGTGCCGGAAGCTCCAATCTGGAAGACGGCGTCAAGGGCCTCGACAGAGGCGGGCTTTGAGTGTGCGGCAGAAACATTGACTGCTCCGCCGGCCAGCAGTGCCACCAAGAGAATCCGCGAGGCCGAGGAACCCATTACGCGGCCTGCAGCTCAAGAATGATGGCTGCGCCGCGCGGCTGAAGGTTCACGGCAGAGGCGCGTCCGTTCTGGTCGCGCAGAATGGTGGCGCACAGGCTGAGCCCCATTCCGGCTGTCTCGCCACAGGCACGCGCTGGAACAAAAGGATCGAAGGCGCGCTCTGGGTCGAGGAACCCCGGACCGGAGTGGGTGACGGAGATGTGCACCAGGCTGCCCTCGCGGGCTGCTTCGAGGCGAATGGACTTGGACTCCTTCGGAGCCGAAGATGGGCCTTCGCGGTCAACGGCGCCAATCGCGTATTGCAGGCAATGGAGCAGGGCCTGGCGTAACTGTTGCGAACCGCAAAGGATTCGTGGCATTCCCGGCGCCACATTGACCTGGAACTCAATCGAGCGTTGGAGGAATTCGGGCCGATAGAGCTGCTCCATGTCGGATAGCAGCTCGGTAACAGAGATGGCAGCAGGCTGGCTGGAGGGAGAATGAGAGACGCGAGAGAGGCTTTGGAGCGTGGAGCGGATGCTTCGCGCTTCGTTCACGATGGCCTCCACGGCCTTGCGATCGTGTGTTTCCAGCGATGGCGACTCCTGAAGCAGTGAGGAATAACCGAGGATCACCGTGAGCGGGCTGTTCAACTGCTGCGTGACGTTGCCGGATAACTGGCCCAGTCCGGCGAACCGCTCGGAATCGATCAGTTTTTCAAAGAGCATGGTCTGACTGCGGGTTGCCTGGAGACGGGCAACGAGCATCTCGATGGGGAGCAGGTCGTCGAGGCGGGGAACGTTGGCGGATTCATTGCCGGGTCCGCGATCGGGGCGCATTCCGCTGAGTAACAATGCGCCATCCGCGCCGGAGCGTCCAGCCATGGGAATCGCCAGGACAGAGGTGAAGCGCAGGCGGACGAGGTCGTCACCGGGAATGAGCCAGGGCGTGAGATCGAGACGAACCGTCTTGCTGTGCTCGACTGCGATTGGCGCCGAGCCCGGAACGAGAAACCCTTCAACGGGGATTCGGCTTGCCAGTTGGCCGAGCGGCCTGGCGATGGCAACCCCTAAACCCGAGGAGCCGGCAAGTTGGTACCGCCCGCCACATTCAAGCAGCAATGCAGCCTGCGCAAAGCGGCTGTTTCTCACCACGGTGTCGCAGACATCGGTGGCCTGGCGGTCGAAGTCATCCACGCGGCGGCGCGTGAGCATCAGGTTGGCATAAGCCTCAAGCTGGCGGCGAGCGCTGCGCTCACGCTCTTGCGCAGCCTGATTGCTCGTCAACTCGTTCTCGAGGGCGAGCACGATCATGCCCGCGGCGGCGACCACCTTGCCCATGACAATGAGCCGGGTCAGATTGATGTTGATCGGAAAATAATGGCCGACTTCGAGAAGGACATGAACAGAGGCAAGCGACCAGGCTAAGAAGCCGAGCACACTCAGAAAGACTCCTGGAGAGAATCGGCGCGAAACAAAGACGAGCAGCACGGCGGTCAGTTGGAGGTTGGCGCACTCGACAAACGTGAGCCCAGCCCCTGCTCCCAGCAGGCAACAAATCCAGATGGCAAAGGTACCCAGGACGGCGCAGAACGAAACTCCCAGCCAGATCGGCACAGAGCCCTTGGTCATGCCCCAGCAGACACCAACGCCGAAGCATAAGCCCAGCAAAGCCGGAAAGATGAGAAACACCGGGCCGCGAGGCTGGACGCCGCCCAGCACGCCATAGAGAAGGATGGAGTAGAGGACAAGAGGCGCGGCATACAGGACGACAAAAAGGACCTCAATGCGCCCAATGCGGAACCGCAGCGGCGAAAGCGAGCCGAGAAACATGGCTGCGCTGAGCTGGACAAAGATTTGTCCGGAAGCCACCAGCCATGGGGAACCTCCGCCGGGGTAGCCATGCATCGTGTAGAGAAAGACCATGGCAACGATGGAGAACAGGAAGCCCAGAAACCAGAGAAGGGAGCGGGCATCGCGGAAGCGCAGATAGAGGTAGCCGAAGGCGGGCAGCAGAAGCGCCGTCAGCGCGAGCGCCGGAAGGTGATAGTAATCGGGCATGGAAGCCGCGAGTCTCCTTCCCCTATCAACGGAAAGTGCAGATCCATC
Source organism: uncultured Occallatibacter sp. (assembly GCA_964407295.1). Taxonomy (GTDB): domain Bacteria; phylum Acidobacteriota; class Terriglobia; order Terriglobales; family Acidobacteriaceae; genus Telmatobacter. The sequence continues at coordinate 4,399 of CAYOVE010000046.1, forward strand.
GACGCTTGCGGATCCGAGCCCGGGCGTTCAATCCGGAGCCACGGGCTGCGAGATGGCTCGCCGGCTCATCGCGCCATGACAGGGCGTTCCATCGCTAGTATCGCGGCCTTCCCAATGGGTAGAACATCCGTCTAAAGTTGCAGAGGGATGCGAGTATTGAGGTGCGGAATTCCCCGCCCCATGCACCTGTGCGGGCAACACCCCTGGAGGCACGCTAGAGTGAATCATCGAAACCTGATTGCGGCGATCGCGATTGCCGGCTGCGCCTTGATGGCCGCGGCGCAGGATAAGGCATCTTTTACGCCGATGCCGCTCGACTCCGGCTTCGGCCGCATCGATCTTACGGACCCGCCGGTGCCGCCGGAACAGATCATCAAAGAGTTTTCGGCGAAGGAGACCGAGTTTCACGAGGCGCTGGACCACTACACATATCGCCGCGATGCGCGGGTGCAGGTCATCGACGACGACACCGGCAAGGTGAAGGGCGAGTGGTACGAGGTTGACGATGTGATCTTCGACCCTTCGGGCAGGCGCACGGAGAAAGTGGTCTTCGCGCCGGCCAGCACGCTGGAGCAGGCGGGGATCATGATGTCGCCTTCCGATCTACAGGACATCCAGCACGGCTATCCGTTTGTGCTGACCACGGCGGACCTTCCCCTGTACGACATCAAATACGGGGGGCGGCAGCAAGTGGATGACGTGAACTGCTACGTTTTTGACGTTTCCCCGAAGACGATCGAGAAGGGCAAGCGGTATCTGGATGGCCGCATCTGGGTCGACTCGACTGACCTTCAGATCGTGGTAACAGACGGCCGCATAGTCCCTGACGACACGAAAAAGAATCAGGAAGACCTGCACCCGCCCTTCATGACGTGGCGCCAACAAGTCGATGGCCATTACTGGTTCCCTGTCTACACAAAAGGCGAGGGAATTCTGCACTTCAGCGGCGGCTACGGCTACATGGCGCAGGATGTGCACATCCGCGACGTCATCAAATACACCGATTACAAACGGTTTGGGTCGTCGAGCAAGGTGTTTTACAACGGGCAAGAAGTCAACAACGACGGGACCCAGCCGAATCCCGCGCCAAATGCCCCGCCTGAAAGCGGCAAATAGAACGACGCAGCCTGTGCGGCGTTAGCAAAATGGATGCCAAAGCGGGAAGTCGAGCGTTCCCGATGGCGACGGACGCGGCAGCCGGATGATCTACTACATGCATGACGGAAAGCTTGTATTAAGCACCCGTTCAAGGCAGAGATGCGGCGCTCCCTCCAGCAAACTGTCGTGCAATTCTTTTGCGTCCTGGCCTTAGCAGTCTGCTGGCGGCCGGCGCTGGCTAGCGCGCAGGCTGCGGGACCTCCTCAAGCGGACAAAGGACAAGCTGCGCCGGCGGCGCCAGACAGCGCAGGCTCCGGACAGGCTGCGAGTCAAGACTCGAGTGCGGATGACGCGAGCGGCGACGTTGAAACTGTCTTTCCGCACACGCAGACAGGGCGGTACTGGATTTCAGGACAAGCAAATGTCATTCTGCAGGGATACGGAGCGTTCAAAGCTGAATACAGCGGGCAGAACAGCCTGACGAACTGGTCGCAGAGCGCGACGACGCACCTGTTGACGCTCTATACCGGCTACGAGATCTCGCAATCGACCGAAGTCTTTGCCGATATCGAAGACGCCACCGGAAACGGCGTTGGAAACGAAGACGGGTTGGCGGGATACGTCAATCTGGACGAGGTGCGTATCCGGCAAAACGTTCCTGGGGCTCAAGCCCCGTACCTGGCGCAGCTCATGCTGCGCGAGATTATTCCACTGACGAGCGAACGCGTGGCGGCCGATCGCGACGAACTGGACCTCGCGACCTCGCTGCCCGCGCGCCGCATCGAAGTACGGCTGGGAAAGATGGACCTGACGGACTTCTTCGACGTGAATACGTACGGCTCCGACAGCAATCTGCAATTTCTGAATTGGACAGTGGACGACAACGGTGCGTATGACGTGGCTGCAAACGCACGCGGTTACACCGAAGCCGTGATGGTGGAGTATGACGATCGCTCGCATTCAGTGCGCTTTGCTGAAGCGATGATGCCGAAGCTTCCGTTTGGACAATTCCTGGATGCAGACCTGGCGCGGTCGCGAGCGGAGAATCTGGAATTGGAAGCGCGGGGCAAACACATTGTTCATCGTCAGGGCGTGGTAAGGCTTTTGGGCTATCTGAATCACGGCAACATGGGAAACTACAACCTCGCCAACGCCGAGTTTCTCGATGGCTCGACGGCAACACCCGACATTACAGCAACGCGGCGGGAGGGCAGGCATCGTTACGGGTTCGGTTTGAACATGGAGCAGGAGATCACGAACGATCTTGGCGTTTTTGGGCGTCTGGGCTGGAGCGACGGGCATAACGAGGCATTCTGCTACACCGAAGACGACCGGACTTTGCAACTCGGTGGGGTCGTCAAGGGCGGTTCATGGCGCCGCGGCAGCGACAGGGCGGGAGTTGCGTTTGTAGCAAACGGAATTGCGCCCGAGCATCAACAGTATCTTGTTTTGGGCGGACTAGGCATCATGCTCGGCGACGGCGCGCTGACCTATGGCAGCGAGAAGATCGTTGAGGCCTTTTACACCGCTCACCTTTGGCGCGGCTTCTCCATGTCCTACGATTTTCAACACGTGACCGATCCGGGCTATAACCAGGCGCGCGGACCCGTGGCGGTTTCCGCGGTCCGGTTCCACACGGAATTCTGAGGAGAAAATCGACGTAGGGAGTCAGCTGGGGCGAGATGGTGCGACACCCGCGCCCATGAGGACGATGGAACGCTGTGCGAACGGTGAGTAGACAAGAAGCGCGGTGCAGGCCAGCGCGAGGCCAAAGTTGATGTGGTGCAGCAGAAGGAAGGGTGAGAGCGACCACAGCCCGTCAAAGAAGAGCAGAAACGGCCAGAGCGTGAGGAATTTGGCACGGAATCCCGGCGCATGAAACAGGGCGGCGCAAAGGACGAAGGCGCGGGCGGGAATGAGAATGGCGGCCGTGACGAATACGACGCGGAAGACCAGCGTGGCGGCGGGCAGTGGCGAGAGAAGATCTTCGATCTCCGCGAGATTGGCAAGCGCTCCGATATAGAAACCCAGATACATGAGCTGAAAGAGGACGAAGAGGGTTTGCACGACCGGAAAGGACGTTTTGGGAAGGTCCTCCAGAGTCGAAAGAATTCGCGTGCGTGACTGCGGCTCAGACTGGCGGAGGTCCCCGGCTGGGTCAGTGGGTGCGGAGGCCTCGGACTCGCCAGGCGCCGCCTGCGCAGCGTCGCCCGAACTGATCCGCTCGACCGGCGCAAGAAAACGATAGCCGCGGCGAGCGAGAGTCTCGACGAACCGCGGACTGCCGGCCGTATCGCCGAGAGCTTCTCGGATGCGATTGACCGCGGAGTTGACGCCGTGCTCGAAGTCGACGAAGGTGCCTTCTGGCCATAGCAAGCGGGAAATCTCGTCGCGCGTGAGCAACTGGCCTGGCTGGTCAACGGAACGGTCAAGCAGCATGAGAAGAACCTGGAAGGGCTGGGCGTTGAGCTTGACGCGCATTCCCTGCCTGCGCAACTCGCCTGTGGCCGCATCCGCTTCAAAGACTCCAAAGCGATAGCGCTGTGCCGGCCGAAGGTCGCTTCTCAAGTCTGCCATGTCTTTCGATCAGTTTAGCCGATAGAGAGTTGGCTCGAAGACCGGCTGGCGCAAACGACAATTCCCCGGAAGTTCAAGGATTGGAAGGCATTGCGCGGTGAGAAACATTCGCCTCCAAATGAGGCAGCGTGTATTGCCCGCCGATCGTCGAAAGGGTATGGTGCGGAACATGAGGCGAATGCGATCTCCAGGATGGTTGGCTGGCGGTGCGGCGATGTTGTTTCTAGCGGCTTCGATTCTGGCAGCCGAAGAACCCACGCCTGCAGCTGTCACCGGCTTCGACAGCTACGTGGTTCGTGTGGAGTCGCGGCTCGCGGAGCAGCACCGATCGGCGAGTGACTTTCTTGCTCCGGCGGATCGGGCGCGGCTCGAGAATGGCCAGTTCGTCATTGAACAACTGACCCCGGCGAACGGCCTGGAACTGCCGGGAGCGCTCGTTCACCACTGGCGGGGTACCGCGTTTCTTCCGGGAGTGACGCTCGCCGATTATGAGCGCGTGTTACGAGATTTCAAGGCTTATCCACGGCACTGGGCGCCGGAAGTGGTGCGGGCAAGCGTGCTGAAGCAGGATGGCGATTCTTACCAGGTGGCGATGCGCATGATGCAGCACCACATTTTCACGGTCGTGATGGACGCGACGTACGACGTAACGTTCAACCGCCTGGATACGCAACATGGGTACAGCGTCTCGCGCAGCACGAAGATCGCGGAGATTGAGGCGCCGGGAACGGCCAGGGAGCGCGCGCTCACTCCAGGCGAAGAGCATGGGTTTCTTTGGCGGATGAACTCGTATTGGAGCTACGAAGAACGGGACGGCGGGCTGTACATCCAGATTGAGTCGATCACTCTGACCCGATCCGTGCCCACAGGGCTTGGCTGGGCGATTGGGCCGTTCATTGAAAGCATCCCGCGTGAGTCGCTCGAATTCACGCTGCGAGCAACACGGGACGCGCTGAAGAAATAGCGTCGCAGCGACACGAAATATCCGCGGAAGGAGGCAAAGATGAGCACACAGATTGCCGCAGTGAAGGATGCAGCAGGATTTGAAAATGCTCGGCGAGTGAACCAGGCACTGACGGCGCGGATGGAGAAGCGCGCATTGCAGTGGATGGCCGAGCGCGCGCCGCATTGGGTGGGCTCGGACCAGCTCACAGTTTTGGGCCTGAGCGCGCAGATCGGTGCGGGCGTATGCTATGCGCTTTCGCGCTATGACCGCCGGATCCTGCTGCCGGCGATTGCATGCCTGGCGCTGAACTGGCTGGGCGACAGCCTGGATGGGACGCTTGCGCGCGTGCGCCGGCAGGAGCGGCCGCGGTACGGATTCTACGTGGACCATATCGTGGACGTTCTGGGATCGGTGGCTTTGATGTGCGGGCTTGGCTGGAGCGGCTTGCTGCACTGGGCGACGGCGATGGCCATGTTGATCGCGTTTCTGGTGCTTTCGAGCGAGAGCTACCTGGCCACGTACACGCTGAAGTGCTTTGAGCTTTCGCAGGGGATCTTTGGTCCGACCGAGATTCGGATTCTGCTGGCGGCGGGTAGCCTGGCAGCGCTGCGCAACCCCTATTCGACGGTGTTCGGCCACAAGATACTGCTTTTCGACTTGGGCGGAACGATCGCAACGATCGGAATGGCCGGGATGGCGCTTGCAGTGACGGCCCGGCATACAGCACAACTCTACCGGCAGGAGCCGTTGCCATGAACGAATTCATCCGCTGGTGCAAGTTCAACATAGTGGGAGCCATGGGCATGGCGGTACAACTCGGATCATTGGCGCTCCTGAATCGAATGACCGGGGGCCGCTATCTTTTGGCTACAGTTGCGGCACTGGAGCTGACACTTGTGCACAACTTCGTGTGGCACCTGCATTACACATGGCGCGACCGTCGCGATCAGAGCGCGCTGGCCCGTCAATTCCTGCGCTTTCATCTTTCGAATGGGCTCGTTTCAATGGCGGGAAACCTGGCTTTGATGCCGATTCTGGTGCACGGCGCGCGCATTCCGGTGGTGGCATCGAATACGATCGCGATTCTCTGCTGCTCGATCCTTAATTTCTGTCTGGGGAGCAACTGGACATTCGCGCCGCGGGTAGAAGTGCGACAAGGCTAAAGCGCGGAGGGCATCGCGCCGATGAGTGAGATCGAAGGGGTGTCTTCAAGGATTCGGCGGATGCAGCGCAGGAAGTAAATGCGATATTCTGCTTCGTCCTGAGGAATCCCGTCGTGACGAACTCGATGTCGGATCATGCGACGTACAAGAATCCCGCGGTCCTGTCGCACCACGCGATGCGCAGGATGGTTGGGACCATCGCGCTGCTGCTGCCTTTTGTTCTCGCCGGTGGGACGATTCTGCTCTCGCTTCTCGGACCCAGCCATGCACTGCCCCACCCCCTGTTGCAACGATCGATCAGCGACTATCGCTACACGTCGATGAGGGACTGCCAGGTCGGAGGCCTGTGCGCGATCGCGGCGTTCCTGATCTGCTCCCGGGGATACGACTGGATTGATGAGATCACCGGATATCTGGCTGGTTTTCTCACTCTGGGCGTGGCATTGTGCCCATCGGTGAATCCGCGAGATCCCGTGCACACGCCGCTGCAGTTGGAGTTGAACACGGTTCACACTGTGTTCGCGGCGCAGCTTTTTCTCGTCCTCGCCTACTTCTGCCTCGTGCTGTTCCGCAAGAGCGCGCCAGGGAAAAGCCGCACTCGGCGCAAACAACATAGAAACACCGTTTATGCCGTGTGTGGCACGGTGATCCTGGTCTGCGACGTCCTGATGGTCAGCCTGAATCTGAATGGCGCGGAGCGATTGCTAAGGCCGATCAATCCGTTGCTGACATGCGAGTCGCTGGCGCTGATCGCCTTTGGCATCGCATGGCTCACCAAGGGCAACGGACTCCTTCGAGACAGGCCGCACAACCACGTGCAGCCTGCCTGACGGCGCGGACAACCCGCTAAAGCCCGATTCTCAGTGGCCCTTTCCTGTATGGGTCTGATCCGCGGAGTTGGGCCCGGAGAGTTGAATTTGGCGGCGAAGGGGCACACGGGCATCCCGTGCGAAATACCAGCGCGCCGCGATCGAGAAGGAGTTCACCACCAGGTTTTGGCTGCTCTCCTGGGATTTGTAGTAGAAGCCGGAATAGGTGGGGGCGAACGTGAGATTGCCTTTGGAGGGAAGAACCAGCGCCACGCTTAAAGGAATGGCGTACTCCGTTTGCGTAGGCAACTCTGCTGAAGGGGGGCGACCGAAGAAATAATCGCCTGAACTATCCGTGACCAGGTTGATCTGGTTCGCTGGAGTCTTGCCGAAGAGATGGTTCTGGAAGTGGAGAGTCCAGTAGTACCCCGGTGAATAGAGGGTTTTTACGGCCGGCGTGCCGACGACTCTGGTGGTGCTGTTGATGGTGAGCGCCTTCGCGGGCGTACCGGAAGTGGCGGAGCTGAAACAGGATTGGAGAGTGATGTTCGAGTTGGCAGAGCAGGTTTTTTGCACGGGCGGACCGGTTGCCGGAGTGGTTTGAAGTGTGAGCGAAGACAGGTTACCGTTCTGCGTACTGAACTCAATGCCCGTCTCAAAATAGCTACCGTTCATGAAGAAGGATTTGGGGCGGTTAGAGCCGAACTCCTCCCTGAAGCCGGCGCGTTCGTTCCAACCTGAGACGCGCGGAAGCTGGACGGTGAGCTCGCCGGACGGGACTTGTCCAGCAGAGAATGGGAAGAATAGGTACGGGGTGTCGATGTTCACCGAGTATTGGAGCGGTGTAAGGACCAACAGGCTTCGCGGAGTGGACCACACTCTGGGCGCGCCTCCCGCCTTGCTTCTTGAGTTGAGCCGTATCTGCAGGAAGGCGGCTTCGGTGAGATTGTTCTGCACATAAGACCCGTTGATCGGCTTTCCGGTAAGATTGCCGATGACCGCGCGGTCGTAGCCGAAGTTGGTCTGTTCACCGATGGATATGGGCGTAAGGATTTTGGCATCGCCGGGACGGAAAAAGGTTCCGGTGATTCTGTTGGCCAGCTCCAGATCCAATTCCTGCGAGGCCGGCGCATAGGCACGCGGATCGGAGACTCCCTGGAAGTAGCTGCCGACGAATGAATTTCCGCCCACTGGCGCCCGCGAATTGAAGCTGGCGATCACCTTTGCAAAATCGATCTGCCAAAGCGGCATTTGCTGAAAGATTTCGTTCTGGTTCGTAATGACCTTTTCAGCAGTACCCGAAGACGTGACCAGGGACGCGACCTGGGTAGTGCCGGTGTTGGGGCTGGCGATCGGACTCGGACTGGGACGTCGCAGTGACGCCAGAAGGTAATGCGACAGGGGAGCGGTAATGTAAAGATTTGTTCTTTGGTGGTTCTTTGACGGAAGGGTTTCAAGCGTATCGTAGACGGACTTGTCCTGGGCCAATTGATCGCTCGTGACCAGCCAATAATAGGCATCGTCCAGGACAGGAGTTCCGCCGATGCAGTAGGTGCTCTGGGTGGTGGAGTCGCCCATGCACGATGGATCGACCGGAATCCACAAAGGCTCGTTGTTCTGGTTGACTTCAGTAATGTTGGCAAGAGTGGACTGAACAATGCCGTAGGAGATGAGCCACTCCTGCGTGATCCCGGTATCGGACAATTGAGACTGCTGAGCCATCTCGCTTTCCGACGTTGCGATCATACTTTTTAGGCTTTTACCGGTGACAGCGACATATTCCAGGTAGTCGCCCTTCCAGAAAATGCGATCGAGCGCGACGCGCAACTTGCAGAGATTGAAGCGGTCGGGAGCTTCACCCGTGCATACGTCATAGTCCTGGTAGCCCGGTCCCATTGCGTCGAGTTCTACGTCGCGGCTTTGCAACAGGACCACGTCTGCGTTGGGGCGTGCTGCTTTCTCCAGGTCATTGAGGAGCATGAATTCAGCCTTGCTTTCCTGCTCCCGTCCGCCAACGTTCTGCACCACGGAGTTCTGCGTGGGCGGGTTTTGCAGCTGCGTTATCAATTGCGAAAGCAGGTCGACGGTTGTGGGATTGCTGCCCTGAACCGGATCGGGCTTGAAGGTGCTATCTGGATCGTTTTTCAGGGAGAAGCTTTGAACGGCCGGGGAGTCAGCCGGGAATTCAGCCGGGGAGTCAATGGTGAGACGCGAGACCCGACCGGGGTAGTCACCGGTCTGGGAATTGTAGCTGGGAATAGGAGCCACGACAGGAGCGGAATACGGGTCTTTGGCAGACACCTGATAATTGAGCGCGACGTGCAGGGTTCCGAATCCGGATTCCGCCTGGCTGATTACAGCATCGACATGGTAGGGCTCGTCGTCTAGACGTAGCAGCGACGAGACCCGTTCCGACAAAACCTCCGCTTCAGTGTGAGGCATCTGAGCCATGACCACGATCTTGTCGAATGGGCGCTGGTTCTGGTCGGCAGCCACGAGCTCGGCTGCGCGCACAACGGCTTCAGTTATCGGAACAGGATCGACGGCAACCGTAGAGCCGTCTCCGGTAGCAGAGCGGTCGCCGCAGGCGCCGAATGAATCCACGGCGTCCTTTCCAGTGACAGAGCAGAGTCGGATGTTGGTTTGCGATACCGCCTTCATGGTGTTCTGGCCGGTGATGCCAATAACGAGGACATTGCTTCCGTCTGCGGAATGCGCAATCGTGTAGCCGATGTTCTTCTCTTCGGTCGCGATGGTGCGCAGGAGGCCATTCTCCGCCGCAACGCGCGCATCCGCCGTCAGGACAAAGCAGGTGCCGATACCGTCCTTGGCACAATCGCCAAGGAGCTTTTGCAGGTCTTCCTTTGTCGCGTCTGCATGGACACTGGGATCCGCAATCTTGTTTAAATTGCCCAGAACGGTCACCAATGAGGCCCTGTAGGTGTTGAAGTCGTTGCGATCGGCGGAGTCGAGCGGGAACTCTGGTGTATCCGCCAAATCCAATTTGTTGAGCACACTCAGGGTTTGTCCCAGGACCGATTGAGTTAAGAGCCCCTTGCCGGGAACATCGAAGGGTCCCTGGGCGCCACTTTTGTATCTTCCGGATGTGTCGTTTTCCGAAGGCGAAAGCGAGCGAAGGCGCGAACCCCACGCCGATTGCAGGATCTTGAGCTCATCGCGTGCCAGTTCATCGAGAATGGATTGCCTTCCGGCGCCCTTGATGGTGCTATCGGAGGCCAACTGTTGAATGGCCAGGACCGTAGGGTTGACCGACCCACCTGATGACTGGCGGCTCAGGCGATCGAGTCGGGTAAGCCAGTCGAGAGGCTCGGGTTCGCGCTGGTCGCCATCGCCCACGCATCGAAACGTGTCCCTGTCGAGGGGATTCCGGCTGAAAAGCAGGGGGCAGCGATCACCCTTAAGAGCGATGCGCAGGTTGGCGCCAAGAAGGTACGTCGCGTGGTCGGGATTGTCGATATCTGGAGCCTGCTGCGGATCCCCCGCTGCATCCGACAGGAGCAGCGCCGAAACGCGCAGCCATTGCGCGGTATACATGAAATCCTGGCTGCCGGGCACGACGGCGCGGAATCCGGCATGCATGAGGAAATTGAGCACGTTATCGCAATTGGCTCTGGGAGCGACACGGCCGTCGTCCTTATAGAGGCTCTCGGGTCGGGTCTCCTTGGTGTTTGGGTCTATGCTTTGAGGCAAACTGCAGCCGCCCTTGGACGGGTCCGATGGGCTGAGGTTCTCCAGCTGAATCGAAGCGCCAAACTCAGGGCCGAAGTTGTCGCCCAGCCCGAGTAGGAGCCGGCTCGGATCTTTCTTGCGAAAGGCGAGAAAACTCGCCACCGGAGGCAGATGCTTCTGATCCGGCTCGTTAAACTCCATTCTGTAGTAGCCGTAGAGGCTGCCGGTGTAGTCGATCTGGGTTGACGTCGTTTGTCCCTGGAGGGCGCATGGAGCCAGAAGCGAAAGTGCGCTGACGACGAATAGCGGGGAAATGCAACGGACGATCAATAAGGGTGTACGCATAGCGCCCTCCAGGGAATTGCGCGGGGAAACTGGCCCTAAAGTTAAGGGGTTCCGCACATGTTGTAGCCTTTTTCAGCTTCGACGAAGCGTGGGTTTTTCAGAAAAAACCACCTGACGTCGATAGCTTGAGGACAAAGTAACCGCGGAACCGCTGGTGTGCCTCCATGATCAAGGAACGGGCGGAGCACGTCAATGGATTTCGGCGGCGCGGATGCTGATCAGGCCTGGAACAACGCGTAGCCGACGAGGCCAGCCGGATTGGACCACAAAACTCCCAACCCTCCTGAGTGCTTACGCGTCTGGAGTGACGCGTTTGCGATACGACCAGCCGTTGGCGCGCTGAATAAGGAGAGCGCGGTCCGGGGGTTGGTCCTGCGGCTTGCGCAGCCAGAACTCGCGGGGTTCGTCAGCCGAGAAGAGCCAGAGGCTGAACGAAGGCAGGGACAGAGCGCGCGCGGCGGTGCGCACTGCGTCTGGCTCGTCGAGATCGACAATCAGATTGCCATGTTCAGTACCCGAAGCAGCATGGATCTGTTCGAGCTCCGCCGGGGCGCTCGCCAACCACTTGCCGTAAAGGCGCACAGTGCGAACGGGATGCAGTTGGATGCCGAGACTCGCCATGATCTCGGGCAAACGGGCTGCCTCTTTCCTCTCCGAATCCTTCTGATCGTCGTTGAGCTCGTCCCAGTCCGGTATGCTCTGGCGCTGTGCGGAGCCGAAGCGCCGCTCGATGAGGCCACGCTCGATGGTGTAACGGCGGCGTTCAAGTTTTGCGAGCGATTCGATTTGTTCCTCGCTCAGTTTCAGGATGGCCGGCGATGGCACGTCCGGCTCCAGGTGCAAACCGGCAAGCTCCATGAGCAAAGGCGTGTGATCCGCCCGCCAGCGGTTTGACATCTTCATAAACTCAGGAAGCTCCCGCCAGGGGACGTTGGCCTGGGGATTGATTGCGCCCTGAGAGCGTTGCCGGTAGTCCTCGTGAAGCGCCTGCGCGAATGCGTCCAGGCGAGAGCCGAGAAGCACATCGGCGCTCAGCGTTTCCTCGAGGGTCCCGAACACCTGCAGGCGATCGCCGAAGGCAGAAATATCTTCGATGGTGCGCACGACCTCGCCCAGCCGGCGATAGTGCTCCAGGCGCACGTAGACAGGAACGTGCAGATGGCCGTTGCGATCAAGCAGGGAGCGCATTTCAAGCGCGGCGCACAAGCTCATTTCGTCGTCGCCCAAGGCGAGCGCAATGCCGAGCAAAGTCCCGGCCGACTCAAGCGCCGGTTCGACGAGGCGGGCAAGGTCGGGAGATCCGGGCGCAACGTTTGCGGCAACGAACTCGAGAGTGGCCACTTCTGCCGCTGAGGGATTGGTAATGAGGAATTTCTCCCTGGCCGCATCCGCCTCCTGGTCGAAGACGATGATCTTGAGTCTCTCGCCCAATGCCACCGGAGAAGAACGAATAAGATGAAGAGCAATCTCGTGGCCGTAGGCGCCGAAGCCAATCAAGACGAAGGTGCGCGCCTCGAACTCGGGGCTGGGGGGCAGACGCAGTCGCTTAATGAGCATGCGCGCAGTGGCGTTGAAGGAGTTAAAGAGGCGCAGATCGACATGCGCCGAGCCGAGCGATCGCTTATCGCTGGCGATTAAGCGCTTGTGCATCCAGTCATTGCGCAGTTCAGCCAACACTTGAATTGTGCCCGATTTCCGAAGTGGCGGCTGGGAATGGATGGCGTTGATCTGAAGCGCGATATCCATATTCTCGCTGTCGGATCCCGTGCAGACGATGGCCGTTTGCGCACGTCGGATTCCCGCGGCGAGCAGCACGTGAGGGCTCTTCGCGTCGCCTTGAAGCACCGGAACACCGGCTTTCTCACAGGTTGCAGCGTTGGGCGAATCGCCTTGCAGATCGATGGCAACGATGAGATGATGCGCGGCGCGAAGATTCTGAACAATCTGCATTCCCACATCGCCAATGCCGCACACGATGGAGTGGTTTGATTTGCGGCGTGCCATTGCGGTGCGGAGGTTCTTTCTAACTCCGGTGAGAAAGAGTTGCCCGGCGGAGAAGACTGCTATACCCGGCACTAAAATCTGGGCGACAACTAATTGCCAGGGATCGATTCCGGGCTGGAAGAGATCGTAAAGCCGAAGAAGGCCGACGGCGGCAATCAGGCAGTGCAAACCCTCCATCCAGGTGAATGGGCGAATTGGATTGGGGCAAGGGAGCGGATGAGAGAGGCAGGCGCCGCCGGTGTAGTTGCTGCCGGCGATGGCGTATCCCCAGAAGCCGAGCCCAACGGCAAAAACGGCGAAGCTAATGAGAAAGATTTTTTCGAAGCGCTTTTCCATGTTCATCCCTGCAAAGAACGGCAACGATCAGCCGGGAAGATTCAACGTGCGATAGCGGAAGACGAAGCTCCAATCCATGGTTTCAGCAATCATAAC
>CAYOVE010000047.1:0-2211 GCA_964407295.1 uncultured Occallatibacter sp.
GCCGCTCTCGCCAGACCGATCTTCGACACGTTATAGGCGTAGAGGCTCTCTACCAGGTTGTTCTCGGCGGTAGCCAACGTGGCCTGCGCGGTCACCAGCGGCAAGTTGTCGTCCACGCCGGCGTTCACGCGGTCGATCTCGTCACTCAACGCGCGCGTGGCCAGGTCGACGTTCGACCGCGCTACATCGACAAGCTGCTTGTTCGCGCTCACGTCCAGCAGCGCCGATCTCACCTGCTCGTCAATGTGACCGCGAAGATCGTCAAGCTGCGCATTCACTGAATCCAACTTCGCCTTTGACGCGTCCGCGTCGCCGCGCAGCTTGGCCTCGCGAAAGATCGGCAAGCTCAAAATGCCCATGGCGACGAAATCGCCGTGCGTGCCCGCGCCGTTCACTGTGCTCGTGCCGTAGTTGCCGTAGAAGCTCAGGGTCGGAAGCCGCTCGCTGCGGTACACCTTGTTCAGCGCCCTGTATGCGACCACTTGATTTTGCAGATTCTGGTAGTCCTGCCGATTCTGGTAGGCCGTCGCCCTCACCTCTTCCGGCGTTTGCCCGGCCAAATCGCTGTACGGAGCCTGATCAGTCAGCTCAATCGTCTGTTCGGGATCGATGCCGATCTCCCGCTTCAGCAAAATCAAATCCTTTGCCTGCTGGTTTTGGGCTGCGATCAGCGCTTGTTGCTGCGATTGCAACTGCACTTTCGCCCGCAATTCATCGAGATTCGCCGCCGTCCCTGCCTCATGCGCCGCATGCGCGTGATCGTCGAGCGTCTGCGCCTGCTGGACCTGCGCCTTCGCGTTCTCTACTTCGCCCTCGTCCGCGATCGCCCTCAGGTAGCCCTCGGCCACGTTCTGCACCACCTGGCCGCGCGCCGTCATTTTGGCAAAGTGCGCCGCGCGCTCGGCTCCTTTCGCCGCCTTCCATCCCTGGATGACCGGACCTGAAAACAGAATCTCGTTGTACTGGATCTTGCCTTCGGTCAGGTCGTCGCGCGTAATCAGCGAAAGACCCGCGGGCGGCTTGCCCCCGGGAAACAGGGACGAGAATTCGCCAATCGTCTTTGGCCCAAACCCCTGCGCCGCCAGGTTGTGCATGTAGTAGCCGGTGTCGCCGGACAGAGTAATCGTAGGCAAAAACAACTGGATCGCTTCATTCACCTCAGCGTGGTAGACCTTTTCCTCGTTCACCACTTCCGTGAGCCCAAGGTTGTTCTTAAGGCCTCGCTGAATGGCGTCGTCCAGGGAAAGCTTGAGCGGCTCGCCGGTTACCGGCTGCGCCGTCACGCTGCCCCAGAAGGGATTTTCCGCCGAAGTCGGATTCTGCGCCCGAGCAACGAGGGCGACGCTCCCGGCGAGGACCAGAATGGCGAGCAGCCGACGGGCGCGCGGGGCAAAATGTTTCTCTCGTTTCACTTCCATCATTTTCTCAGATGTGCCGCAGGGGCGCGGGGATTCACCAACGATCCCAGGAATCGCGCGGGATACGCGCCCAGCGGGAGGGTGCTTTCTCGCCTCCCGATTCCGGAGGGTCAATATCATTGGCTTCGGGTTTGGCCAATCCCGCGGTCTGCATCATGACTTCAACGTCGTATCCCTCTTTGCGCACCCGCTGGTCGTAATAGAGGAGCGTGATGGCGATGGCGTAAATGGGGAGGACGAATGCTTGGATCATGGCGTAGAGGACCAGCGCAGCCTCAGACGTGAAGTGAGGACTAACCCAGCGGAAGTGACCCACCCAATAGAGGAAATAGACCACCCATCGGAGAGCGTAGACGGCTGCCAGCGAGAGAACCCAGTAACACACTGTGATTGCAAACCAGGCGACAAAGATTCTTCGCCTGCTACCCCTTGTGAGGTTCCAACTCCGCCGCAAGGCTTTGAATCCGGTTAGTTTCTCGAGAGCTGCTGCCGGAACCGAAAACGAGAGGCAGGCTTTGGCCCACAAAATGAGAACGAAGCCCGCCGGGATTTCCGCGAGGAGAATGACAATGGCAGGGATACTTGGCGAATCGCCGATCAGGTTGAGCTTGTCCTCAAGCGTCCCCGTCCCAAAAAACACGCCAAATGTGAGCGTCTCCGGGAGAATCATGGCTGCGATAAGCAGGAGAACAGCGAGCCAGAGATAGGTGCGCCATCGCGCAAGTGCGTAGCGGAGCGCAGCTATCACGGTGGTCGATTCGCCAAATATTTCGCACCAGGTGAGCCGGAGCAA
>CAYOVE010000047.1:2311-17189 GCA_964407295.1 uncultured Occallatibacter sp.
GCCGCAGCCGCTGGTCTTGATAGACCACCGCAAACAAAGTGCAGTAAGCTCCTGCGACCACAGCGATCCAAACAAGGTAAACGCAGGCGAAGACGGTGGCGGCAACGCCGACCCCTATGTATCCCCAGGGAGACATTGCCAGATGCATCAACATGCCCACCAGCGCGGCCATCGCGCCAAGAAAGAAGATGACCACCTCCGCCACCAGAAACGCGGCGTACGCGATGGCGTAGATCAATAACCCCAGAAGAAAAATACGCCCCTTGGCGCCGCTGGTCAGTTGATTGCTCCGCCGCAAACTCCGCCACGCGCTCAGATCCTCGGTCACGCTGGTGGGTACAGCCAGCACCAGCCGCAGCATGATCAGAACGGTATAGACGAGCCATGCAAGGTAGAGCAGCATGAAAAGCGGCAAGATCACCGCTATTAATGAAGGATCCATGCCGCCTTGCCCATGCGCCATCGAGAGACCGACCGTGCCAACAATCAAAGCGCCGAATACCAAAATCGGCAGCATCACGATCAGCGCGCGCAGGATCGACAGCCAGACGTAGCGCCCAGCTTTGGCCCACGCCACCGCCCATGCCTCGCGAAGTGTCACCCGAGTTCCGGAGTTCGCCTGGAGCGCGGCGTAGATTCCCGCAGGCTCGTAAAGCGCGAAGATCAAAACCATCAGCACGACGCCCATAAAGTACGCCACGCCGAGCGACACGATCGTCGTTGCCGAAAGATTCGGGGTCTGGTGCAGCAATAAAGGTTTCAGCGCGGGGAAGAAAGCCGCAAACATCATCCCGAAGTAGGTAATGAGGGCAGCGGCAGGCGCCAACCCAATCCCCACAAACAGCGCCCCATTGGCCCGCATCAGTTGCAGCACGCGGTCCAGAATCTGCCCGAAGGTCATTGGACCACGAAGCGTGGCTTCGGCGGGTGGCGCGGTTCCGTCAGGCTGCGCGGGTGGCTGTGATGGGTCGGGAAGGCCGGTTTCGCTCATTGGATCCCTCCGATCGTCCGGATAAAGACTCGCAGGGATTCTATACCGGCGCTCGTTCCGGCGCTGTGCGCAGTTCAGCCCTCAGACGTTTATCGAAAGCCGTGGCGCTTCGTCTCCGAGGCCGCGCGCAGACACTCAAGCAAAATACAGTGCCGCCTCCGTCCAGGCCACGGCGTCCTGGTAGCTGCACAGCAATCCGTTTTCGTCCAATGCGCGCGCGGTCGCGATCTCGCCGCATCCCGCCCAGTCGCCCTGCTCATAACGCTCCAGCCAGTGAAGCAGGCACCGTGGGTAGATGTTTTCGCCCATGAGCGCCCGCCTGATCTCTTCGCGTAGCGGCATGGCTGGCGCCAGGTCCTTCATCGGCGCGCGCAGCATCGCCGGCAACAGGCTCAGCAGTCCCAGCAGATACTGTTCGGTACTATCCAGTCCACTCGCTTGCGCGGCCAGTTCGCAGAATCGCCCGCGCACGAACGCCATGCGCAGCAACTCCGGAGTCTGGCCCGCGTTCATCTCGCTGGTAATAGCCACCGTGGCCATGCGCCGGAACGTCTCTTCACCCACCGCCAGGAGCGCCGCCTGCACGCTGTGCACCTCCTGCGGCATCGCGCATACGGGCGAGTTGATCAGCTTGAGCAATCGATAGGTCAGCGAAGCATCGCGCTTCACCAGTTGCGTAAGCTTGTGCAGGTTCAGCGAGTCGTCTTTCAACAACCGCAGAATCTCCAATTGCGAGAGCCGGTTCGCGGGCACCTGGCGGCTTCCCAGCACCACCGGCCGGCAAAAATGATAGCCCTGCACCAGCGCGAAACCCTCGTCTCGAGCCGCGCGGAACTGTTCCTGCGTCTCCACCTTTTCCGCCACCAGCGCCGCCGTTGTGTCGCCCACTTGTCCGCGCAGCGTTTGCCGCTCGCGGGAATTGGTGCGCAGAAAATCCACCTTCAGGTAGTCGGCGATCGTAACGAAGGGCTTTGCCTGCGGATCCCAAATCGATTGGTCCAGTGCCAGCCGGTACCCCGCGGCTTTCAAACCGCGGCAAACGTCCAGCAGTTCCGGCGGACCGTCGGCCGCGTCGACGAGCTCCAGCACTGTCATTGCCGGAGGAAGCATTTCGACCAGCGACCCGGTCAGCATCTCCGCCGTGCACTTCACGAATCCCGGCAGCCCGCAGGTCAGTTTCTCAAGTCCGAACAGGACCGTGCTGTCGAGCATGGTCCGCGCAGACCTCTCGCGGTTGCAGCTTGGCTCATTTCCCGGACCGCTCGAGAACAGCAACTCATAGGCATGCACTTTGCTGCGCAGGTCAAGGATCGGCTGACGCGTGACGTAGCGAACTCCGTCGGACGGTTCCGGCATGGAGCTGTCTGCGCATGCGGCGGTTTGCGCGTTGGTCGCCACAGTTGGCCTCCGCAGTGCCTATCGGCAGGTCGCCGAATGCACTTGAAAACGAAAGACTCGAATCCATCCGCGGCTGGCCGGCCATCAGGAGAATTGCAGCACGGCCTCAGCCCATTGCAATGCTTCTTCGTAGCATTGGAACAGGTCTTCCTGCCGCAACTCGCGCCGTTCCGCGATCAGATCGCACAGGTCCCATTTGCCGCGCTCGTGACCCTCAAGCCAGCACAGCAGGCTGCGTTCCTGAATCTTCTCGCCCAGCAGCGCCCGGCGGATCTCATCGCGCAGCGGCAGAGCCGGCGCCAGTTCCCGCATCGGCATCCGCAGCATCGCGGGAAGCAGGCTCAGCAGCCCCAACAAGTACTGCTCTGTGTGATCCAGCCCGGCAAACAAGGCCGCCAGCTCGCAAAACCGCGCCCGCACAAACGCCATGCGCAACAACTCCGCCGGTTGGCCGGCGTTCAATTCACTGGTAATGGCCAGCGTGGCCATGCGCCGGAACGTCTCCTCGCCCACGGTGATCAGCGCCGCCTGCACACTGCGTACTTCGTGCTGCATGGCGCAAGCCGGCGAGTTGATCAGCCGCAGCAGGCGATAGGTGAGGGAAGTGTCGCGCTCTACCTGCCGCGTCAGCTCGTGCAGGTCCATGGTCTCGCTCTGCATCAAGCGCAGAATCGCTACGTGAGAGAGCCGGTTGGAGGGAATCTTGCGGTTTTCCAGCAGCATGGGCCGGCAGAAGTAATACCCCTGGAGCAGCGTAAAACCTTCGTCGCGCGCGTGGCACACCTGCTCCTGCGTCTCCACTTTTTCCGCCACCAGCGCCACCGTAATGCCGCTCAGCCGGTCCAGCAGCATTCGCCGTTCCCGGCGATCGGTGACGCAAAAATCCACCTTGATGTAGTCGGCAATTTCCACCAGGGGTTCGATCCCGGGCCGCCAGACGAAATCGTCCAGCGCCAGCCGGAACCCAAAAGCCTTGAGCCGCCGGCACGCCTCGATCACCGGGCGCGAAGGCTCGATGTCCTCCAGGATCTCCAGCACCGTCATGCCCGAGGGCAGCACCTGAACCCAATTGCGTATCAGGGCTTCTTCCGTGCAGTTCACAAATGCGGGCAGGCCGGCCGTCAGCCGTCCCAGCCCGAATAGCACTGTGCTGTCCAGCATGGTGCGGGTGGCCATGTCGCCATCCCCGCGAAACACTGCCTCGGGGCCGCTCCGGAACAGCAGTTCGTACCCATGCACTTTGCTGCGCAGGTCAAGGATCGGCTGTCGCGCCACGTACCGCACACCAGCCAGCGGCTCCGGGGCGGAGCACACCGCAGGTCCTGTCAGTTGCAGTGGTTCCGGCGTTTCCACGCGTGCCGCCATGCGACCCTTCCGATCCGTCTATCGGCAGGCCGCGGCGGCAACTTGAAAAGAACACTTGCGGATTTCGTTACCTTCGGGGAGCGCCGTCACCCGCCCATGAACATCCCGCCGTTCACGTCAAGCACGTGCCCGGTGATGTACGACGCCGCATCGGAGGCCAGGAACTTTACTGCCTGCGCCACGTCTTTGGGCGTTCCCCGGCGACCCAGCGGAACCGTCGCCAGCATGGCCTTAGTCTGTTCATCGCTCAGCACCGCCGTCATCGGCGTCTCAATAAATCCCGGCGCCACAGCGTTGACGGTAATGCCGCGCGACGCCACTTCGCGCGCCAGCGACCGCGTCAACCCGATCAGGCCGGCCTTCGACGCGGCGTAGTTCACCTGACCCGCCTGTCCCGCGCGCCCCACCACGCTGGCAATGCTCACAATCCGTCCCCAGCGGTTCTTCAGCATCGGGCTCAGCAGGGCCTGCGTCAGCAGAAATGCTCCTGTCAAATTAATGTTCAGCACCAGATCCCAGTCCGCGCGCTTCATGCGCAGCATCAAATTGTCGCGGGTGATGCCGGCATTGTTCACCAGGATCTCCACCTTGCCGAACTTGTCCAGGATCGCCTTGGCTCCGGCGTCAATCGATTCCTCGCTCGACACGTTCACGGTGAACGCCGTGGCGTCGATCCCCTGGGCCTTCATCTCGGCCACTGTCTCGGCGAGTTTCGCTTCGTTCACATCCGCCAGCGCCAGGGTCGCGCCGGCCGCGGCCAGCTCCTCGGCAATCGCGCGCCCGATTCCCTGCGCTCCGCCCGTCACCAGCGCAATTCTTCCCTGCAAATCTCCCATAATTCTGTCGACCTCTGCGCGCCCGTTGTACGGAGCGCGCCCTTCCATAGCTCAATCTTTCCAGGGCTCATTATAGATGGGCACTTCCGGGCGATTCGCGAATCGCGGATGGCACAGCCACATAAGCCGGCAACTCAGTTCGGTCGGCCACCGTGCAAAAAACCGCGTTGACTTTTGGCGGGCAAGTTCATACAGTCTAATAACCCGGAGTCTTCCCGTTGCGGTTCATTGCGGTCCTCGCAAGCGTAATTGCAATTTCTTCGATTTTCACGGGAAAAGACAAGTACCTCACCAATCACCGCTTTTAGACGATCGTTCCCGACGGCGGGACTGGTGAAACCGTTCTTCCTCAAGCGACGACAAACATGCTGCAAGTTTTTCTCAAGGCCCAGCGAATACAAGGCGCAATCGGTACAAAACCACCTCATCCGAAAGGGGTTTGAAGATGAAGAGCACTCTACTCGGCACAGATTCTTTCAATTTGGTGAAATTCCCGGCCAGGACGAAATCCCTCACAAAGCATCTTCTCAGCGCAGCCTGCGTACTCGCAATCGGGTTCGCGCCTGCTCTGCGAGGCCAGGCCACCGGAAGCTTCAGCGGCAATGTCGACGATAAGTCAGGATCGGCGATCCCCGGCGCCTCCGTTGCCGTCACTTCACAAGCCACCGGCCTTGTACGAGATACAAAGTCCGACAGTGCCGGGCATTATCTGATACCGCTTTTGCCGGTGGGGACATACGACATTAAAGTCGATGCGCCGGGCTTTCAAAGCGCCGTCTCAAAAGACCTGCGCCTCCAGGTGGATGAGGCCCGCGAGCTCGACTTTGCGCTCCAGCCTGCGAGCGTGACCACCACCGTAACGGTATCCGGCGAGGAAGTGGCTGTAGAGACGACCAATCCGTCGCTCGGCCAGGTCATCACATCGCAGGAGGTGTCGCAGTTGCCCTTGAATGGCCGCGATTTCGTTCAATTGGCGACGCTCACCGCCGGTGCCACGGCCGAGACCAGTACCGGCAGCTTTTTTACGGGAGCCACCGACAGCGAAGTGTCGGCCCGCGGCTCGTACTCCCTGTCGGTAGGCGGCTCGCGCCCCAACAGCACGGACTGGCTGCTGGACGGCGTGGACAATAATGAGCTGACTGCCGGCGGCATCGGAATCTTCTCCTCGATCGACGACATTCAGGAGTTCAAGGTGCTTACCTACACCTACTCCGCCGAATACGGCACGCGCGCGGGACCCACCGTCCTGGTGACCACAAAATCCGGATCGAACGACCTTCACGGATCGCTCTTCGAATTCGTCCGCAACACCGACCTCGACGCCAGAGCCGATTTCGCCACTTCAACCGCGAAGTTCAACCTGAACCAGTTTGGCGGCTCCGTGGGCGGACCCATTCGCAAAAACAAAACCTTCTTCTTCGTCGATGGCGAGCAGAAGTATCAACGTGAAGGAATTGTCTACACCGGCCTGGTTCCTTCGCTGGCCATGCGCGGCGGCGACTTTTCCGCCGACGCCTTCGGCAACCCGCTCTCTGGAATCGGCTCCTCCTTCGTCCCGGTCATTGCCAATCCGAACATGGTCGGTGCCGAGAACCCCTACTTTCAGTGCGACGGCTCAGGCAATCCGATCGCAGCTAACTCCGACGGCAGTCAGGCCACGGGACTCAACTGCAACAAGATTCCCTCCAACCTCGTCGACCATGTTGGCCAGTCCATGATCAATCTCTATCCTCCGCCCAACGTGAACGCGGGCGTTGTTGGCGCAAGCTACAACTACGTCACCGAGCCGGTGCGTGCCCTGAACGAAACCAAGCTCGACGTTCGCCTTGATCAGGCGTTTAGTGCCAGCGACAATGCCTTCGCCCGAGTCAGCTACGATCAAGCGCGAACCTTCGCGCCCGGCGGCGCGCCTGCGCCGTACCTCGCGGAAGGCAATGCATTCGGAAGCAATGAAACCCTCATCAACCACGCGCGCAATGCCGCGGTCGGCGAAACCCACGTGTTCTCGCCGAACACACTCAACCAGGCCACTGTGGGTTACGACCGCATCTTTGACTACATTGCCTCGCAGGATAACTTCACGTGCGAGTCTGCCAAGCTGGGGATTCCTGGCGCGAATCTTGGCTGTACATCCGGCGGTACCCCACTGCCCGGCGGCTCCTACAGTCAAGGCCTGGTCTCCACTGAGGTTTTGGGCTACTGGTCTCTCGGCGATCGCGGCTACGCCCCGTTTCAGGGTGGTACCGACATCTACTCCTTCAAGGACGACCTCGACCTGATTCGCGGCAAGCATGAAATTCACGCCGGCATCGATCTTCGCGCCAATCAGATGAACGTCGGTACCGAGGCCTTCCAGGATGGCTTTTGGATCGTCGGCCTCTTCGGAGACTTCACCGCCGTCGGCAGCGCCCCCGGCAGTACCGAAGCCGACCTGCTGATGGGAATGACCGGCTTGGGCGTCCATGATCAGGTCTACAACGGCGCCGTTACTGGCCGCCGCTGGAAAATTTACCGGCCTTTCGTCGAAGATGACTGGCGCGTCACCCCCTCGCTCACTGTCAATCTCGGTCTTGCATGGGACATGACGACTCCCGTCACCGAGGTCCATAACCGCATGGCCGACTACATTCCATCAACGGGCGATCTGCTCATCGCCGGCAAGAGCGGCGTGAGCAATTCGGCCGGCATCAATATGTTCTGGGGCGCATACGAACCGCGCGTGGGCGCCACCTGGAAGGTTCTGGGCAGCGATAAGACCGTGGTTCGCGTCGGCTTCGGCATCTATCACGATTCGGCCTGGAACCAGGGCGCGCAGGGCCTCTGGCAAAATCCGCCGAACCTCGGCGAGTCCGATCAACTTCCAGCCACATTTTCAACCGGTTGCGCTTTTGCAACTTCATACTGCGCCACAGTGGGCGACCAGACGCCGGAGTTGAACTTCACTCTTTCCACCGGCTTTCCCTTGTTGCCCACCCCGCAGGACACATCCAGCTTTGTGGGCACATACGCCTACCAGCCAACCAACTTCCAGCCAGGCCGGGTCCACCAATATAACGCTAACGTTGAACGCGAGTTGCCCGGCAACATTCTGCTCACCGCGGGTTACGCCGGGTCGGTCGGCGGCCATCTGACGGTCATCGGCAACGCCCTCACTGTCAATAGCCCATCGGGATGCGGAGCCATATCCGGCTACACCATTGGTTGCCTGCCCGGCGGCGCGCCCTTCTACTATCCCTACACGCCCGCGAACTTCAACTCGATCCTGCTTTACGGGGACCCAGGCAAGACGAACTACAACTCGTTCCAGTTGAAGGCCGAGACCAAGACCGCCAAGAACGGCCTCTACGCGCTGCTGGCCTACACCTACTCGCGCACCTACGACAACGGCCTCTCCGATGGACTGGGCTCCGAACTCAGCGCCCCTTATTTCGGGCTGCCCAACTGGCAGAAACTCGATTGGGCTTTGTCGCAGATCAATCTCGATAACAGCTTCACGGGCAGCGTGATTTACGATTTGCCCTTCGGCCGGGGAAAGCAATTCGGCAACAGTTGGAATAACGCGACCAACGCCATTCTCGGCGGCATCCAATTGACTCTCATCGAGAGAGTCTCATCCGGGTTCCCGGTTCCGCTGATCGACAGCTTCAACGGGTCGGGCACCACCTTCAATGCCGGCGGCAACGACAATAACTTCAACCGGCCCGATCAGCTCTCCAGTTGCGATCCTTACAAGGCGAACCACGGCATGCATCAGTGGATCAACGAATCCTGCTTTCCCGCCCCTCAAGCTCAGGTGTTGAATAGCGAAGGCGCTGTCGTGGTTCCCGGCAAGCTGGGCAATGCCTCGCGCGTCCCGGTCGTCGGGCCGGATTTCGTCAACACCGATTTCTCCTTCGTCAAGCAGATCGCGCTGCCTCGCGAAGGGATGGGCCTGAACTTCCGCGCCGAGTTCTTCAACCTCTTCAATCACCCCGAATTCAGTAGCCCAGTCAACGACATCAACGCGGCCGGATTCGGCGCCGTGAACTCTACGGTGAACAATCCGCGCCTTATTCAGTTGGCTCTCAAACTCACTTTCTGAGTTGGGCGTCACACGAGGCGCTTCTTCTGCCAGGCGGGCATCCGGTCTACAGCATGTAGACCGGAGCTGCCTTGCCTGTCGCTCCAAGCCACCCCCGCGTTCGCACGGCTCGCCTGATCCTTTGGGCGCCGCGCATGGTCCCCGGCGTTCAGCCCGAGTGCAAAAAAGGCCAAGGAAGGTAACTGGCTGTGGATTCGCCCGCGTCAGCGAGGTAGAATGAAATCCCCGGTTGAAACCAGAGTCCCCGCAGCGCATTCGAACGTCCCATGAGTAGCGCCGTCGTCCGAGATTGGGCAGTGCTCGTGACAGAGACCCTGGGATCAGCATCGCTGTTGCCGAGTCGCCGGTGGAGGACGAGTGAAAGAGCGGCACTGGAATAATCTGGTTGGTTCTCTCCGGCATGGCAACTGCGTACTCATGCTCGGCTCGGAGATTCCCGTCAAGTCGTCTTCCGCGAAGAATGGTTCGCAGAGCGGCAACACGCTGGCTGAGGAACTCCGGCTCCGCCTCTCCCACGAGCTGGAAGAGGATGACCGTTCTCCCAACGGGAATACTCTGGCGGCGCTTGCTCAGCAATACGAAGACACCGAGGGATTCGGGCCAACCACTCTCCGCGCTACCGCGGAGATGGTCCTGGCGTCGCGCCAATACAGTCCCTCATCCGTGCATGAGCAGTTGGCGGCGCTTCCGTTTTCGCTCATAGTAACGACCGGCCAGGATTCAATGCTGGAACAGGCTCTTAAGGCGGCTGGTAAAACGCCAATCTCACACCGCTATCATCTGCGTGGCGACAAGAGAGAAAACCCTGAGTTTGTGCTGCCCGGTACCCCGGCTTCACCGGTCGTCTTCCATCTGTTTGGGAGCGCCGAGGAACCGTCCTCGCTGGTGCTCAGCGAGAATGACGTTCTCGACTTTCTCATCAGGGTCGTCTCTGAGCGGCCGCCGCTACCCAATAGCCTGTTGCGCGTTCTCAAGCGCGTTGGCCAGAGCTTCCTGTTCGTGGGCTTCGGAATCAAGCACTGGGATCTGCGCATTCTTCTCAAAATCCTGCTGCGCGCGCTGGAGCTGAATCGAAGCGGCCCGGCCATCGCCGCCGAACCTCTCGATGGACTCATCCAATCGGATCGCGACGAGATGATCCTCTTTTATCAGCGCGGCACGCGTGTCGAGCTGGAGGACGATGACGTCGGAGATTTTCTCACCAAACTTTCGCAACGACTGGAGGCCGACGGCGGGTTTGTGGGTCAAGCCATGCCATTGGGTCCTCGCCCTCGTGTGTTCATCAGCTACGCGCGGGAGGATGCAGCACTGGCCTCGAGGGTTTTTGACGCGCTGCAAAAGGCGTACTTCGAGCCCTGGCTCGATCAGGAGTCTTTGCAGGGCGGAGACGACTGGAACAAGCGCATCGAGAATGACCTGGATGCCTCGGATTTTGTGCTGGTGCTCTATACGCCGGCGTTTTGCCAAAAGACCGACAGCTACGTGAACAAGGAAGTGGCGCTGGCCTGCGAGCGGGCTCTGCGCGTGCGAGGTTCGTTTCTGATTCCTGTTCGCACGGCTGAGCTGGCCAATGAGGACCGGGTTGACGCGCTGCGTAAATTCGATGAAATGGAGCTGCGGGAGACGGATTTCGACGAAGACTTCTCCAAGATCATTTCAACCCTGAAGCGCGAGTATCAGCGCCGCAACCGATAGAGAGACCTGATGGAAACCCTCCACCGATATCCCGGCGCTCAACCGTTCCGCGACGACGAGTTTTCTCGCCGCACATTTTTCGGGCGTGAGCCGGCCACTGTCGCGTTGACTGACCAAATCCTCGCCAATCGGCTGGTGATTGTGTATGCCAAGTCCGGCCTGGGCAAGACCTCGCTGCTCAATGCCGGTGTAGCGCCTCGGCTCCGGGAAGCAAACAGCCTGCCGCTATTTGTTCGGGTCAACGACCTGAAGAACGGTCCGCTGGCTTCAGTCTTCGAAGGCGTGAAGGCGGAAGCCGAGCGGCAACAGGTGGAGTACGTTCCGGGAGATACCAGCTCGCTTTGGAGTTTTTTCAAGACTGTTGAATTCTGGCGCAACGATATTCTTCTGACGCCGGTCCTGATTCTCGATCAATTTGAGGAATTGTTCACTCTGCAATCGCAGGAGGCTCGGGAGGCGTTTCTTTCCGAGCTAGGCTATTTGATTCGCGGCATCGCTCCGTCGTCACAGGCGGCGCTTGAGTCGGCCGCCAGCGAGGGTCCACCGTCGATCCGTGTGGTTCTGTCGCTGCGCGAAGACTTCCTGGGGTTGCTTGAAGAAGCTTCGGATCACATACCGGAGATTCTCGATCATCGCTACCGCCTGGCGCCGCTGACCTACGAGATGGCATCGAAAGCCATCACCGGTCCGGCGGCAATCGAGTCCACAGATGCATCCACGCGGGCTTTTCGTTTGGAGCCTGACGTCGTGAGCTCGATTCTTGCTTATCTCACCAAGTCGGCTTCCGGAGCTCGCAGCTCGGGCGGGCGGCATGTAGAACCCTTCCACCTGCAGTTGATTTGCCAGCGCATTGAGACGATCGCCGCCTTCAAACAAAAGCTCTCGAGCGGAGAAATTGTTGTCAGCTTCAAGGATCTGGGTGGCGATGCCGCACTGACGGAGACGCTTGAGAATTTCTACACGGATGCGATCCGGTCGCTTCCTGTGAGATACCTGCGCGGCGCGGTCCGGGTTCTGTGCGAGCAATATCTCATCAGTCCTGAAGGTCGAAGGCTCAGCGTGGAGGAGCGCGAGCTGCTTCGCCAACTGAAGTTGCCCCGCGAGACGTTAAGCCAATTGGTTGACCGCCGTCTGCTGCGCACGGACCGGAGATCGGACAGCACTTACTACGAATTGAGTCACGACGCTCTGGTGCAGCCGGTGCTCGCCAGCCGGCGTGTACAAGCCATGGTCGTGAGCTGGATCGCGGTTCTGGCCGGTTCCATCGTTTGCGTCGCCGCGGCCGGGTTCATTTTGCTTTGCCTTTATACGGTTATTTTCGGCACGTCGAATACAACCAGCTCCCAATTCGGCCTTTCTCTCTTTGCGTTTCTGTCGCTGTTTGTGGGCGCGGGCGGGTTGGCATGGTTCCGGTCCGGCCTGCAGCGGCTAAGGCGCTATCGCCGCCACACGCCGAGCGAATCCACTGAAGTGCTGCCCACGCTTCAGCCGCTTAAATTCAGGATCCTGGGATGGGTTTTGCTGGGCTTCGGCGCCTGCATCATGATCGTCTGGGGACTGGTCGGGCTCTTCGGCCTGGTCAAATACTGCACTCCGATTCTCACCAACGGCGTCACCCCCAAGTGGCTTAGCTGGATGGGGGCAGACGTTGATTCGGCATGGGTGATTGTTCACGATCATCCTTTCCTTGAAGTCTTCTGGTGGGTCGGCGAGCATGCCGTCATTATTCTCTTCGGCTATCTGATCGTTCGGCTCGGAATGCGCGCGATGTGGCCGCACAAATTCAGCGGCGGGCGCAAGGCCTGGCCGGTCTTCGGCTACGTGCCTCGCGGCTTTCTGGCATTTGTTAAAGGTACTTCCGGCTGCGTTGCCCTTGTTGTGGCGACCATGGGCTTCTACATACTCAGGAGCTGCGCCACGGTGTGGCACGGCAACGCCCCAGCCTGGCTCACCGGAGTCCTCGTCAGTTACCGCTTCTCCGATTCCTGCCAGGCGTTTTCTCAAAAGGCTGACTGGGGCGCAATTAGTTTTGCTGTGTTCTTTGTCTCCCTGCTCGTTCTTTCCGTTGCCTGGCTCTTCAGCGCATTTCTTGAGGCGCGCGCGGCGCTCAGGGAGCGCGAGCCGGCCGAGCCGGCAAAGAGTCCTCGGCTGGCGGCGATCGTCGCCGCTGTATGCCTGATTGTCCTTGTTGGGTCATTTTTGATCTGGAAGCATTTCATCGCAAATCCAGAGGATGGCGGTGGTCTGGGCTCCAATCATCCGGCACCGGCGGCGATCGTCGGCCCCGAGCCCGCCGGACCCTGGTCTGCATGGGCGGTAGGCGATCAGGCGAAGATGATCCAGACCGAAGACAGCGGCGAAACATGGACCACAAAGAACACAAGTAAGGGGACGTTTTACTCGGTCGCATTTCCTACAAGGCTGTCGGGCTGGGTCATTGGCAGCGGGGGCGCCATTTTCCACACGGACGATGGTGGGGCAACATGGAGCCAGCAGGGTAAGGGTCTAACCACCGATGACCTCAGCGAGGTCGCCTTTGTTGGGCCGGATATTGGCTGGATTGTCGGAGACCAGGGCATTGTTCTGCATACTGAGGACGCCGGAAGCACCTGGAGCCAGGAGAATAGCGGGGCGCCCGGCTTCCTTTCCTTCGTGACCTTCATCAACAGCCAATTGGGCTGGGCGGCGGGATCTGATGGCGCGATTGTTTACACCCAGGACGGCGGCAAAACCTGGAAACGGCAAAACAGCCCCACGGTCCGGTCCTTAATCGGTCTGGCGTTTCCGACAGCGACTTCGGGCTGGGTGGTTGGCAGGAAAGGCACAATCCTGCACACCGATGACGGCGGGAGCACATGGAAGCTCCAGGCCAGCGGCACCCGGGCGGATTTGATGTCGGCCGTTTTCGTCACCCCGCTGTCGGGCTGGGTTGTGGGCCATGATGGCGTCATCCTCCACACCGAAGATGGCGGCGTTACGTGGAAGACGCAGGCTAGCGGCGCCCATGAGGATTTGGACGAGGTCAGCTTTGTTTCTCCGCGGTCAGGCTGGGTCGTGGGCCGTGGCGGCATCGTCCTGCATACCCAGGACGGCGGCCGGTCGTGGTTGCAAGAGAAAAGCGGCACGAATGTTGACCTGATGTCGATCTGTGTTGTCAAACCCTACGGTGTGCTCGGGATGCAATTGCAAGATGTGACCAGCGGAACCGGCGCGCAGATGCATATCGTGAAGCAGGGAACGATGGTCAATCTGGTCGTTCCCAACAGTGCTGCCGAAAATGCCGGCCTCTTGAAGGGCGACTTCATCGTGACCCTGAACGGCCAGCCTGTGAAGGACACTGCCGGATTTATTGAGCAGATTTTCGTGACCAAACCAGGGACGGCGGTCACGATCGGCTTTATCCGCAACGGCAATCAGGAAACGAAGAATGCGATCGTCGCCGACGGATCGAAGCCATTCCCCAGCGCCGCCCATCCGTAGGGCCTGAGCAATCAAGCAACAGCTCAATCGACCATACGCTGGGTTCAGGAAAGACCGCAATGATAGCTGATAGCTGACGGCTGAAAGCTGCTTTTCTACGTCGGCGTCGCCGCTACCGCCACCGGGCGTGCCGCCAACGCCGGGCGCGCCAGCTCCGCCGGCCACACATAGACGGCCAGCCGCCGCGAGTAGTGCAGCACCGGCTCCCGGTCCGGCAGATCCAAGCCCACTGCCGCCGCCAGGTCATTGCGCTCGATCTCCGCCTCCGCTTCTTCGAGAGGCCACGAAACATGGTGCAGATTCGCCTTGATCGGCTCACCCGAGCGATTGGTCGAAAACACGCACGGCCGTTCCGTGAAGAAGTACTCGAGCGACCCCGGCCGCATCTCTGCGGTTGCCCGCGTCGGCCCCAGGCCCCGGTACCGCGCCTTGAAGATCACCTGGCGCCGCGAAAATCGCCGCCGGCTGTAGAACGCAAACTCGCGCTCCGACCGCGGCTCGAGGTACATCTCCGCCAACGAGTACGGCAGGTGGTAGACAAGGTGCGCCGCGGCCACCGCGAGCAGATTGCTGGAATCCACGCTGAAGCAGTAGAAACCCGGCGTTCCCGTGAATCGGTCCCGCACGTAGGTCCGAAGATTCAGGTCAGGAAAGCTTCGCAGTCCTGGAATCGCGGGCATGCCGCGGACTTTGATGCGGTCAAGCCAGAACGGCACGGCGCCAAGCCACGCCGACCCCTCGATGGTATCGGCTTCAAGCCAATCGGGCAGCAGCGACTGCATTTTGGCCGTCGCGATGGGCCAGTGCGCAAACAGCAGATCGTTCCAGCGCTGGGTCATCGCCCAGCGGCCTGCCGGCAAGGGCCGCGGTTTGTGCGACGTTCGCACTAGAAACTCCCGCATGGCTGCTCCCGTGCTTCCGGGGGGTTGCTCTCTCATGAATACGCTTCCCCGTCAGGGCTCCCACTCCGCCGCTCGGGCGCGGATGCTCCCTTATGACGTATTCTGTCCGCGAGACCATCCTCATGTCCAG
>CAYOVE010000048.1:0-17163 GCA_964407295.1 uncultured Occallatibacter sp.
GCGAACTGCTCGAGGTTTTGCGCTTTGCAGTCGACATTGGCGCCAACGTCGAGCAGGACGCAGGGGTTGCCCCTGGAGGTCGGCATGGGGGTAGCCAACGCCGGGCGATCGACACCGGGCAGCGCGCCCAAAACCATCTTGGCGGTGGCCATGGCCGCGCCAGTGTTGCCGGCGGTCACGAAGCCAGCCGCTTTACCCTCGCGTACCAGCTTGAGGCCCACGCGCAGCGAGCTGTCGCGCTTGGAGCGCACGGCATGGGCAGCCTTCTCGTCCATCGCGATACGCTCAGACGCGTGGTGGATGACGATGGGCAGGTCTTCATCTTCAAGATGCTCATCGAGGAGGTCGCGGAGCTCCGACTCGGGACCGATCAGATGCACTCGTACAGGCAGAGTGCGGCAGGCGAGTATGGCTCCCTTAATCTCCGGCTCGGGAGCCTTATCGGTACCAACGGCGTCAAGCGCGATGTCGGTAAGCATTGGGTTGATGTTTACTTCGCTTCCTTCACTTCAAGCACGGAGCGGCCTTTGTATGCCCCACACTTGGCGCAGGCCTGATGGGGCAGCTTCTTCTCGTGGCAATTGGGGCACTCAGACAGCCCGGTGGCGGTAAGAAAGTCGTGAGAACGGCGAAGGGCGGTGCGGCGCGTTGAATGGCGCCTTTTGGGATTCGGCATGGTGCAATTCCTTTCGAATTCTGCCCGCTGAAGCTGCTCGCAGGCACCGGAACAGTTGAGCGTCTGGTTTCCCTGACCAGCTTACGGAAACGTGGGACGCGCTCTGCTCCAAACAACTGAATAATCAGGACTTGATCCGGCTACGCAACCCGGTCAACCCTTCCCAGCGGGGATCGATGGGACCCTCTTCGCAGGAACAGGGCTGGGTGTTGCGATTGGCTCCGCAGCGCGGGCAAAGTCCTTTGCAGTCAGGCTTGCACAGCGTCCTGACCGGCAGGGATAAAAGCACCTGCTCGCGCAGCACATCCTCAAGCAACAGACTGTCTCCTTGATAATAACCGATTTCGGTCTCTGACGCGGTTATGGAGCGCTCGGGCGCGTCTGCATCGGCTCCAATGGGACGGAAGATCAGGTCGAACTCGGCCGCCAGAGGAATCTCAACCGGCTCAATACATCGGGCACAGGGAACCTGGAAATTGCCTGCGAAACGGCCCCTCAAGCGGATGTCGGCGACGATTTCCTTGGGTCCGCGGTGCTCGTGAATCACTTCGGCCTGGCCGGAGGTGGCGAGATCGCCGACCTGCTCGGCTTCCTCGCCGAAATTGATCGAACCGGGTTTCAGCACCAGGTCAAATTCGACCGGTTCGCGCTCCAGTTCTACGACTTTGAACTCCATGATATGAGCGTAAAGCATTTTGAGCCCGGAGGGGAGTGACCGGCGGAGTAACCGACAAAGGTGTGCCGCGGATGAACCGCATTCTGGCTCCCCTGAAGTTCTTCCGGTGATCCCTGGAGGCCGGCTTGACACTCAAGCCGAGCCGAGTTTCGCCGATAGTGTGCATGAAAACGTTCGGAGAGCGAGAGCACTCGGAGCCGGAGTTCCGTTCGTTGTTTGCGAGTAGATTTGCGCCTTTAGAGCTGCGGAATCGGGCTGCCAAAGAATCTGGCAGTAGCGGAGATTGAGCCGGCGGGAACCCAAATCTGCGGCCTCGGCGAGTGAGCGCGAGCTGCTCGCCGGGGCTCCCCGCCCATCCGAATCGGGCTGTGAGCCACTCTCCGATCGCCGGCCGAATGAAATAAGGGAGTTTTCATCTTCATTCGCGAACGCCCCTGTACAGTTATTCTGGAATGACAGCCGTCCCGGCTGAGCAGTAGCGGCGAATCCAAACGATGAGCCGTAACCCAGCAACCAACCGCGGAGAGAGATCGGCATGAGCGCGCAAGAGTATGACCTGGTTGTCATCGGTTCCGGCCCGGCGGGGCAGCGCGCCGCGGTGGCCGCGGCCAAGATGGGCAAGCGCGTGGCAGTTGTTGAGGCCCGCTCGGTGGTTGGGGGTGTGTGCATCAACACCGGGACCATCCCTTCTAAAACCATGCGCGAGGCGGTGCTGCATCTCTCGGGATACAACTACCGATCGATCTATGGCGTGAACTACAAGGTGAAAGAGAAGATCACCATGGCTGACCTGGCATTTCGGGTTCAGGCAGTGATCAAGACGGAAGTGGACGTTACCGAGGCGCAACTCTCGCGCAACGGCATTGACGTGGTGCACGGCATCGCGCACTTCCTCGATCCCCACCAGATTCGCGTGGAGGGGCCGCAGGGCGATTCAACGCTGGCGGCGAACCAGATCATCATCGCCGTTGGCACCAAGCCGGCCATTTCAGACAAGGTGCCGGTGAACGGCAAGACCATCGTCAACAGCGACCAGATTATGGGCCTGGACGTACTTCCCAAGACGCTGATCGTGGTCGGCGGCGGCGTGATCGGCGTGGAGTATGCATGCATGTTCGCCGTGCTGGGCGTGCGCGTGACCTTGATCGAAAAACGCAACCGGCTGCTTGAGTTTGCCGACCAGGAGATTATTGAGGCGCTCAGCTATCACCTTCGCGACGCGCGGGTAACCATGCGGCTGGGCGAGGAAGTAGAAAGCGTGGAAGAACCGACGCCGGGCACGGTGGTGGCCAACCTCCAAAGCAAGAAAAAGGTGTCGGGCGACGCGCTGCTCTATGCGGTGGGCCGTCAGGGCAACGTGGATGACCTGAACCTGGCGGCGGCGGGCCTGGAAGCGGACAAGCGAGGCCGCATCGCCGTGGATGAGCACTACCAAACCAAAGTCGGACACATTTATGCCGTAGGCGACGTGGTGGGCTTTCCCTCGCTGGCATCTGTATCGATGGAGCAGGGGCGAATCGCGGCGGTTCGCGCCTTCGGCGACAAAACGGCGAGCTCGAATCCCAGTTTTTATCCATATGGCATCTACACCATTCCCGAGATCAGCTTCATCGGCAAGACCGAGGAGCAATTGACTGGCGAAGACGTACCGTACGAAGTGGGCATGGCCTACTATCGCGAGGTGGCTCGCGGACAAATTCGCGGCGACACGACGGGAAGGCTCAAGCTCATCTTTCATCGCGACACGCTGAAGGTGCTGGGCGTGCACATCATCGGCGAGGGAGCCAGCGAGCTGGTGCACATCGGCCAGGCAGTGATGACGCTGGACGGCACCGTGAACTACTTTATCGACACGGTGTTTAACTACCCGACGCTCGCGGAGTGCTACAAAGTAGCGGCGTTTAACGGCCTTGGCCGGTTGCACAAGTACCAGTCAGAATAGAAACCGGCTGTCAGCCCTTAGCTTCTTTTTTAGGACATGAACGCCATTGGATCTTCAGGAATAGGGGCTGTTGGCTGATTATGACCGGGCAAAATCGGAAACTTCTCTCCGCTTCCCCGAGGAGGGCGCAATGACGACGGCAATCGGCGCCGTAATGACCAGCCACATTGTTATAGGCAGGCTGGAGGATCAGCGGCTGACGGGCAAGCTGCTCCGCTATCCCGAAGACCCCGAATTGACGAATGAGCTCGACGCGGTTCCTGGCAGCGAACTCGTGGAAATTCTTGCCGAGCGGATCGACAAGCTTGCAGGGGGAAGGGCCGGCGGCGGAGCTGGGAGGGCCGATGCGATCGGCGTGGCAGTGCCAGGAATCGTGCGCTCCGGGGTCATTGAAGAGTCGCCCAATCTGAAGCAATTGAAAGGCATGCGTTTGGCCGATGAGCTGGCGGCTGCGCTGGCGGCGCGCGGAATTGTGGCGCCGGTGCACATTGCCAACGATGCGGACGCCATCGCCGCCGGCGTGGCCGCGACGCGCGGAAAGCTGGACAAACTCACGCGGGTATGGACGATCGGCAAAGGCATCGGCTATGGCCGCTGGCCTTATGCGGACGGTGTTTGGGAAGGCGGGCATATCACGGTGACGCTCGACCCCAAGGAACGCTACTGCGGCTGCGGCGGCGCGGGTCACCTGGAGGGCATCATGGGCCATCGCGCCATGCGCCTGCGTTTCCTTGACCTGGAGCCCGAAGAGGTCTTCGCCAACGCCAAGCAGGGCGATGCGCGCTGCCGCGAGTTTGTCGATTTGTGGCATCGCGCTCTGGCTGCGGCAACTGCTTCATTCATCCATCTGGCCGGGCCGGGGCGCTTCTATTTTACGGGGAGCAACGTTGGATTTCTCGACTTGGAACGATTGCGGAGCCATCTGGAAACCATGGTGCGGATGAGCCCGCTGCAAAGCTTCTCATTGGAGATTCTGCCGCCCGACGACGAGACGGCTTTGATCGGCGCGGGAGTGAGCGCGGTGCGAGCGCTGGCGGGGTGATGCTTCAGCGCAATCGCAAGTAAGTCTTCGACAGGCGATCGTGGCCCATGAGACGGTCGTCGTCGAAGAGGGCCCAGACCAACCCTAATCCCAGCGGTAAAACCGAAAGAAGGAGCGCGGCGAAACGCATGCATCGTTGCCTGCGGCTGGGAAGTCGTCCTTCAAAGGTGCAGATCGCGATGCCTGCGTATCTCATGCCCGGAGTGGCACGGTCGAGAAGGGCAAACAGCGCCTGATAGGCGGCGCCGATGACCAGCACGGCGAGCCCGGTGGCAAGCTCGGCGGTGCGCAGGCCGGGTAAGTGGCCGGTGCGGGGGACGAACAAGAACGTAAGCGACAGAAAAGCCGCGAGGGTGAGGCTGGCATCGACCACAAGCGCCATCAGGCGAGGGTTCAGTGGCGCGAGTTTTATGGAGCTTTGCTTCGCCCTGGGCGCGGTTTCTTCGCGAAGACTCTCGACTCGTTGCGGTTCGAATTCGCTGGCCGACTCCTCCGCGCGCATCCAGACCGGCGCGGCAGGTTCGTCGGCCGCGGGCGCGGCCTCGGTGGAAATGCTCGCTGGATCGACTTCAAAGATGCTCAACTGCGATTGAGCGGGCGCGCCGGCCAAGGGGCCTTCAGCGCGCCGCGGACGCATTCTGCGCGTGGCGACCATCAGCCGTGGGAACTGAATGAGATTGGCATAAATGGGCACGCCAGCGTCGTCGGCGCGAGAGTCGTCGAGCGCCTCCGCCGAGACATCCGACGGCACCGGGGCCTGGCGCTCATCGGCTCGTTCTTCAAGCCGGCGCGCCTGCTCTGCCCGTTTCGCAGCAGAGAACGGTGAACGTTCATCCGGAACGCGTGTCGCGGCCTCTTCAGGCAATGCGGATGCGTTCGATGCTTCAAATTCAGAGTGCGATTCCTGCTCAGGCGCGGCCGCGGCCTCAAGACCGTCGAGCACATACTGTACGGCGGCTTGCGCCTGCCGGGCTGCTTCTGATGCCACTTCAGCGGCACGCATTGCGTTCCGCGCCTCATCGGCGAGCAGCTCGCTGTAGCTGGGTGCCTGGGCGTACCTCTCGGCCACACGCGCGGCGGCCTGTGCGGCACGGCTGCCGTGCGTTGGACGGCCACCCTGGGCCGGCGCGGATTCGCTCGCGAAGGTCGTTTTGCGGCTGAGGTGGGCGGCGACGCGCCGATTGACCTCCTGTTTCCAGGCCGGAAAAAGAGTTGCCGTGCTGGCCGATTTACTCAACGCTCACTTTTCCCTTCCGCCGCGGTGGTTCCTGCGTGCCGGCTCACGCTGCCAGTTCCACTCGCGTACGAGTACGAGATCTGCATGGAACGGCAAAGGGGATTGTTTTTGAACCAAGGAGGAGAATTGCGGATTGATAAAGGCGTCACCGCGATATTTGGCCCCGTCTTCGTGGAATCAACCCGATTTTTTTCTAAGTTACCAGTGCTTCCGGATCACGTCCCAATCTACGCAGCCAGCTTTGCTATGCTGAGCCTTGCACCGTTCATGGACTTGGATGTGCCCTCGTAACTTAGTATGTATCACGCTGCTTGCTGTCTGTCACCTGCGACTGGGCGCACAGGCCGCACCAGTGTTGACTAATCCGATACCTGCCTCGCAAAGTGAGACAAGCGTCGCCAATGAGAGCGTCGCGTCCCCTGCTTCGGTTGCATTGCCGGACGATCCTGGACAGGAACTTATCCCTTTGGCGCAGCCGGAGCCAGTCCCTGCAAACGGCACTCCAGTCGAGTGGGACGCCAAGCACCAGGAGTGGGCCGGGGATACCTTGACACTGACCGGCGATGTGGTCGTCCACTACGAGGACGACGTTCTTCAAGCGGACAGCGTGGTCTACAACAGGAAGACAACCGAACTTGAGGCGGATGGCCACCTGCAGTTGTCGGGCGGACCCAACGATGTACTCATCAACGCCTCGCACGGCGACATGCGGCTGAATATGCACACCGCGCGCTTTTACGACGTGAGCGGGTCGCAGGGCGTGCGCACGATGGGGCACGCGGTGGTGTATTCGACGCCGACGCCGCTGCTGTTTTCCGGCAGGGTCCTGCTCGAGACGGGCGAAGGCAAATTCAGAGTGATCGATGGCTCGATCACCAATTGCCAGCTTCCGCATCCCGATTGGCGAATCATTGCGCATACCATCGCACTGGATAACGACAGGGCTTCGACGTCGAATGCGTTCTTTGAGTTTCTCGGCATCCCGATCTTCTACATACCTTATCTGCAGCATGCGGCGAACGAGACGGGGCGCGTGACCGGGTTTATGATCCCGTTCGTCGGCAACTCTTCCATTAAGGGCTACGTGCTGGGCGAACAGGTGTACTGGGCAATCAACCGCAGCATGGACGCATCGGTAGGCGTCGAGTACTACAGCAAGCGCGGATGGGCCCCCAATGGCGACTTCCGTTATAAAGGACCGGGGCTTGACCACCTGACCGCGCGCTGGAGCGCGCTCATCGACCGCGGAATTGAAGAGGCAACCACCAATACGCAAACCGGGCAGGTCAGCAACCAGCTCGTCAACCAGGGCGGCGTCGACATAGGGCTGACCGGACGAAAAGATTGGTCGCCTTCGACTCGAGTTGCGGGAACCGTCGAGTACTTGTCGAGCTATGTCTACCGGCTGGTCTTCAATGACAACTACTCGCAGGCCACCAGCTCCGAGGTCGCGAGCGACGTCGTGCTGACGCATAGTCACGACGGCGCGATACCCGCTGCCTGGCTGGACCGCTTTCAATCGTTCGCCGGGACGGCAAATGGAGACGAGGTAAAGATTCTTCGGTTGCCGCTGCTCCGCTACGACGTGCTGGATCGGCCGCTGGGAGATTCACGTCTCAACTGGGGATTGGGATCTTCGCTGGGCTATTTAAATCGCTCCGAGCCGTTCTTTCATTCCCGCAACGTGGTTCGAGCCGACGTCTACCCTCATCTTTCCATGCCGTTCACTGCGGGAGGATGGAGCTTCGTTCCTGAAGTCGCCCTGCGCGACACCGCGTATACCATCAGCCAGACGCCAACTCTAAGTGGTCCTTTTACCGTTCCGCAGATTGATCACAGCGCACTGAACCGCGCCGACCTTGAAGCATCTGTTGACATCCGGCCACCCGCGCTGGAGCGCGACTTTGCGCTTCCCGGGTGGCACCGCGAACTGCGCCATGTGATTGAACCCGAGCTGACCTACCACTATGTCGGTGGAATCGGGGCGCAGGCCCGCAATGTGCTTCTCTTCGACACGACCGACATCGCCACCGACGTGAACGAAGCGGGATTCTCGCTGACGCAGCGGTTCTACCTGCGGCCGACGGGAGAGCGGCCCTGCAAGACGGATGATGACGATGATGTCACGGGCGGCGAAACGGGACACGCCTGCCCGAATGCGCCCCGTGAATGGGCGACGTGGCAAATTGCGCAAGAGTTCTTCATCGACCCCAACTTCGGCGGCGCTGTGATATCGGGGAGGCGCAACGTTTTCGACGCGACACTGGATCTGATGGCGCCGACCTTTCTGACTTCGCCGCGCAACGTTGCGCCCGTAGTTTCGCGTATGCGATTTGAAGCGATTGATAACCTGCGCGTCGAATGGGATCTGGATTACGACTCGATCGCCGGGCGCATCGCCGCCAATAATCTTTTTGCGGGATATAGCTTTGGCCGGACAACACTGGGGATTGGCCACGCTCTGCTCAACGCACCCGACGAACAAACGAGCAGTGTCAGCAACGTCACCTCCGTCATCAAGAGCCAGCAGTTGCAGCCTTTCCTGGAGTTCGGCAAACAGAGCAGCAAAGGATTCAACCTGGCGGCAAACGGCGGCTACGACTTTGTCCAGCACGAGATACAGTACGCCGGCGTGCAGGCGGTCTACAACTGGAACTGCTGCGGATTGACAGCCGGTTACAGACGCTACGAGCTTGGCACGGTGGGATCGACGAGCCGCGACGAAACGCAGTGGCTCTACAGCTTCACGCTGGCCAACTTCGGCTCGGTGGGCGACATCCGGCGCGCCAACTCAGTCTTCCGCGATTCGACGCTGCCACCGGCGTATTAGAGATAGTGGTTAGTGGTCAGCGCCTGATGGGAAGGAGCCACTTTTCGACAACGGAAGCGAATGCCGTTCGCCGCCTGCACGGTTGTGGTTGCTTTTTGCTCAGCGGAGCGTCCTTCTATTGCCTCGATGTAATCGAGCGCAGAGGGCCGCCGGGCACCCCGCTGGAGTATCCTTTGCTGAGAGGAAAAACCATTGTTACGCTTTCGTTTTCTGGCGGGCCTGCTTGTTCTGGGCCTGACTGCGGGTTGCAGGGCTCAAAGCACGACGCCTGCCGGGCCCGACCCCGCCCTTAACCGGCGCATTGAGATTCTGGTTCGCTCCCAATACGAGATGCCGCCGGACGTGACAATCAGCATTGGCGCCCGAACTCCCAGCCAGTTCACCGGCTATGAGACGCTGCCGGTCACCATCACGCGCGGCTCCAAGTCCCAGGTTGTCAACTTCCTCATCTCTGCCGACAGCACAAAGCTCGCACACCTAGATACTTTCGACCTGACCAAGGATCCTGCTGACGCCATTCCGATCGCGGGACGCCCGATTCGAGGTAATCCCACTGCGAAAGTAACGGTTATCAATTTCGACGACCTAGAGTGTCCGTATTGTGCCCGATTGCACCAGGAGTTGTTTCCGGCGACGCTCGAACGTTACAAAGACCTGGTGCGGTTCGTTTACAAGGACGATCCGCTGAGTGAGATACACCCGTGGGCCATGCATGCGGCGGTGGATGCCAATTGCCTGGCGGCGCAGAGCACTGATGTTTACTGGACCTACGTGGATTACCTCCACGCGCATGGAGACGAGGTCACAGGCGACGATCGGGACTTGAAAAAGAGCTTTGCCGCACTGGATCGCATCGCCCATCAGGAGGCGACATTGGGCAAGCTCGACGAGACCACTCTGAATGCCTGCCTGGCCAAACAGGACGAAACACAGATTCGCGCGTCGGCCAAACTAGCCGAAGACCTGGGAATCGATGGAACGCCGGCGGTCTACGTGAACGGAGAGCGCGTGAACGGCGGCGCGGTTCCCCAGAACGAGCTTTGGATGGCAATTGACCGCGCAGTGGCCGCCGCAGGCGAGCAACCCCCACCAACCCAGGCTGCGTCGACGCCAACGCCGGCCGGGGCTAACTGATAACGCCTTCGGGGACTATCCGCGTGCCACAGGCGGGATTTATCCTAGTAGGCCGGGGGGTTAGTGAACCCCATGGGAGAGATCAACTTGCAAGTCGCATTGAGTTTTGGAAGGCGCACGAATTTTGCCGCGGCCGCTTTGGTCAGCGTGGCCATTTTCTCCGCCCTGTCGGGCTGCCACCGATCGCCTTCGGCAGACGTGGTGGCCACGGTAAACGGCAAGGAGATTTTGCGCGCCGAGCTCGAAAGGAACTACCAGATCACCCTCGGAGACAGCCCGCAATCGCCATCATCTGAGGAAGCCGATATTCGGCGGATGAGCGTTCTGGACCAGATGATCCGCGACGAGATACTGCAGCAGCAAGCCGCCAAGCTGAATCTGACGGCCAGCGACGAAGACGTCAACGGTAAGCTGGCGGAGATCAAGGCCCCTTACACGGACGAGCAATTCAACGCCATGCTGAAGCAGCGCAATCTGTCGCTGGACGACTTCAAGCGCGATATTCGGCGCGGCTTGACTGAAACCAAGCTGATGAACAAGGAGATCGAATCCAAGATCAACATAACCGACGCGCAAATTGCGGCTTTCTATGCGGCGCACAAGGCGGACTTTAACCTGATCGAGCCGCAATATCATCTGGCGCGAATTGTCGTCACGACAACGTCTGCTCAACAATCGCCGAACCTGCAGGGCGAGAAGCCGGCGAGCGACGCTGACGCGAAGCGGAAGATCGACGCGGCATATAGCCAGCTCGAGAGCGGCGTCGATTTCGCGACGGTGGCGATGAACGCCTCAGAGGATCCGAACACGGCTTCGAACGGCGGCGACATGGGCTTTGCGCGCGAATCGCAGCTCAAGGCCGATGCCGAGCTCTACAACGCGATCAACAATCTCAAGCCGGATCAGTTCACCGATGTTATTCCTGTCTACGACGACTCAGCACCCGGACACAGGATCGCCGGTTACGCCATCTACAAGCTGATTTCCCGCGAGCCCGCCGGACAGCGAGAGTTAGGCGATCCGCGCGTGCAGCAGGCCATTCACCAGTCGCTCCACGACAGCCAGAAGCAACTGCTCCAGACCGCCTATCTCGAGACGCTGACGGATGGCGCCAAGGTGCGTAACTACCTGGCCGAGCAGATTCTGAAGCGGGGCGGGCAATAAAGCGCGTTCACTCGTTTACCAGTTAGAACCTGGTCCCGGTCTTCAATCCGGTGTAGTGGACAACCTTGCCGGGGTTTGCGGTCGCATCCTGCCCAACGCCGTGACCTGCGGAGACAATCACAACATTGAATCTGTGATCGGTGGTCATGCCGGGGAATCTACCCTCGCGCAACGGAGATTGGATTGCCAAGAAAAACGGCCTCCGAACAAGGCGGAGGCCGTTTTGGTACTGATGCCGGACGAAGCCGTAATGTGGCTAGTGCATCTGGCCGCTGTTGTCGATGGTGATGCCGCCAGGACCCTGATTCTTCTTCGCCTCATTGGCCTTGCGCGTATCCATCGCCTTGGTGGTCCATTGGTCCGCCTGCGCCAGATCCTCAGTGACGGCGGCAGCGTTGCCGTAGTCCACGTCGGCCTTGTTGCGGTAGATGAGGTTCAGGTACTGCATGGCGTCGTCATAATTGGGA
This sequence comes from uncultured Occallatibacter sp., assembly GCA_964407295.1. Classification (GTDB taxonomy): domain Bacteria; phylum Acidobacteriota; class Terriglobia; order Terriglobales; family Acidobacteriaceae; genus Telmatobacter. The sequence goes on from CAYOVE010000048.1 coordinate 11,169, forward strand.
CGATCGTTGACCGCCATGGTGAGGTACTTCAGACCTTCGTCAACCAGCGGCGCATTCTGCTGAGCCAACTGCTGCATGACATTTTTCGGAGCCTTTACATTGCCCTTGCCGTCGTCGTTGAGACCAACAGCCTGCAACGCATTCAGCTTGTTCTGGTGAGCCTTCTTCCAGTCAATGACGCCGATCGTATACGCTGCCTCGGGGTCGTTGGGATCGACATCCAGAACCTTCTTTTGCCAGGACTCCGCATCTTCCAACTGGTTAATGCTGAAATAAATGCCCGCGATTTTCTTCATGCTGTCGACATCGTTGGGCTTTTCGCTCAAGACGTCCTTGAACATGTCGATGGCCTGGTTGGCGATCTTCAGGTTGTCGGGTGTTGTAACCCCCGGGGCTACATCCTGCTCGAGCGCAGTGGCCAGGTATGTCTTTGCCATGGGCAGCTTGGGGTCAAGTTCGGTGGCTTTTTGGAAGTGCTCGATGGCCTCATCGTAGTGACCGTTCTTGTAGGCATCGACTCCCTTGTTCAACTGATCGCGGGCCATGAGCTGGTTGCAGCCGCTCATGCCAAGGACCATGCCGGTTAAGGTCGCCGCGAGCGCCCAAAAACGTGCGGTTCCAATCATTTTCTTATCCTTCTCCTTCAAGCTTGGGCCTGCAGGCCTCGCCTGGAAAACTCAGCAGCCGGGTGCGGCTAAGACAAACCGCAGCCAGGGCAAAAAAATTGTACTCTTCCTCGCACCCGGATCCAGTGTCTCCGGACACAGCCAGCCTACTGGCCAGCCTGAATCTTTGGCGTCATCAACCCGATGTGGTCCACGTTCGCTGCCTTGCCGATATCAATCACGTCCGCGATATAAGCGAAGTTCACATCGTCGTCGCCCCTAACGAACATCACGCGCTCGGCCCGATTGGCATAAATGTCAGTCAGTTTGGCCAGAAGATCGGCGTGATTCACATCGGTGTCGTTAATTTTGTACGCCGGAGCCTGGCCGGGGCGATAAAGAACCTGAACAACGATGGTGCGATCGTTCTGCTGTTGCTGCTGTTGCGGGTTCTTGGGAGGCTGGGGCACCAGCGCATCCAGACCTTTGGGGGTTACCGGCACAATGACCATGAAAATAATCAGCAGAACCAGAAGAATATCGATCATGGGCGTGACATTGATCTCGCCCATTGCTCCGCCGCCGCCGCCAGTGGAAAATGCCATGGTTCAAACTCCTCGTTTCTGAATATCGTTCAACAAGACAATCCGGCTACGAACTACTCGCCGCCGATCTGATTGCCTTCCCGTCTTTGCGTCAGCAGGCCGACTTCTTCGACACCCGCGGTGCGCACATCGTCGATGGCGTCTTCCACCACCCTGTATTGCGCGCGCGCGTCGGCGCGGACGTAGATTGTCTTATCAGTCTTGTCTTCCAGCTTATCCCGCACCAGGCTGCCAAGCTCGGAGGGATCGACCTTGTTCTGGCCGAGGTACACCGCACCATCCCGCGTGACAGCAACGACGATGGCGTCTTCCTTGTCGGCGTCGGGCATGTTGGTGGGATTTTCCACCGTGGCCAAGGTGATGGCCACCTTGTTCTGCAACATGGGGGTAATGACCATGAAGATGATGAGAAGCACCAGCATCACATCCACCATGGGAGTGACATTGATGTTGGAATTTACCTTCTTGCCTTCGTCGCGAACTGCAACTGCCATAATCGGGACTCCGTACGTCTGAATTTTTCTTCCCGGATCCGGTCCAGCTTTGACCGAACTCAAGCAACCTCAGGCGGTCATCAAACCGCCGGGCAGAAGAGCTATCCATCCTCTGCCCGGCGAAAATTCTCGCCCGAAAGAAGCCACAGTGCGCCTAGCGCTTGTGGCTCTGCTTGATGAAGTAATCGATCAACTCACTTGAGGAGTTGTCCATCTCCACGTCAAATGCCTCGACGCGTCCGGTGAAATAGTTGAATGCCATAACGGCGGGAATGGCCACGAGCAGGCCGAACGCCGTGGTGACCAGAGCCTCAGAGATGCCGCCCGCGACCGCGCCGATGCCAGCGATCTTCTGGGTGGCAATGGCGTCGAACGCGTGCAGAATACCGACGACGGTGCCGAACAGGCCGACGAAGGGCGCCGTGGAGCCGATGGTGGCCAGAACGGACAAGCCCCTCTTGAGCTTCGCGTGCACGATGGCTTCAGCCCGATCCAGGGCGCGGCCGGCGCTGGCGATGGTATCCTCGGTCGCCGCACCGGACGATGCGCGGAACTCCTGCAAGCCGGCCGTAACCACTTCAGCCAGATGCGACTTCTTGTTCCGATCCGCAATCTTGATGGCTTCTTCCAGCTTGCTCTCCTTGAGCGCGCCGGCCACCTTGGGCGCGAACTCCCGCGACTGCTTGCGGGCAGCAGAGAAATACAGATAGCGGTCGATCATGACGGCCAGCGACCAAACCGACTCGATGAACAGGACGATGGCCACGGTGCGGGCCATCCATGCCATGTGTTCCCACAGTTGCATGGGGCTGAAGCCGACTGTCTGCCCTTCATCCTGAAGGAATGCAAGACTGTTGACCGTGTGCGAAGCGAAATGTGTGAGCTGAGCGAGAATCACTGAATCGTTCCTCCTAAGGAGATTCTTTGTACTGAATTAAACCCGACGCGGCGGGCACCTGAGTTCCATGGAATGCGGCCCTACGGGAATGCACATTCCGGTCAAAAGCGATGCGCCCTGCCAAAGAAGCGGCAGGGCGCCGGAAATTTCATCACCCACCCAGGGTGAAGATCACGTTGACGGTGGTTTCGACCTCCACCGGCTCATTGTTGAGCAGGTATGGCCGATAGCGCCATTGTCTGACCGCATCGAGCGCCGCCTGCTGCAACATTGCGGGGCCGCTAATGACGCGGAGATCCTCAATGGTTCCGGCCTTGGAGATGGTCGCTTGCAGGACCACGGTTCCCTGGACGCGGGCGGCTTTGGCGATGGGCGGATAGGTCGGTGAGGTCTTGTTCAGCAGGAAGCCCACTGCCACGCCGGCCGAGATGTTGACCTTCTTGGGCGGCGCAGCTTTGACCTGCGGGCCACTGCCACTGCCGAACAAACTGCCCATGACGCCGTTGCTGTTTCCCATGCCTTCCATGCCGGCAACACCGAAGTTCGATGGGGGCGCTTCCTTGGTGTTCACCATCTCAATGTTCTTCGGGATCTTGGTCGGCGCGGTCAGCTGATTGTTCATCATCTCCGACTGCACGTGGACGACATGAACTTCAGGAGGAGGAGGCGGCGGTGGTGGCGGCGGCGGCGGCGGTGGCACAGTCAAAATTGTTGCCATCAGCGCGCTCGGCAGCGCCTCGGGATAGATCAGCGGAATCAGAATCAGCATGATAAGAATCCCGAGGTTGATGCCGCCGGTCACCAACATCCACCGGCCGCTCTTCGTCTTGATTCTTTTGCTGGATTCGAACGTGGAATCTTCAAACATGGCCAGCCTCTTAGATCGGGTATCGTTACTCCTATTTTAGACACCACGGGAGGGGGAATTGTTCCCGACTGGAAAATCCACACAAAGGAGCGAGTAAACCTTATCAGAACTTTGCTCCCACTGCCAAGGGTGCTTCAAAACTGGTGCAATTCAGTTGTCCAAAATCCTTCTGAAAAGAGCCCTCGGCCGCCGGTGCAAGCCTCTCAGGAGTGGTTCCCCGCTGAGAATGAATGCGAAAATCGAGCCGCGCGGCCATTGGATTCAGGCCTTCGACTTTCTGGCGGCAGGCAGCGAGGCGGCTTTGCCTTTTCCGGCACGCCAATCCTGCCAGGCCACCAACATCGGGGCGGCAACGGCGATGGATGAATACGTCCCGATGAGGATGCCCACCACTAAGGCGAAGGAAAAATCGTTGAGCACCGGGCCGCCGAAGATGAACAGAGCGAGGACGGTGAGAAAGGTCAGGCCCGAGGTGAGCACGGTCCGGCTCAGGGTCTGGTTAATGCTGCGATTCACCACGTCCGTCAAACCCTCACGCCGGCTGGTACGAAGGTTTTCGCGGATGCGGTCAAAGACGACGATCGTGTCGTTCATCGAATAGCCAACCAGCGTCAGGATGGCCGCGATGACGGTCAGGCTGATCTCCCGGCCGGTCAGGGCGAAGGCTCCGACAGTAATGAGCGTGTCATGAAAGCATGCCACGACCGCGGCCACGCCGTAGATCAACTGGAAGCGGAACCAGAGATAGATGAGCATGCCGAGCATGGAATAGAGCGTGGCCAGCGTGGCCTGCTTTTCCAACTGGTGGCCGACCGTGGGCCCCACCACGTCCACCTTCACCCCGGTGTTGGGGTTGAAGTAGTTGTTGTAGTGGCTCTGGAGCGCGGACTCGATCTCCTGGCGGCCAGTATCAAGCGCCGCCTCGTTGGATTCCACGGGCAGGCTGATGAGCACCCGGTGATCGGCTGCCGGTCCGAAGGTGGTAATGGTTGCGTCCTTCACGCCTGCCGCTTCGATTGCGTGCCGGATGGCATCGATGTCGGGCGGGTTGGCGAATTGAACATCGACCTGCGTGCCACCTTGAAAATCCACTCCCAGGGGAACCGGGCTGCCGATGTGCGACCAGTTCCAACTCATTTTTGCGATGCCGGCCACGCTGAAGATCATGGAAAAGGCGAGGAAATACCACTTCCACCCCAGCCAGTTCACATTCGGATTGCGAAAAAATTCCACTTCGTGTCTTCTCCTGCTGACGAATCGCTGGCTCTAGATCGAAACCATCTCGCCGGCTTTCAATTTGTTCAAATGCGCCTCGAAGATGACCCGCGAGACAAAGACTGCGGTGAAAAGATTGGCCGCAAGACCGACGGTCAGTGTGGTGGCAAAGCCCTTCACCGGACCGGTGCCAAAGATGAAGAGAATCGCCGCCGATACGATGGTCGTAACGTGGGTATCGACGATGGTGAGCCACGCCCGTGCGAAGCCCTGATCCACGGCTGCCGAAGCGGCCTTGCCGGCGCGAATCTCCTCGCGGATGCGCTCGAAGATCAGCACATTCGAGTCGACGCCCATACCAATGGTGAGGATGACTCCCGCGATTCCGGGCAGAGTGAGGGTCAGCACCAGGCCTCCGCCGCCGGAAGCGCTCGAAATCGCGGCAGACAGCCCCATGATGCCCAACAGAATAATCAGGTTAAAGATCAGTGCGAGATCGGCGTTGATGCCCGAGCCCTTGTAGTAGATGAGCATGAAGGCCATGACGACCACGATGCCGACAATGGCTGCCGTTACGCCTTCGCGGATGGAATCGGCGCCCAGCGTGGCGCCAACCGTACTGGCCTCAATGTAGTTGAGCGAGGCCGGCAGCGCGCCCGTCCGCAGGAGCTTGGAAAGCTCCATCACTTCGTTCTGGGTGAAAGACCCTTCGATCAGGCCCTGATCGCGGATTGCGCCCTTGATGACTGCGACGCTACGCACCGAGCCGCCCATCACCACGGCCATATCTTTGCCGATGTTGGCGCTGGTGTAGTCCCAGAACTTGTCGCCTGCTTCATCGGTGAGGGTGAAATTCACTTGCTGTTGTCCCGTGTTCGAATTCACGCCGGGCTCGGCGGAACGGAAATCGCTGCCGGCCACGATCGCGGAACGCTCGAGAATGTAATAGGTGGCGCCACTTGCACCGGCCAGATCTCCCGAGCTCTGCAGAATCTCCTGATCGGGCGGGAGAACGCCGTTCACGCTTTGCAGCGCCGCATCCTCAGTGGGAAACGGGCCGCCATCAACGGCATGAATTTCAAGGCGGGCTGTGGACTTGATGACGTTCTTCACCTGGTCCAAATCGCTGATGCCGGGCAGCTCCACCAGAATCTGGTTCGCGCCCAGGCCATATTCCTGAATCAGCGGCTCGCTCACACCGAGTGCGTCCACACGATCGCGAATGGTCTCGATGGCCTCATCGACCGTGCGCTTATCGAGATCGTTCTCGAAAGGCGCTTTCATGGTCAGAGTCCAGTTGTTGTCGGATC
>CAYOVE010000049.1:0-13337 GCA_964407295.1 uncultured Occallatibacter sp.
TCGTTTTTGGCGTGACGTCTTGCGTTGAGAGTTATACGGTTGGCTATTTGTTTGTAACGGGAACCGTCACGGTCTCCAGTGGCAGTAACGGCATCATCTCCGGATTCAAGATCGATCACAACACGGGCCGTTTGACTCCCATCAACACGTTGCCCGTAGCCTCCGGAGGCGCCAACCCAGTGCGCGCCGTTCTAACCCTCGGCAGCCGGTTCCTTTATGTCCTCAACCGCGGAGTCACGGCCTCGGGCAGCCCCGATTGCTACGGCACGGGCGCCAACGCCTGTCAGAATTCCAACATCACTCAATTTATCGTGGGCGGCAACGGCACCCTGACGCCGCAGGAGACTTTCTACTCATCGGGCATCAATCCCTTTCGCATGATTGCCGACTCTTCCGGCAACTACCTGTTCGTCCTGGACCACGACGCGCCTGATAATGCGGCCCCATCGAATACCGACAACTGCGCGCTCGCCCTGGGAAGCACAGTGACCACGTGCGGCGACGTCACCGTCTTCAAGATCGACCAGAACACCGGCCGCCTCTCACTGGTTGTGAATGCTCAAGTAACTGCGGTATCGAACAGCCAGCCCATCACCTACTTTCCGGTGCCGGCGAACCCGGTGGATTTCCTGCTGTCGAACTCCAGCCTTCTAACGCTTGCTGGCGCGCCTAATCCGACTTCCTACCCGTACGTCGGCGGCACGCTCGCCTTTCCGTATAGCTATTCCGCCTCCACCGGACAGTTGACGCTGAGCCAGAACAGCTCCCAGTTGTTGGGAGCGACTCAAGCAACTGCCATGGTCGGCGCCGGGGGCGTGATCTATGTGCTCGATAACGAGCCCATTACCGTTACGTTTAACGGCGTGCCCATCACTTCGCAAAGTAAGATTCTTCCCTTCACCCTTGGCTCGGGCGGAGCACTCCAGGCGGAGCCGGGCGGCGCAGTTCCCGATGACGCGACGCTTTCCAACCCCATCTACATCATGTTGGAGAGCAAGGGCCAGTTTCTCTATTTGGCCAATCAGGGCAACAACACTCAAGGGCCTAACCCTGAAAGCGGGATCGCGGGCTACCATATCACCACTTCGCCCGCCTATCAGCTTAGCTTCAACTCCGATGAGCCCTTCGGCTCAGGATCGGGTCCGCAGTGCATCGTTGAGGACCCTTCCGACCAGTTCATCTACGAAGCCGACGAGTACGACTCCACGGTGACAGGGCGGGTGGTTAATCCGGAGACGGGCGACCTGACCGGGCTCCGGGTGACCAGCGACTACAAACTCGAAGGGCCGGCGTCGTGGTGCCTGGTCGACGGGCGCACGAGTTAGTGCAGCGCCGCGCCCGTCAGTTACGAACCTTTACGGCCTGGCGGAGCGGCCTTGAAATCAGGCTCGGAGTTTTCCGGGCCTGCAAATTGAAGGTCTGTCCGCAGGCCTTGGCTGAATGCCGGTTCCGCTGCTTTTGAGCCAACACCGGAATTCGAATCTTAGAACGTTTTTTGGGTGGCCTGCCATGCAGGCCGCATTTCAAGAAAGATGCGCATGAAGTTCAATAAATCGAGCCAGCTTTTACTGGTCGGCGCGGGCAGCTTGCTGGCGGCTTCGCTTGTGACTGCGTGTTCGCAGCTCACGCAAACGCTGACCATCGATTTCGTGTATGTGGCATGCACCAAAGCAGAAGGCACCAACAGCTACGGCGAGATCAACGTTTACGAGATCAACTCCGAGTCTGGCCGCATGCGGCAGATTCCCAGCTCGCCCTTCCCTTCCCAGGGACGCAATCCCGTGGCCGAGGCTGTCTCGACGGATTACGGAAGCCTGTTCGTCGTCAATCAGGACGACAACGCCATCGAGCAATTCGGAATCGGGACAGACGGCAAGTTGTATCCCTATAACACCGTCAATACGCCGGGAATCTTTCCCCTCGCCATCGCGGCGAGCAAATCGAATCTGTTCGTCGTCGATCTTTACCAGCCGCTGCCCATTTGCTCGGATGCCGAGCCGTGCTCCGGCTCCATCGGCGTCTATCCTCTCACGGCCGCCAGCGGCGCCACTCCAGTGGCCATCGGGACGCCGGCGACCAATACAGCCGTGAATGGCGAGTACTGGCCCCTGGCACTCTCGGGCGTCAACGCGGCGCACGTTATTGTGCCCACCGCGGTGAACGTTCTTGGTTCAGGCGCGGACGTCTACGTCACTGCATACGATTCATCGGTAACGCCCAACGCCGGATATGTCTTTGGATTCTCGGTCGGCTCGGGCGGCGCACTGACGCCCCTGAGCGGCTCGCCCTTCGCGGCCGGCGTCAAGCCTTCCGCCATTGCCAGCGACGCCTCCGGGGCGCATGTGTACGTGACCGATTTCGCGAGCGCCAAGGTGTACGGCTTTACGGCAGCATCGGGCAACTTGACGCCGATCGCCGGCAGCCCCTTCCCAGCCGGCAATCAGCCCTCTGCCGTCGTGGTTGACACGGCTTATCCTTACGCCTATGTGACCAATTCCCAGGACAGCAGTGTGACCGCGTATTCCATCGCGTCGAGCGGGGCGCTCAGTTCGATTGGCACATATGCCACAGGCCTTCAGCCGGTGGCCGTCGGAATCGACCCTTCAACGGAACATTTTCTCTACACCATCAACTTTCTCGACAACACGGTCTCCGGTTTCGATTTGAGTACTACCAGCGGAACACTTCTCGATTCGCAGAATTCTCCTTTTCCGAGCAACGACCAACCGAGCGCTGTGGCGGCAATTCCGCACAACGGCACGGGCGGCGGCATTCAGCCGTGAGCGTCCGCGCTCGGTCCACTCCGGCAAAGGAGCCGGTGGCAAATTTCCGTATTCGGCTTTTACAATGAACACGGAGCAACTTTAACGAGTTTTTGGGGCTCCATTCGGCGGCCCATGACGAAGGAAGCGCATGAAGTTGAGTAAATCGAGCCAGCTCGTTCTGGTCTCCGCAATTGGCCTGGTGCTGGCCACGTTTTTGACTGCCTGCAATCTGGTCACGATTGACTATGTTTTCGTGGCCTCCTCGGCGGGCAGCAATTCGGGCAGCGCGGGACAAATTTACACCTACGCCGTCGACGCCAAATCGGGTGCGCTGCGCACCGCCGCTTCGCCTGTTTCCTCCGGCGGGTCGGGCCCCGTCGCCATGGCTACGACATCGGACTATTACAACCTCTACGTCGCCAACAAGGGCAACAACTCCGTGGTTCACTTTGCTATTAACGACCACGGCATCCTGATTCCGAAGGAAAACATTACCCTCGCTGCAGCGCCCGTGTCGATTGCCGTGAATCCGGCAGGTACCTATTTGTACGTCGTTTCAGGCACCAGTTCCGCGACGCTGACTGAATACGCTCTCAATGCCGGCGTTATCGGCTCCGCCACTGCCACCGTCTCCCTCAGCGTTCCGGGGTATACCGGCGACACAATCGTTCCCACCGGGGTCACTGTGCTGGCCAACGGCAACGCTGTTTACGCCACTGCGTACGACAAGTCGGCTTACAATCCGGGCGGCAACACGACCAGCAACGCCAATCCGGGCTGGCTGTTTGGATTTGCCACAGGCTCCGGCGGCGCGCTGACGCCTGTCACCGGCAGCCCTTATCAGTCCGGCGTCAAGCCGTCTGCACTGACCACCGACCCGGTCAGCCGCTTCGTCTTCGTCACCGACTATGCTTCAAACCAGCTGATTGGATATTCGGTACTCTCGACCGATGCCCTGCAGTTCATGGTCAACGGCCCCTTCAGGACGGGCAACGAACCGACTTCGATTGTCATCGATCCCCGCGGAATTTTTGTCTACCTGACAAACTCGCTGGATGAGACGGTCTCGGCCTACTCCCTCTCCCTGCCGACCGGCACGCCTACCTCGGTCGTCGGCATTTCCGGCGCCGCCGGGATTACTACCGACACTGACCCAGTATCGATCGTCGTCGAACCCGCGCTCGGCCAATACATCTACACCGCCAACTATCTAGGCAATTCCGTCTCCGGGTTCAGGCTCAATCCGAGTGACGGAACTCTCGAGCAGACTCAGGCGACGCCTTATCCCACCGGCGCGAATCCCACTGCTCTGATCGCAGTTCCCCACGGAAACCACCCGCTTTCATCTCCGGAGTAGAAATACCGGCGGTCCGAAACAGCAAGCCCAGCCGCCAAGGCTGGGCTTGCTGCTTTTGCGCGACGCAATCGGCGCTCATCAAGAAGAGGCGGCTCATCCAGGCCGAGCCCGTTCTCTGTTCACCGGCTTTTCACCACCGTAGTCGCATGCATCCACTCGCGCAGCTTTCGCTGGGCCGGCTTCTCAATGAAGTGCAGCGCGAGGATGGCCAGCCCAATCAGCAAGATGTAACTAATCCAAGGATCGAAGCGCGCCAGCCCCGTCGCATCGAGAATGTGCGAGCCGTGAATCATGTTCCATAGATTGAAGTGAAGCAGGTAAAGGCAGTAGCTGGCCTCGCCGACAAAGACCAGTGGACGAATCCCCAGCGCCCGGGCGAGAAGATTTTCGCCCGCCAGCCCCAGCACAATGCAGCCAAATAGCGGCATCAGCAATCCATCGTGAATGATGGGGTAGGGCACGAGCGATCCCATGCTCAGCAGGCCATAGATTCCGCCGAACCCTGCGATCCCCAACCACAGCCGCAAATGCGCCGTGCGCGCGATCATGCGGTTCAAGTCGGCCAGCATCACGCCGAAAACAAAACTGAAAACGTGCGTGTAGGGCGTGTACTTCAGGGCCTCGAGCCAAGGCCCGTAACTCCATCGGTCGGGGTGCACAATACCGTCGGGATTGAAGGCCATGTAGAGCGCGCCCGGAACCAGTCCGAGCACCCAAACTCCGGCCATCTTCATCACGTGCGGCGCGATGCGCTCCGGGCGTTTCCCTTTCGCCACGAAGGGAAAAAGTACGTAGTAGGCCGCCTCGGCCGACATCGTCCACGCCGGCGTATTCAGAAACGTCGACACCGCGGGAACAAAGCCTTGCAGAAGCAGCGGCGTCAGCACGACGCCCGTCCAGAACATAGCCTTGGTGTGCGTCGCGTATTCCCCGCTCAATTGCCCCAGACTGAGAAGCAGGCTGAGAAAGTAGATGGGATAAATGCGCGTGAATCGCGCCTCCCAAAAACGTTTGCGGTCCAGTTCCCCGTTGCGCGCCCGCTCCGAGTAGTTATAGGCGAGCACGAATCCCGAAAGCAGAATGAAATAGCTGACCGAGATGAATCCGGCGTTGACGACCGGCGCCAGAAAACCGAACCAGTTTGGATTGGAAAAGTGGAAAAGAACGATGTTGACAGCCGCGAAGCAACGCAACCCCGTGAGTGCCTTCAGCGGCGCCGGTTTGATCGTTTGTGCTGGCGTGCTCGTTGCCACGTGCTGTTAGACGTCTCCGGGCTGAAAGTCAGCTGCCAGCTCCTAGCTTCTAGCTGCCAGCTTAATTGTGCAAAGACGGCCGGCTCGTTCAAGGTGAGAGGCGTTGGAAAAGGAGCCGCGGCGGTACAACGCCTGGAAATGGACCGCCAAGGTAAGTGCGAGGAAGCAAGTGGCTGGAAGATTGCAGCTAAAAGCTGCAATCTTACGCCGTTACCAGCGATCCCACCTTCTCGCCCAACACCACGCGCCGAATGTTTCCCGGATGATTCATGTTGAAGACGATCATGGGCAGGTTGTTGTCCTTGCACATGCTCACCGCGGTCAGGTCCATCACTTTCAGGCCCTGCTGCAGGATCTGCATGTAGGTGATCTGGTCGTATTTGACGGCGTCTTTCACCAGCACCGGATCGGCGTTGTAGATCCCCTCCACCTTGGTGCCTTTCAGAAGCACATCGGCCTTGATCTCCATGGCGCGCAGGCTGGCCGCGGTGTCGGTCGAGAAGAACGGATTCCCTGTGCCCGCGGCGAAGACAACGACGCGGCCTTTTTCAAGGTGCCGCACCGCGCGCCGCCTGATATAGGGCTCGGCGATCTGGTTCATGAATACCGCCGTCATCACCCGGCATTGCACGCCGCGTTGTTCCAGGGCGTCTTGCAGTGCGATAGCGTTGATGACCGTGGAGAGCATGCCCATGTTGTCCGCGCTCACACGGTCCATCTCTTTGGCCTGTTCCTCGACGCCGCGGAAAAAGTTGCCTCCGCCCACCACGACCGCGATCTCCACGCCCAGAGCGTGGACCTCGGAGATCTCACCGGTAATCTCCGACACTTTGTCGGCATCCAGGCCAAAGCCGCGCTCCCCGGCCAGCGCCTCTCCCGAAAGCTTCAGCACGATTCTCTTGAACATGTCGATTCGAGTATCGCATACGCATGGCGGTTCGCGCTTCCGCCGTCGCGTCTGTGCCCGCGGGACGAGTGCGAATCACGGTTTCCCGGATTGGAGCTGCCGTTGCACCCGTCTCGAATCAGGAAATCCATCGCGTTTTTGATGCGCTGCCTCACCGAGAATGCAATTCCCCTCCCTAGACTTGCTTCATCCGGTTCCAATGCACCGTTCTTGCCGCAATTCATCCGGCGCAATTTATTCGAATTACTCGGTGGGAGAACATGGTTGTAAAAACGCACTGCAAGGGACACGCCTACACGGGTGTCGAGGTCGGGGCCGGAAACGTTCGCCGCTATTTCTCCAAGGAAATTGAGGTCATCGAACTGCACCTCGACCACCTGCTGATCCAATGCGGCCTGAGCCCCGATTTCTGGCAGGGCCAGACGGAGATCTGCGATCCCCGCCTGAGCGCTTGGCTGGAATCAAAGAATTTCAATGGGCGCCCCGGCGAGCAGCCCGTCCCGCTGGCTATGATTCCCTCCGGCAAGAACTGCTTCCGCCTTCGTCCCATCGCGACTCATCGCCACCCACGCATCGAGCCGACCCTGGATCCCATTAACCCCGCCTGAGGCGGTGGACGGGGAGCCGTGGACGGTGCACGGTTCACCGCTCACTGTCCGCAGCTCCTTGCTCCCTGTCTTGTTACACTCGACTTGCCATGAATCTGAACCAACTGGAGCAGGAAATCGAGCGGCATTTCGCCGCCGGCACGGCTGCCGCCAACGATCCAACGGCCATGACGGCCTTTCTCGCGCTCCGGTTCGCTCTGGAAAGCGGCGAGGTGCGCGCAGCCGAGCCTGACGCGGCCTCGCCCTCCGGCTGGCGCGTGAATGCCTGGGTGAAGCGCGGCATTCTGCTGGGCTTTCGGCTCGGAACCCTCGAAGAAATGCCTGCCGCCGAAATCGGCTCTTCCGGCCCGACGCCCGCGCTCACATTTATTGACAAGCAGACCTACCCGGCGCGCCGATTCACGGTCGCTGACGGTGTGCGCGTTGTTCCCGGCGGCTCATCGGTGCGCGCCGGGGCCTACGTAGCTCGAAGCGTCGTCTGCATGCCGCCCATGTACATCAACGTCGGCGCGTATGTCGATGAGGGCACGCTGGTCGACTCGCACGCTCTGGCCGGCTCCTGCGCCCAGATCGGCAAGCGCGTTCACCTGAGCGCGGCGGCGCAGATCGGCGGCGTGCTCGAACCCGTGAACGCCAGCCCCGTGGTCATCGAGGACGATGTACTTGTCGGCGGCAACTGCGGCGTCTACGAGGGTACGATCGTGCGCAAAGGCGCTGTACTGGGGGCCGGCACGATCCTGACGCGCGGCACCCCGCTCTTCGATCTGGTGAACGGAACAATCCTCCGCGCCTCCGCTGATCTGCCGCTCATGGTTCCTGAAAACGCCGTTGTCGTGCCGGGCGCACGCGCCGTTAACAAGGGAAAAGGCCAGGAATGGGGCCTCAGTCTTTACGCCCCTGCCATCGTCAAGTACCGCGACGACAAAACCGACTTGAGCACCGCGCTCGAGGACCTTCTGCGATAGAAAGTCCGCTTCATTGCCAATCTTCTGCCACCGCCGCGCTTCCACCCGTCAACGGACCGTGCTCTGGCGCGTCTAAACCCGTGGAAAGTGTCTGGCCCAAAGAATTTATGAAGATTCGGCCCTCCCTTCGCCCCACACTCCTGGTTCTCGCCCTTGCGCTGGCTGTGCTTCTCTGCCTGCGCGATTCCGATGCGGCCCAGCAGCCCTCCACCACCCCGCCCATGACCAAACTCAAGGTGCAGGCGCGCGAAGTTCTTTTGCCGGTCACGGTTGTCGACAAGAAAGGCGCTCTCGTCAGCGACCTTACGGCCAAGGACTTCACCCTGACCGAGGACGGGCGTCCGCAGGTCATTAAGAGCTTCACGACCCAGAGCAACCTGCCTTTCCGACTCGGATTGCTCGTTGACACCAGCCGCAGTGTCTATACGGCCATCGACGCCGAGCGTAAAGCAGCCGAAAAGTTCGTCGAGCTCATGCTCCCCGCCGACCCTAAAGCTGCTGCTCGCGGCGACGAGGCGTTTCTCATCCACTTTGACCGCGAAGTGGAGTTGCTCGAGGACTTCACCAACTCCCGAGAGAAGCTGGATCACGAGATCGATGCCATGACCCCGACCTCAAAGGAACAAAACACGCAGGGCCCGGAGACGAGCAGCGACAACCGCGGATACGGCGATCACGGCAGCGCAAGCCACGGCGGGGGAACGCAGCTCTACGACGCCATCTATCTCTCGTCCGACGAACTGATGAAGCCCAAGGACGGCCGCAAAGCGCTCGTTATCTTCTCTGACGGGATCGATCGGGGCAGCAAAGAGACCATGAACGACGCAATTGACGCGGCCGACCATGCCGGCGTGCAGGTCTACACCATTTACTTCAAAGGCGAAGAAGAACGCGGTGAGGGCGGCTTTCCTGGCGGCGGCCATCACGGCGGAATGGGTGGCGGCGGAGGCTACCCCGGTGGCGGAGGTGGTTGGCCTGGCGGCGGGGGCGGCGGTGGACGGCACCCCGGCGGCACCAACGCGCCTCAACTCGACGGCAGGAAGATCATGCAGGAGATTGCCTCGCGCACGGGTGGAATGTTTTTCGAAGCCAAAAAGAGAGACAGTCTTGACGACATCTACGGCCTCATCGCCGGCGCGCTCCGGCAGGAGTACCTGCTTACCTACACACCTGACAAAGTCGACACCGACGGCGACTTTCACAAGATCGCGCTCAAGACCGATAAACCCGATCTGACGATCATCACGCGCGAAGGTTACTACGCGACTACCGGCGATCAGGCCAGCGGCAACTAGCAGAGCTCCGGTAGGGCGCGGCGTTGGTTAGTCGGCTTCACACAAAGAGGCCCACGGAGAAACCGTGGGCCTTCTCGCGTTCTGAGGGAAGAAGCTGTCTAGTGGCCCTTGCCGTGGTCGTGTTCTCCTCCGCCACCACCGCCGCCCCCGTGCGGTTGACCACCGTGCGGCTGTGGCGCCGGCCGGCTCTCTGGCGCGGGATGACTCGGTGCGGCGGGACGATTCATGGGCGCCGGACGGTTCTCCGCGGCGGGGCGATTCCCGCCATTCGAATGATACGAGCCTGGGCTTGAGCCCGGGCCGGCTCCGTGATTGGTCGAATTCGAACCCGCGGGCTCGCGGTAGTTTGGTTCATGCCCGCCATTCGGCGCGCCGCCGCCATTGTTGTGCGGCCCGCCCGTCATAGGCCTATCGGTCGCCGCGTTCGCTGGATGCCCGCCATTGTGACTCGCGTAATTGTTCACATTGGTCCGGGCTGTACTCTCATGCTGCGCCTGATACGACGTTGGAGCTGTGTGCTGCTCGTGCGAGTATCGATTCTCCTCTGGAGTCGGCGGGTGATTGATGCCGCCCGGCCCGCCACTGTAGGCCACGTGCCGATCGTTCACAATGGTCGTATTTCGCACCACTGTGTTGTCGATGTAGGTATTGTGGATGACCGTTCTGTTCACATTCACCACGGCGGTGTTATAGCGGAACGCTCCTCCGGCCCACATGCCGCCTGCAAAGCCAATACCCATGTAGCCGAAACCGTAATTCACGCCGCCGTAGTAGCCCACGTGCGGTCCCCAGTAGCCACCGTGCCAGACATACAGGCCGCCGCCCCAGCCCCAGTATCCGGGGGTCCAAAGCGCGCCGACATACGGCGCGGGAACCCACGTTCCAGGCACCCAGTAATAACCGTCATCGCCGTAGGCCCAGTAGCCCGGCGTCCACATCCAGCCATCCTGGGGGCAGGGCGGCTGCTCATAAACCGGCAGCACAGGCGGAGCAAATCCTACGCTGATAAAAACCGCCGCGCTTGAACTTGCGGGAATCAGACAAACAAGCAGAGCGAGCAAAGCAGCATGCACAACCACCCGCTTCCAATGGGAACTTCGCATGGGGGATCCTCCTTGAGTATCGAACGAACCATGCACCCCGCCACGCGCGTCTGCGCGGCGAGAGCCAATCCGGTCTATGCTTCTAGGAACCCACGCGGCAGGGAGAAGTTGCCTGGAAGACCGGTGATTTCCACAGGTATAACTGCTTTAGTACCTGTAACTAAGCCCCATCCCGACCACGTGACGTGCCTGGAGGTTTACTGGCGTAGTAACAACCGGAGGCCCGAAGGCGGGGTTGGATGGATTGAAATAGGGATTCGCAACGTAGATGGATCCGATGTTGCCCGCCACTTGTCCCACGCCAATATCAAACGCGAAGTGCGGCTTGTCCCTCTGCGTCACGCGCACCGCATAGTCAAGCGTTGTGGGGATATGGGCGCTCATCAGCGGGTACGACGCAGGACTGCAGTAGCCCGCTTGCTCGCACTGATAGAGCGCCGCGTTCAGCAGCGTATTCAGGTTGACGGCGGTCTTCGGCTCCTGGGAGAATCCCGCAGAAGGCACCGCGACGATGCCATGTCCGAGGGGCAGCGGAATGCCCAGGCCGCCAAAGAACCGCCCGCCAAAGCGCGTGCTCTGGCCGCCAAGACCGAAGATGGTGCCATTGGTTGCTTTCCAGCCAATGTTCAGCAGGAAAGGCACAGGGGGCTTGGCCCAGGTCTTGGTCAGGGCAATATACGCGTCGCCGTTGGTGTACGACTTGTCCGTATTCGTCAGCGTTTTGTTCGCAGCACCCGATACAAAGTGGTCATTGGTGCGGATCACGCCGCCAATTGCAATGCCCGGCATCCACGGGCCGAACTGCCCGTCTTTGAGAACGACAACCTTGCCGTGGAAGACGTTCATGCCGGAGTACTTCCACAGGTTGCTCAGGCCGAGCGGCGTGGCCGTCGTGGTGGGCTGATCTCCAAACTGGTGAACACTGCGGGTGTAGCCGGCTTCAGCCCGGTTGGCGAAGCCCTCAGTGATGCTGAAGGTTTCAACATCGCCGATCACCGCTGAAGCATCGATGAAATGAAAGCCCACGGCTGGATGCGAGAACGTGCTTCCCTTCTCCGCATAGACCACATAGGCCGTCGGCGTGAGAAAGCCGCCGGTCTGGCCCTCCAGCGTGAGGTGTTGAGCAGCCAACCGGCTCGCCGGCGCCACGGCAATTACTGCCGCGAAGAAAAAGACCTTGAGCGTGACACGAACATTCATCGTCCACTCCATGGGTATCTGGGCCGCATCCGGCCTCAAGCCCGGGCAAAGCTTTGGGAATTGACTTCTTCTATCACAACCTGAAGTCGTTTGTCAGTAGCGGTTGGGGCAATGGTAGACTCAGCCCATGCCGCGCGGTGTTTTTATTACCCTTGAGGGCCTGGATGGCTCGGGCAAAACCACGCAGATCAAGCGCCTGTCGGCATGGCTTACCCGCCGCGGACATCAGCCGGTTTTGCTTCGCCAGCCTGGCGGCACAGCCGTCGGTGACCGCATTCGCGAGCTGCTGCTCGACTCCCGATCCCGTTCGCTCGATGCGATGACCGAGATGGCTCTCATGTTTGGCGACCGCGCGCAAGCCATCGCCGAAATCATCGAGCCCGCTCTCGATGCCGGCGAGATCGTCGTCTGCGACCGCTTTACCGATTCGACAGAAGCCTACCAAGGCGGCGGCCGCAAGCTCGGTTCTAAGGTCGTTCTCGACCTGCATCGCCTCATTTGCCGCGGACTCCAACCTGACCTCACGCTACTACTGTTGCCCGGATTCGAGTCGTCGCTGGCTCGTGCGCGCCGCCGCAACGACCGTATGGAATCTGAAACCGGCCGCGACGAAAATCGCTTTGAAACCGAGCAGGACGCCTTCTACCGCCGCGTGTGGGAGAAGTACCGCGAGATCGCCGCCCGCGAGCCGGAGCGCGTTGTCCTCATCGAGGGCGACCTCAGCATCGACGAGGTCCACGAGCAAATCGTCGAGTCTGTCTCCGAGCGCATTCTGAGCCTGACCCAGAAGCCCTAGCGTTCACCGCCGAGGCACGGGTTTGGGTTTACAATTCCCGCCAGCCAGAACTATCGTCCATTGCCAGTTCCGAAAGGTGCACAATGATCCGCGTCTCTTCCGCTCTATTTCTTTCTGCTCTTCTCGTCGCCTCCGCGCATATCAGCGGCCAGGCATCTCCGTCGAAAATTACCGACGAACTCAGCAAACTGCGCTCTCTCTCGGACCAGGAGCGTCCGATCGCCACCGTCAAAGTCGCCGCCGAAATCAACGCGCTGCCGCCAGGAATGGAAAAAGTCAAACTCGCTGACGGGGCCTCTCATCTGGTCACCGAAGGCGATCAGGGTCAGGATGCGCTGCAGGCTGTCGCTGACGCGCTCTCCAAAGCGCTCGCCGAGACGCCCGTTCCCGCAAAGGGCGATGAGCCGTCCATGCCCTACTTCGACCTCGCGCGGCTTGCGCGCTACGAGCACGTCACCGTCTCTCTCGACGATCCGCTCTACAAGAAAGCCAACGATCTTCTGGCCGCCAATGAAGGCGACATCGCCAAAGCAGACTTCACGCTGAAAGATCTCCACAACAAGAAGTGGACGCTGTCCGAACTCCGCGGGAAGATCGTTCTCGTCAACTTCTGGGCCACATGGTGCCCGCCCTGCCGCGCGGAGATGCCGAACCTTGACATCATCTACACGCACTACGCGCCAGAGGGCCTGGTAATTCTCTCCATCACCGATGAGAACCCCTTCACTGTGAATTCATTTCTCCAGGGCAAGAGCTATCACCCGCCCGTGCTGATCGACGCAGGCGATGCCGTGCACAAGCAGTTCCACGTCACGGGTATTCCGCAGACTTTTGTCTTCGACCGCGAGGGCAAACTAACGGGAATTGCCATCGATCAAAGCACGCAGAAGCAGTTTTTCGAGTTGCTCGGCAGAGCCGGGCTGCAGCCGGAATAAAGGCTGGCGAGCCGAGCGCCACGGCAGCAATCCGACCGATTGCGCGCCAAATGCACCCGACGGTCTGCCCCAGACCCCGCCGCTCTGTTTCGATGCGAAGTAAATGCGAATATGCTAATATTCATTTATGCCAGATTCCCTTCGCCGCTTCAA
>CAYOVE010000049.1:13437-17001 GCA_964407295.1 uncultured Occallatibacter sp.
CCTCGGGAATGTTGGAAGAGATGGATAAGCCCCTGGAGATCGTTCATTGAATCTATCGGACAGGCGGCTTCCCCGCTCCCTTCAGTGCTTGCACGGCTACACCGCACCGCAGCTTTCGCACGATCTTATCGCGGGTCTCACGGTGGGACTGGTGGCGTTGCCGCTGGCGATGGCCTTTGCGATCGCTTCGGGCGTCTCCCCGCAGGCAGGCCTATACACCGCAGTTGTGGCCGGCTTCCTCATCTCGGCGCTGGGCGGTTCGCGGACACAGATCGGCGGGCCCACGGGCGCTTTTGTCGTCATCGTCGCCAGCATTGTTGCCCGCTTTGGAGTTGGCGGTCTTGCGCTGGTGGGCATCATGGCCGGCATCCTGCTTCTCATCATGGGATTCACCGGTCTCGGCGCCGCCGTCAAATACATCCCGCGGCCCGTCACCATCGGCTTCACAAACGGCATCGCTCTACTCATCGCCTCCACGCAAATCAAGGATTTTCTCGGCCTTACCACGCCTCCGGTCCCAAGCGAATTCCTGGAGCGCACGGCTGTTCTGGTTCGCTCAATCGGCACCACGCACTGGCAATCGCTCACGGTGGCAGCCACATCGCTCGCGATCATTCTTCTTTGGCCGCGTGTCACCCGGCGGGTTCCCGGCACCATCGTCGCATTACTCGTGACGACGACCGCTGCCGCTCTCCTCCACCTGCCCGTCGAAACCATCGGCAGCAGGTTCGGCGGCATTCCGCAGGGTCTTCCGCACCTTTCATTCCCCGCCCTTCACGCTGCCCATATATTGCCCCTGCTGCCCTCGGCTTTCACAGTGGCGCTGCTGGCTGCTGTTGAGAGTTTGCTCTCCGCTGTCGTCGCCGACGGCATGAGCGGCGATCACCACAACTCGAACGTGGAGCTGATCGCGCAGGGAGTCGCGAACATTGCCTCGCCGCTCTTCGGAGGAATCCCCGCCACGGGCGCCATTGCCCGTACCGCCACCAACATCCGCTCAGGCGCTCTGACTCCTGTGGCGGGAATGGTCCACGCCCTCACACTGCTTGCCGTTCTTCTGGTGGCCGCTCCTCTCGCCCGTTTTGTTCCCCTGGCTACTCTCGCCGCGGTCTTGTTTGTTGTGGCGTACAACATGGGCGAATGGCGTGAAATCGGCACGATCTTGCGCTTGTCGGGAACGGATATTGCGGTTTGGCTAGCCACCTTCTCTCTCACCGTGCTTGCCGATCTCACCGTTGCCGTCGGAGTGGGCATGGCGCTGGCCGCACTCCTCTACATCTATCGCGTCGCTGAAACCACCACCGTCGCTCCCGTCACACGCGAGTACCTCCGCGACGGCCAGGCTCACATCCTGCAAGACAAAGACATCCCTTCGAATGTCACCATCCTGCGCATCCACGGCCCGTTTCTCTTCGGCACGACCGAGAAGCTCGCCGAAGCCACCACACACCTGGGACAGTTTGGCGATGTCGTGATCCTTCGTCTTCGCAATATGACCGCGCTCGATGCCACGGGCATCCACGCGCTGGAGCAGTTCTCTTCCCGACTCCACAAAGCCGGCAAGGCGCTCCTGCTTTGCGGCGCGCGCGATCAGCCGTCGCAGCTTCTCTCGCGCTCCGATTTTTTCAAGCACGTCGGTCCTGAAAATGTATTGCCCAACGTGCAAGCCGCCTTGAACCGCGCGCAAGAGATCCAGGGCGACTTCTCCGGCATTGGCCACCAGCTCGCTCTCGAACTCGAGCATCATCCGCTTTAGCGCTGAATCGCGCGCCGGTGGTATACGAGACCCGGGCGCTTATCCTGGCACCGCAAGGGAAGGATCAGCGCTCAATGTCGAACGCTGATCGTCGTTTCTACGATCGCAGAGCCGGCCTGGCCCTGGAACCCCCAGGGTCGCCCGGCATAGCTCGATGCACAATACTTAAGTATGCACTTGACAATTAAGTCGAACTGAGCAACACTTAAGCTAATACTTGACTATTTCCCTTCCTGGAGGTGGGAAACCATGCCGAATCAATCCGTAAACAGCCAAACGACGACCAAACCAACCGTCGTCCACAGCACCTTTCAACTCGAACGCAAGCTCAAAGCTTCCCCGGAGCGCGTCTTCGCGGCGTTTGCCGATGAGGCCACCAAGCGACGCTGGTTTTTTGGCGGGGGCACGCACGCGCTCGATAGCCACCAACTGGACTTCAAGGTCGGCGGACGCGAGCGCGCCCAGATGAAGATGGGCCCTGGAACTCCCGTCGCCGGCAAAACGCTGGTGAATGAGACGATCTATCAGGACATCGTTGCGCCGCGGCGCATTGTTGCCGCATACAAAATGAGCATGGATGGAACGCCATTTTCAGCTTCGCTCGCCACGATCGAGCTGATCCCCAACGGCTCCGGCACTGACCTGCTGTTTACGCATCAAGGTGCTTACTTTGAGAACGCCGACGGACCTGAGATGCGCAAAGAAGGATGGGAAAAGCTCCTCAGCAAGTTGGAGAAAGAACTTGGCGAGTAATGCGCCAGCCCCGGTGCGGAATGGAGGAAGACGCGGCAGATGAAACGGAGTGACTCGAATGTCGCCCGCGTCTTCCAAGCGCTCGGCGACCCAACGCGCCGCGACCTGCTCGAGCGCCTCAGCTCCGGGCCGATGTCCGTCTCGCTTCTCGCCGAGCCCTTTGACATGTCGCTCGCCGCCGTGGTGCAGCATCTGCAGATCTTGCAGAAGGCCGGCCTCGTCAAGACCGAAAAAATCGGCCGCGTGCGCACTTGCCGGGTTGAAGCATCCGGCTTGCGTGCCGCGGAAGAATGGCTCCGCGCGCGCCGTCCGGAGTGGGATCGCAAACTCGATCGCCTGGAGCTGCTCCTCGACAGTTCCAGCGAGCCGCGAAAGACATGAATCGCACTTTCGGTAGCTCTCGCGGGCCGGCCCGATTAATCGTCCGATACAGCGGCACTCGATCTGGCTCAGCCTGATTTTGCGCAGGCCGATCTTGCGTTGCTTGACTTGTGGCAGGAATTGCAAAGGCAAACGGGACGGCAAGACAACTGAAGCGCATCGGCATGAAAATCGGACTTTAAAACGCAGCGCGTTCACGATCACCTTGCAAACGTGTCAATGGCCGCTGCTGAATTCGACCAAAACAAAACGGCCCCCGTCTCCGGGAGCCGTTTGTTCCTTCCCCACAAATTCGTTTATTGACCGGGAGACGAACCATCGACAAGGTTGGCAGCCTGCTCGTAGGTGACGCGCAAATACTTGTACGGATTCACGGGCACGTCATGCAGGCGCACTTCGTAGTGCAGGTGAGGGCCGGTGGCGCGTCCTGACTCGCCGACGTAGCCGATGATCTGGCCGCGGGTCACATGCTGGCCTGGAACCACCGCGACGGCCGAAAGATGTCCATAGAGCGTGATCACGTCGTGACCGTGATCCAGCGTCACTTCGCGCCCGTACCCAGCGCCCATTTGCGCGCCGGTCACATCGCCGTCACCAGCTGCGCGCACCGGCGTTCCGTAGGGCGCGTCGATATCGACCCCCGTGTGGAACGCGCCTTCGCCGTTGATCGGATC
>CAYOVE010000050.1:0-16983 GCA_964407295.1 uncultured Occallatibacter sp.
TGGCATCGAAGATGCGCTTTCTTTCGGCGCCATGGGTCGGGATGCTGGAGAGCGGCGCATGGCTGCGCAACGCCGAACATGCCAACCGCTGCGCCCGGCAGTTCGCTGAGCAGATTGCCGCGATTCCCGGCGTCCGCCTGGCGCAGCCCGTCGAAGCCAATGCCGTTTTTCTTCTGGCTTCAGAAGAAATCCTCGGCGGGCTGAGGAAGCGCGGCTGGAGCTTCTACACCTTCATCGGCGGTGCGGCTCGCTTCATGTTCGCATGGGACAGCGATCCCAGTCGCATCCAAGCGCTCAGCAGCGACCTGCGCGCCTGTGCCGCCGCGTAACGATGCGAACGATTGCTATCGCGGCTCTAGCTGCTGTCATCCCGAGGAGCCCGCCGCGGCGGGCGACGAGGGATCTGCGGTTGCTCTTCTCACCCCAACGTGATGTCAAGCCCTCCCACCGGTGACGGCTCCGCCTCCTGTCCCGCTAACCCACTGGCGGCGCTTCACTTATTCACCGATTCACCCCTTCACTTTTTTCTCCGAAGTTTGCCGATTATTTCCCGCAAATCGCTATCCTTGTAGTTGTATGCAAATTCCACCGCAACATCTCCGCTCAAGCTTCGCGCTGCGGCATCAGACCGCTCCCAGGCCGCTCGCCTGCTCTGCGGCCGATCGTAACGATCTAGTCAACTTTGAAACTAAAACGGCGGTGCCGGTTTGCGCCGGAGAAAGAACGAAATAAAAAAATTGGCCGCTTTTCGCCAAACATTCGCCAAATAAATCGTTTAGAATCAATAAATCATGTTCTGGAATCTCGAAAATGTGCATCGAATTACGCGCCATTCAATGCAAACAACTCTTTTAGAATCAACAAGAGTGAGCGCGAAAACTCGCAGGTCGAATCGCTGCTTTACATCGATGACAATAAACATCTTGTTTCAAAATCAGCCTCGAAATAGATGAGTGTATCAAATGGTAAACAACGACTCGCGAAGGTGGGCCAGTTGCAAGGGCTCGAACTCCGCCAACGCCGCTGGCGCCGCTGACTCCGCTACCCTTACCCCTCCACCGTCTCCCACTGGCCCGATTTGCCGGACCGGAAGATGGCTTCAATGACGGCCATGTTGCCGATCGAGTCTTCCAGCGGCACGGGAACCTCCGTGTTGTCGCGCACGGCCCGCGCAAACGCGTCGCCCTGCAGCGTGTATTGATCCGACGTCGGGAACGTCTCCATCTTGATGCCGCTGAAGGTGAGGTCGCCCGTCGAGTCGATGAAGAGCCGCGTGGGACGGTCGCTGGGCGCGTTGAATGGAATCTCAAGCTCGATGCGGCCGCGCGAGCCGAGGAGCTGAATCTTCTGGCAGGGAATCTGCTGCGTGCTGCAAGTGAAGATGGCGTGGCCCGCGCCAAAGTCCATCAGCCCCGAGGTCAGCCGGTCGGTGCCCGTTTCGGCATCCCGATCGACGAGCGCAACCGCCCGCCTCGGCTGCCGGCCGAAAGCAAAACGCGCCGCCTGAATGCAATAGCAGCCGATGTCATAAAGCGCGCCGCCGCCGGTTTCCACCTGGTTCCGGATGTTGGCGGGATCGATGTTGAAGAAGCTGAAAATGCCGGCCACCGCGCGCAGTTCGCCGATGCGGCCCTCGTCGAGAAGCTGGCGCACGCGCAGCCATTGCGGCGCACTGCGGATCATGAACGCTTCCGAGATCTTGACGCCGGTGCGGGCGCGCACATCGAGCAGCGTTTTGGCCTCCGCCACGGTCATGCTCAGCGGCTTCTCGCAAAGCACGTGCTTGCCGGCCTCGGCGGCCTTGGTGGTCCAAGGAACGTGCAGCTGATTGGGCAGCGGATTGTAGATGGCGTCGATGTCGGGATCGTCGATCAGATCCTCGTACGATCCGTAGGCCTTGGGAATACCAAGTTTGTTGGCCGTCCCCCGGGCCCTGTCAAAATCACGCGACGCGATGGCGGTGACCGTGGTCAGTGATCCCTGCTGCATGGCAGGGATCACTTTCTTCACTCCAATGTTGGCCGTGCTGAGCACGCCGAAACGAAGCTTCGTCGACATAACCGCATGATAACGCCGTGCGGCGAGTTCGCAGATTAAGCGAGTTTGACAGCCATAGCGATCGCCTCGGCGGCGCCGGCAGCGACGCGCACCAACGCGCGATTCTTCGCTTCGATAAAGCCTGCATCCACGGCGGTGTCGAGAAACGCCAGCAGGCCGTTCCAGTAATCCAGCGTGTTAATCAGGATGCACGGTTTGGCGTGCAGACCGATCTGCGCCCACGTGATCGCTTCAAGCAACTCGTCGAGCGTGCCGTAGCCGCCCGGCAATGCGAGGATGGCGTCGGAGAGCTCATGAATGCGGGCCTTGCGCTCGTGCATCGTAGAAACGAGTTCAAGCGACGTGAGACCGTTGTGCGCAATCTCGCGCCCGCTGAGCGCCTCGGGCAGCACGCCAATCACTTCGCCGCCCGCGGCCAGCGCCGCATCGGCCACCGCGCCCATCAGGCCGCGGCAGGCTCCGCCATAAACCAATCCGATGCCGGCTTTGGCGATCACAGCGCCGAGCGCCGTCGCCTCGGCGCGAAAGGCAGGATCGCTTCCAAACGCCGATCCACAGAAAACGGCGACGCGGCGAACAGGCTTCTTTGTACTGGTCATAGTTCTTTAAGAATAACGGGCCGGGCGCGCATAGTTTGGCACTTTTCAGCCTCGGACCTTCTGTGTCATGCTTGCTTGCATGGGAAACAAAGACAGAGGCAAGAAAGAAGTCAAGAAGGCTCCCAAGCCGAAGCCGAAACCAGAACCGGGACGCAAGCGCGAAATCTTCACGCCGCCACCGCCGAAGTAGCTAAGGCTCAGAGGCTTGAAT
This sequence comes from uncultured Occallatibacter sp., assembly GCA_964407295.1. Lineage (GTDB taxonomy): Bacteria > Acidobacteriota > Terriglobia > Terriglobales > Acidobacteriaceae > Telmatobacter. Next base: position 2,869 of record CAYOVE010000050.1, read on the forward strand.
CGCGCCCCGGCTCAAGAACCGGCCCGGGAACGTGTCTCAGTGCGAAAACCGCTGGCCTTGCAGAACACTGCGGGCCCTCATGGCGGCGCGATTCTTTGCGACCAGTTCACAAAGCAAAAGGCCATCCCGATGGGATGGCCTTTTTAGTTCGCTTGAAGCTCGCGAGCCTGGCTCAGGGTTGAGTTCCGACTCCTGGATTGCCGTCGGCGCGCGCCTGGGCTTTTTCCGCCAGGACCTTGTGCACGTTATCTTCCAGAGCCTGCGCCTCTGGCATGTAAGTCAGCGCCTTCTGGACCGTCGGATCCCATTCCGCGATCGTCCTCAGGCCACTGAGCTGGCCGAATTGAATCGTAAAAATGTCCCTCTTGATTTGCGCCTTCACCCAGTCGGAAACGCCGTTGATGTCAGCTTCGGTCCAGTCCACATCCTGGCTGGTCAAATACTTCTTGAAGTCGTTGAGAACCGCGTCGTCGACCTGGAAGTTCTTGTCTATCGTGTGGGTCGCCACGTAGACAGGCGCAAAGTGGAAGAAGACGTCTTTGTAGACCAGCTCGTCCTGGAAGCGGTTGGTTGTGGGCGATTCGATTTTCTCGTCGGGCGTGATGCCGCCGCCGCCGTAAACCGTGCGACCCGAGTCAGTGAGCTTGACCTCACGGCTTGAGGAATCCGGACTGGGCCCAGATCCCGCATGGTTGTAGTAGTCGTACAGCGAAACGCCCGCATAGTTGCGTTGGATGAGCCGGCCGGACGGCGTGTAGTAGTGATAGGTGGTTAGCGCAAGGCCGGAGTCTTCGCTGAGGTTGTAGACCGTCTGCACCAAGCCCTTGCCAAAGGTCGTTTCGCCCACGATGAGGGCGCGATCGTGGTCCTGCAGCGCGCCGGAGACAATTTCGGCGGCAGATGCGGTGTCGCGGTTCACCAGCACCACGATGGGGAACGTCTTGCCGTCGTTGCCGTGCGTCGCCAGGTAATTCTGATCGGAGTACGCGCGGCCGCGCTGCGAAACAATGGTCTGGCCCTTGGCCAGCAGGTGATCGCAAACATCCACCGCCTGACTCAAAAGGCCGCCGGGATTCTCACGCAGATCGAGAACCAGGCCCTTGAGGTCGCCGAAGCCATTAATTGCGTCCTCCATCTCCTGGCCGGTGGTCTCCTGAAACTGGGTCAGGTGAATATAGCCGATGCCGGGACGAATCTCGAATTTCAGATCGACGGAGGGATGCGGAATCTCGTCGCGAACGAGATCGAAAACGAGCGGCTTGGCTTGCCCGTAACGAACCATTGTGACCTGAACGTGCGTGCCCTTGGGTCCCTTGAGCGCCTTGGCCACCTGGTCTGAAGTCCAGCCGTCAGTCGACTTGCCATCGACGGCGAAAACTTGATCGCCGGGGTGAATTCCGGCCCGGAATGAGGGCGTGTCCTCGTATGGAGTCACAACGTAGACTTTGGTCTTGCCGCTGTTGTCATTTTGCTGCTGGATGACCATTCCCACGCCGTAGTAGTGGCCGGTCTGATCTTCGCGCAGGCGAGCGTAGGCCTTGGGATCGTAGAAATGGGAGTGCGGATCGAGGACCTGCAACATGCCGGGGATGGCGCCGTCATAAATTACGTCGTCGGCCTTGTCGGTGCTGATGGGCTCGGCGTAATTCTGCTCGACGACCGCGTACACGTCGGTGAATTCCTTCAGGCTGTCGCGGAGCTGGCTTTCGTCTTGCGAAGATTGGGCGCCGACGCGGCGCTCGACGAAGAAGCCTGCCACTCCACAGACAGTGAAGAAAAGGACCACTGCGAAGAAAGCGCGGCGGGCGCGGGGACTCATGGACAAACCGAACCTCCAGACAGCGCGTGCGGCGGGCGCCTGGGAGCGGAATCTCCATCACCTGCGAGCGAATCCGGTCATTGCTGGATATCCGCCCGATAAAAATTGACCTTGCCCGGTACCGGCAAGGCCAGGGAAATGGAAGAGCCGTTCGCACTGAAGCCGCGAGGCCGTCGTCGGCTAAAGTATAGCACTCGATCATTTGACGCGGACGGAACAGGGCCGGTAGCGGGGTTACCCCGGTGCGGGCCAGGATTGGCGCAATTTGCGGCTCTGGCTGCGGGCGGAATCCGAGCCTCCGCTTTCCGTTTTCGCTCTCCCGGCATTTACAATGACGTCTATGTATCAGGCGGCAGAAAAGCAGGCGCCAGCCACACGGCCGGACGTCGACTCTATGAATTTGAGAATTTTTCGAGCAGTTGCGTTGGTCGCGTTTGGATCGTTGCTGGTGCTGTGGCCTACCTTTGCGCTCAGCCAGGTCAACGAACCGGAAAGCCCCTATGGCGGGTCCGTGGTCGAGGACATTATCGCCCGCGTCAACGACGAGATCATCACCAAGTCGGACTATGATCGCGCGGAATCCGAGCTGGACCAGACAGGACAGAAGAACGGCGCGACGATGCAGGAGATGGCGGCTCAGCGGAAAGACCTGCTGCGCAATCTGATCGACCAGCAACTGTGGCTGTCGAAGGGTAAGGAGCTTGACATCACCGGCGAGACGGAGCTGGTCAAGAAACTTGACGAGATCCGCAAGCAGTACAACCTGGATTCGATAGAGGACCTGGAGAAAGCGGCCAAAGAGCAGGGCGTCTCCTTCGAGGACTTCAAGGCCAACATTCGCAACCAGATCATCACCCAGGAGGTGATGCGTCAGGAAGTCGGCGAACGCATCCAGATGACGCCCGGCGAAGTGGAGCGGTATTACGAGGAGCACAAACAGGATTACGCGCAGCCGGAAAGCGAGCGGCTGAGCGAGATTCTGCTTTCGACAGGACCGGATGGAGCCAGTGATCCGGCCAAGGTGGCGGCAGCCAAGGCAAAGGCCGACGACCTTGAAGCTCGCCTGCATGCCGGCGGTGACTTTGCGCAGTTGGCGCGCAGCTTTAGCGACGGAACAACGGCGGCCTCAGGCGGCGACCTCGGCCAGTACAAGCGGGGCCAGCTCTCAAAAGCGCTTGAGGACAAGACGTTCAACCTGCAGTCGGGCCAGTACACTGACCCGATTCTGACGCGGCAGGGTTACATCATTCTGAAGGTTGTGCAGCATGTGCCCGGTGGACCGCGGCCATACAAGGACGTTGAGGAAGACGTGGAACAGGCGTATTACATGAGCCTGATGGACCCGGCTATCCGCGAGTATCTGAGCAAAATGCGCAATGAGGCCGCCATCTGGATCAGGCCGGGCTACGTTGACGCAGCTGCTACCTACGCAGAGTCGCATCCCAGCATCAGCTTCAGCGCTTATGTGCCGCCGGCGCCGAAGAAGAAAGCCAAGGTGGAAAGGACTCGCTTCCGCGAGAGCACTCACACTTTCCGCGATAAATCGGGGTCGCAGGCGCAGCCGGCCGGCCCAGCCAACACGGCGCAAACCACCGCGCCACCGCCAACACCTGCGGCGACAAAGAAGAAAAAGAGTCACAAGAAGGAAGAAGCATCCACCGAGAAGCCCGGCAAGAAAGAGAAAATCCGCTATGGACAGGCGCCACGTGAGACGCTTCCCTCCCCAACGGTAAACTCGGCCACCGAGAATGCGGGCGCGCTGCCTGAGACACCTTCGAATCCAGAGACGGCCTCGAACACTGACCAGCCTGCCAATCCGTTGGAGCCAACCGCCCCTACGCAGAAAACGAGGTTTAGCTCCCGAGCGCGCGCACCGAAGACTCCGAAGCCGCAGTCCAACGGTGAAGCGGCGGGTGCGGCCGGGCCGGCTCCGCCAAGTGCGGCGGAGGTTGCCGACCAGCAAACGCAGTCGGCGCCGTTAGGGCAGTCTGGAGATACGCCGACGAAGAAGAAGAAACGGACGGCAACTGCGACGGGCGACAAAACCCGCCTCGCAAACAAGAAGAAGACCGAGGAAGAATCGCAGCCGAAGCCCGCGCCGCAGCCGACACCCATTGCTCCCGTGGCGGGTGCGCCGGCTCCCTCTGACCATCCTGAGGCGCCGCAACCGCAGCAACAGAATCAGCAATAGCGTTTCAAATCAGCGAGCCAATCGAGCGGGCCTGGGAAGTCAATCCCAGGCCAGAAGTTTTTTGGCGCAGTACGCCACCGGTAACTCGGCGGCGCTTTTGGCATTGCTGGAGATTTGCGTTAATCTTCTCGGCAGAATGAAAGACATCTATATTGACGATCTCATGGGCTTTGACGAAGGCAAGCCGTTCGACAGCTTCTTCCTCGTGCTGGCCAAGCAGCAACGGACGACCAAACAGAACAAGCCTTATCTGAGCCTCACGCTCGGCGACAAGAAGGGGCAGATTGAGGCGCGAGTGTGGGAGCTAGCCGATCCTCGCATCGCCAAAGATTTTGAGCGGGGAGACATCGTCAAGGTGCGCGGCAGCGTCTCGCGCTACGACGATCGCGCGCAAGTAAAGGTCGACCAGTTGCGCAGGTCGCTCGATGGCGAGGCGGACAAAATGGATATGCTGCCCGCCACCACGCGCGACGTAGCTGAGCTGTGGGCCGCACTCCAGGCCGTCGTCGCAAGCGTCGCCAATCCCGATCTGAAGCGGCTGCTGGAAGCCCTGCTCGACGACCCGGCGATTGCAGAGGCCTATCGCGCCGCGCCTGCTGCGCGGCAACTCCATCACGCGTGGCTGGGCGGGTTGCTCGAGCACGTGGTCAGCCTGCTCGGTCTTGCCGACCGCGTGGCCTCGCACTATCCCATGCTCGATCGCGACCTGCTCGTCACCGGAGTGATTCTGCATGACATTGGAAAAATCCGCGAGTTAAGCTGGGACACTGGATTCAATTACACCGTAGAAGGCGTGCTCTTGGGGCACATCCAAATGGGCGTTGACCTGGCGGAGAAAACCATCGCTGGGCTTCCCGGATTCCCTGACCGGCTGCGCACTCTGGTCCTGCACATGATTCTGTCGCATCACGGCAAACTCGAATTCGGCTCGCCCAAGCTGCCCATGATTCCGGAGGCGCTGGTGCTGAACTTTGTCGACGATCTTGACGCGAAGATGCAGGCCATGGCCAGCGAATTCGAGCGGTCGGCACGCGAGGGCCGTGCAGCGGACGAGTTAACAGGCAAAGTGTGGGCGCTCGATCAGCGACAGTTGCTGAACACGAAGGCGTGGCTCGAGGGAAAAGGTGAATAGAAGGTTAATGCGCACTCCGCAAAGCGCGTGCTAGAATTCCCTCCGATTCAACGGGCACTCCGGAACATGCGCTGTATTCTTGGGCCCGTCTGAGTCCAGATCGCTTCCCTCCCCTCCTCAAGGAGAAAGTTCATGCCCGACACGATTGTCCCTGACAAAACAGGAAACCCCGCGCCCCTCGGCTTGATGGGCTTCGGAATGACTACGGTCCTGCTCAACCTGCACAACGCGGGATTCATTGCGCTGGACACGATGATCCTTTCCATGGGGATTTTCTACGGTGGCCTCGCGCAGATCATCGCCGGCATCATGGAATGGAAGAAGGGCAATACGTTTGCCTGCACTGCCTTCATCAGCTACGGAATGTTCTGGTTGTCGCTCGTGGCGCTGATCGCATTGCCGCACGCGGGGCTGGGCCTCACCGGCCCCTCAGGGTATTCAATTCCCGCTTACCTCGCTGCATGGGGCGTCTTCACGCTCGTTCTGTTTGTTGGAACGCTCCGCCTGAACCGCGCGCTGCAAGTTGTTTTCGCAACGCTGACCGTCTTGTTCTTCATGCTCGCAGCGGGCGATGCACTCGGTAGCGCCGCCATCGGCAAGGCCGCAGGCTGGGTCGGCCTGCTCTGCGGCGCTTCTGCTATCTACACGGGCCTGGCGCAAGTGTTGAATGAGGTTAACGGAAAAACTGTGTGGCGGCTCGGGCCTGTGGCGCGGAAGTAGGGCCTGGTAGTATGACGAGCGCGGCTCAATGAGTGGCGTTCGTTATCAAGGGAGAGATCGGCGATGGCAAAAAGCCTGAGTCTTACCGCCGCAAACGAAAACCTCGGGATCTTCGAATGCCCGGCTTGCAAGCAGACGATCGATACCTCGTCGACTCAGTGTCGGTTTTGCTCTGCACCCGTTGACCCTGCTGCTGCACAAGCAGCTGCCGAGAAAATGGCGAAGCTAAACCAGGCTTGTAGCGACGCTAGTTTTTTGAGAATAGCGGCAATCTCGATCCTGGTTTTTGTCGGCGTCATGCTCATCCCGTTTCTGGGGTTACTCGGCCTCGTCGGTTATTACTTCTTACTAGTCGCAGTTCCCGTTCTTACAGCTCGCTGGTGGGTGAAATTCGGGAGGATTCAGGCCGACGACAGCGACTTCAGGCGCGCGCGATTAACCGTAATCGTGATCAGCGTGCTGATCGTGATTCCGATTGCATTGACTTTCGTTCACTATCTCTGACTCACCCGGCTTCCGAATCCCAACCGTCAGATGACCGCTCAGGCGACAAACCAATCCCATTGCTCTTTGGTGAGCGGAACAATGGAGAGCCGCCCAATCAGCAGCAGCGGCGAACGCACAAAGAGCTTTTCCGCTTTGATCTGGGCGAGCGTCTTCGGATGTTTGAGGCGTTTGCCGGCCTTGACGCGAACAATGGGGACTTTGGGATCCGTCGCGTCGACGCTGATGACCGTGCCCGTGCCCACGGCCGTCCGCTCGTCGCCGGTGTGGTAGAAAATCCACTTGGTTCCCGGCTTCATCTCGCGCAAATTCTTGACGGCGGCCGGCGCGGTCACGCCATCCCACACCGTCTCGCCATCGCGCAGCAAGTCGTTGAAAGAATAAACGCCGGGCTCGGACTTGAAGAGAAAGTTAGGCATAGATAGTTCACAGTTGGTAGTTCACGGTTCGCAGTCGTCAGATATCAGAAATCGGCAATCGGTAGCCAGCCAGGCTTTTCCCTATTCCCTGGTCCCTGTCTTTCTACTCCCTGCCCTTTTTGCGGATTTCGATGTTGAGGCGCTTGATCTTCTGGTTCAGCGTAGAGAGCGGGATGCGGAATTGCTCGGCCGCATCGGTCTGGTTCCAGTTACATCGTTCGAGCTTCTCGATGATGATGCGGCGCTCGATCACTTCGAGAATGTCGAAGAGCGAGGAGTTTGGGTTGTGCTCGAGGAGCGCATCCTGGAAGCTGCGGCCGGTGATGTGACCGGGGAGAAGCTCGGCGCCGATGACCGGACCAGACGAGAGCACGACGCCGCGCTCGATGGCGTTCTCAAGTTCGCGGACATTGCCCGGCCAGTCGTAATCGATAAGAGCGCGCATGGCGTCGGCGGAGAGCTTGCGCGGGCCGAAGTTGTTCTCACTTGCGTAGAGATCGAGAAAGTGCTGGGCCAGAAGCGGAATATCCTCGCGGCGCGCGCGTAGCGGCGGAAGGTCAACGGTAATCACGTTGAGGCGATAGAAGAGATCCTCGCGGAAGTGGCCATCGCGCACCGCCTGGCGGAGATCGACGTTAGTGGCGGCGAGAATGCGCACATCCACCTGGATCTCTTGAATGCCGCCGAGGTGCATGAAGCGCTTGTCCTGCAACACGCGCAGAATCTTGGACTGCGTGTCGAGGCCCATGGTGGCGATTTCGTCCAGGAAGAGCGTACCGCCGTTGGCGACTTCGAAGAGGCCCTTCTTCGAGGCGACGGCGGAGGTAAACGCACCCTTGACATGCCCGAAGAGCGTGGACTCAAGCAGCTCTGAGGGCATGGCGCCTGTATTGATGGGGACGAACGGCTTATCTTTCCGTGGCGAGTTGGCGTGGATGGCCTTGGCGATGATCTCTTTGCCCGTGCCGCTTTCGCCCTGAATCAGAACTGTGGAACGGCTGGGAGCAACCTGCGCCACGAGATCGAAGACGCGAAGCATGGTGTCGCTCTTGCCCACAATATTGGCGAAGTTATAGCGCTGCTTGAGGGTGCGCTTGAGCTGAAGATTCTCTTCCTCGGCGCGGCGGCGAGCGACTGCGGAGCGAATGTCCGCGAGCAGTTTCTCGTTATCCCAGGGCTTCTGGACGAAATTCTCCGCGCCGGCGCGAATGGCCTCGACAACGTTATCGACAGTTCCATACGCGGTGATCATGATGATGGGAACATCGGGCTGGCGCTCTTTGAATTGCGGCAGAAGCTCAAGACCGCTTTGACCCGGCAAAGCAAGGTCGAGCAGGACGAGGTCGAAGCTCGACTGGTCGAGCATGCGCAGGCCTTCCTCGCCATTGGCCGCGGTCTTCACGGCGTAGTTCTCGAGGGAGAGCAACACTTCGAGCGATTCCTGGATTCCGGCCTCGTCGTCGACAACCAGGATCGAAGCAATGGGCGAAGTATTTTCGAAAGCGGGCGCTGAGAGAGTCGCGTTCATAGGCGGTGCGTCCTCAGTAGTGGACTCAGGCATGGACAGAATTCCTTAAGAGGGGAAACTCGAGATGAAATGTTGTGCCGGAGCCGACCGCGCTTTCGACGTGAATTTTACCGGCATGCTCCTGAATGATGCCGTAGGAAACAGAGAGGCCGAGGCCAGTGCCGCGGCGTTCGCCGGGCATGTTCTTGGTAGTGAAAAAGGGATCGTAGATGCGCTTCAGGTTCTCGGGCGCGATGCCGGAGCCGGAATCGGAGATGACGGCCTCGACGTGCCCGTTGACCAGGGTGGCGATCGTCAGGCGCCCGCCACCGGGCATGGCGTCCTTGGCATTCAGCAGCAAATTAAGAAAGACCTGCTGCAGTTTTCCGGGATTGCCGTGGATCTGCGGCAGCTCGTCGGCCAGATCGAGATCGACAAGAATCTGCGCCGTCTTGAACTGGTGCTCAAGAAGCGAAAGCGTATCGCGAACCACCTGATTGAGGTCGGTGGAACGAAACTCGGTTGTTGACGTGCGGGAAAAGTTAAGCAACCCATTCGCGATTTCGGCGGCGCGGAAGCTCTGCTGCGTGATCTTGTCGAGCACCGGGCCCAGGCGCACGTCGCCGCGCAGTTGCTTGGCCAGCATCTGCGCGTAGGAGGAGATAACGGCAAGGGGCGTGTTGATCTCGTGAGCAACACCGGCGGCGAGCAGCCCGATGGAGCTGAGCTTGTCAGCCTGGGCAAGCTGAGTTTCCAGGGCAACACGTTCGGTGATGTCATCGACCAGGATGATGCGGCCCACGGAAACAAAGTCGCGCGAGAGCAGCGGCGCGATGGCAATGTTGGCGGTGCGCAACTCACCTGCGCGCGTGATCAGGCGGAATTTGTAGAGGTGGTGCACTCCCTGGTCGTTGCGGAACCCCTCAATCGCCTCGATGAATTCCGAAGGAAAGACGGAACGAAGTTCCTGGCCGAGCGCCTCTGCGCGGCTGAAAGCGTACATGGCCTCCATCTGCGCGTTCCAGCTTTCGATGCGATCGTTGAGGTCGATCGCAAAGATGCCGACGTTGATGGATTCGACGATGTTCTCGTTGAACTCTTTGAGCCGCTCGAACTCGACAATCTTCTCTTCCAGGCGCGCGTAGAGGCTTGCGTTCTGGATGGCGATGCCGATGTAGCCGGCCAGGGATTCAAGAAGCTCGACATCTTCGCTCGACAGAAAATCGCCGCCCAGCGTGCGGCCGAGGCCGATGACTGCGATCGTGCGGCTGGCGGCGTCGCCGCTTTCCAGTTGTACCGGCGCCACGCGGCAGGGCAAATAGTAGTTGAGGTCGAGCAAGGCGGCTGCGCGTTGCTGGTCGGGCGGCAGATGGAGGGCTGCCTGAGCATTTTCGAAAAAGATGTGCGAGTGGTCCTCAGAGTGGTCGAAGTCGAGAAAGCCGAGCGAGAGATTGCCTTGCCCTGTACTTACTTCGACCGGTAAACCATGCGAAGCGGCCAACCGTAAACGCCCGCCTTCTTCCGCCAGAAAAATGGCGACGCGAGCGACCAGGAGGGTGCTTGGCAATTGCTCGACGATAGAGTTGAGCAGCGTCTGAAGGTCGGTTTGTGAACCGAGTCCGCGGCCGAACTCAACCAGCGCCCTGCGATAGTCGTAGCGATGGCGGTCGAAGGCGCGTTCGACCCAGCTCTGAATGCGGCGCTTGAGGGGATCGAAGACCGCCGCCGTCACCAGAATGGCGATGACCAGCGCCCACTCGCGCATAGCCTCAGGCAGGCGCTGGTGAACCAGAAGGGCGATCAACGCGATAATGCCGAAATAGCCGCCACCAATGAGCGCCACCGACAGTGTGTAGGCGACGCCGCGCTTGAAGATCAGATCGGTGTCCATCAAGCGATAGCGGACAATGGCCCATGCGAATGTGAGCGGCAAAAAAACCAGCGACAGGCCGGCCAGATTCGTCAACAACTGCGGCGGATTCAGGTGAAGCAAATAGGGAATGGCATAAAAGAACGTGAAGGGAAGAACCGCGAGGAGTGTGCCACGCGTAACCCACTTCAATTGCTGACGCAGCAGTGGCGTGGTCGCGCGGCTGTAGCTGCGCAGGAAAAGCAGCGCGGCGCACACGTAGAAGAGGGCGTCGTATGCAGTAGCGATCTGGTCCAGCCGGTCGAGTAGGAGTTTGGTGGCCTCGCGCGTGCCGATTGACCAGAGCCACAACGCGAGCAGTCCGGCGCCCGGCGCGTACACCAGGGGCAGCAGCCAGCGTCGGCGGAGATTCTTGAAGCGTTCTTCAGGAAAGCTGAGGGCAAAGTGCAGGAAGAGCGCCGGCTGCAGCGCTTCGGCCACAACATTCGTCCAGAAGACAATCCAATCCAGTCCGTCGAATTTCCCTGTGTACTTCAGCGCGTAAAACGCGAACGAAACCAGGCAGAAGAGGTAAAAATGTGTGGCCCGTGGGGCGCCCCACCGGCGGAAAAGAACGTAGAAGCCGATGATGAGATAGATGAGGCCGATCACGCGCAGGCCGTACTCAAGGCTGTGATCCATCGGGTCGGGAATGACTTTGATGGGAGCTTCGAGAGGAATACCGTCGCGCGTAATGGTGTAGTAGACCTGCCCGTAAGGCCCTGTGGCGTAGAGGGCGCGCTCCAGATTGGCCACCAGCGTCACCGGCGTTACATCGGCGGTGGGCGATTCACTGACCCCCGTCAGCAGGTCCCCCACCTGAATTCCCGCACGCTCGCCGGGCTTATCCGGGAGAACCTTTTCTGCTTGGAGGCCGCCCTGCGCTTCACCCCACCAAACGCCGTCATCAGGCTGCGGGTACTGCCTCTGCTCGAGGACATTCAGCACTGCCAACACGAACAGCGCCGCTGTGGCCAAGGCCAGCAGCGTAGCCTGCACGCGGTTAAGGAGGCTTGTCTCCATGAGCGGGGTTTTCCTACATCAATCGCTTTACCAGCACGTCGGTTGCCACGCGGTGGGGATGCGGCATTACGCCAGAGGTGTCAGGCCAATTGTCTGAGAACAATCGTGATATGGACTTTTGAAAGCCTGTAAATGTCAACCTGAAGTGAAGTAAATCACACCGCCGGTGCAAAAAACAAGAGCACACATCCGCAGAACCGAATGGACCTATGGAAAATTGTAGGTCGATGCGCCCCGCCCCGCCATTCGTCAACTGGGCTAAAACACAGGAGTTCCGAGGATTTCGGGTGTGGCAATTTGACCACATCCTGCGTCTTGGGCGTCGGGCGAACGCGAGAAAAAGCCGGCTCGGGCATGGATTCCGCCCAGGGGTCAGCGCTGGCCGTAGGTCGCCTTCGAACCGTGCTTGCGAAGGTAGTGGTATTCCGATACGTGCCCGGGGATCCCTGCCTCTGGCGCTCCCAGCAGCACGCTGCGGAAGGCCAGCCGGGCGATGTACTCAAGAACGTCCGCATGCTCAACGGCCTCGGCCGCGTCCTTGCCCCACGTGAACGGGGCGTGACCAGCCACGAGCACGCCGGGGATGGCAGTTGGATCGAGGTTTCCGGAACGAAAACACCGGACAATGACCGCTCCGGTATTCCGGACGTAGCCTGAGGCGACCTCCTCAGCGGAGAGTGGCTGAGTAACGGGAACTGGGCCATGAAAATAGTCGGCGTGCGTAGTGCCGAGGCAAGGGATCGGGCGGTTTGCCTGCGCCCACGCCGTGGCGAATTCGGAATGGGTATGAACGATGCCCCCAATCTGGGGGAACTCGCGGTAGAGCAGTGTGTGTGTATCCAAATCGCTCGACGGACGCAGCGAGCCTTCGACGATCTTGCCATCGAGATCGGTGACGACGAGGTCGGCGGGAGTTAAGGCCGCGTAATCAACTCCGCTCGGCTTGATTACCATGAGGGGCTTGGGCCCCGACCGGTCGACACCGCTGGCGTTCCCGAAGGTGTGAGGCGCAAGACCGCGGCGGGCGATCTCCTGATTGGCGCGGAGGACTTGTTGGCGAAGAGATTCGAGCAGCATGACGGTCTGGAATTAGAGTAAATCCTCCGGGAGAGGCGTGAACGAAGAATCAAGAGGACAATCGTGCAGGGCGCGGTTTCAGACTTTCGCGACAACGATCGGTAGCCTTCAACGCGACCGCGCAACGCTGTAGACTCCCTGAATGATGTTTGCCAAGCGGCTTCGGGATGGGGTCGGTGCGGAGAAATCACCCGCACCGTGCGCATCTGGGCTGGCTTCAGCCTCGCAACCAATAGGGCTTGGGAACGACTGCGGCAAGCTCCGCGAACTCAGCGTCGGTCAGCCGAAACGCTGCCGCGCTGACGTTCTCTTCAAGGTGCTTCACGGAGCTGGTTCCGGGAATTGGCAAAATGACCGGCGAACGACGCAGCAGCCATGCCAGCGAGACAACTGCAGTCGATACATTTCGCACAGCGGCAATTCTTTCCACCACTTCGTTCGCCTTGCGCGCTTGCGCCATCGGCCCCCAGGGCAGAAATGCAATTCCGTTGGCCTCGCAGTAATCCACCACGAAATCCCACTCGCGATCCGAGAAACTGTAGCGATTCTGCACGCTGACGATGGGGACAATTTTCTGCGCGCGCTTGATGTGTTCGAGCGTGACGTTTGAGAGAGCCACGTGGCGGATCTTTCCTTGTTCTTTCAGCCTTGCGAGAGTCTCCATCGAGGCATCAAAGGAAACCGCCGGATCGGGAACGTGCAGTTGATAAATATCGATGCGGTCCAGGCGCAGGCGCTTGAGGCTGCCTTCGATGGCCTTCTCAAGGTGCGCGGGGCTGGCGTCATGTTGCCAAACGCCGGGTCCGTAGCGCGTCCATCCGGCTTTGGTCGCGACGACAAGGCCCGCGGGATAGGGATAGAGCGCCTGCGCAATCAGCTCTTCAGAGACATCAGGGCCATAAGAGTCGGCGGTATCAATGAAGTTGACGCCAAGCTCGACAGCGCGGCGCAACGTGGCCAGCGCCGCGGGGACATCGTCCGGCGGTCCCCAGATGCCCTTCCCGGTTATGCGCATCGCGCCGTAGCCCATGCGGTTCACAGTCAAATCTCCGCCAAGGGTAATGGTTCCAGCCTGGGCGGCAGGTAATGATGAGACAGAGACGGCCATTCTTCACACTCCCGCAGATTTTGATGCTCTCCGCCCAACCACGACTCTGCAATGTGGATCTTTCTGCTTCACAGCTGCGCGGCATTCGCTCCAGGATGACAACTTCAGCTCACGGCCCTTAAACCGTCACTTCCCATCCCGGTTCATAGGTGCGGGCCCAGTATTTCATGGCCTCGGGGTCGTCGAGGATGTGCGCGGTTTCGGTGTCAACCCGCAACAGTCGGTTGACGAACCAGGCGATGTTCGAGAGCAGCAGCATGGTCACGGTGACGTTGGCAATCACAACCGGCGAGTTAAGTTTTTGCTGGCCGCGAATGGCCGCGATGAAGTTGGCAAAGTGAGAGTCGGTCATCGTGTCGGCGCTGAGCAGATCGCCGGTTGAGGTTTCGTGGCCGGTGCGATACGTATCGGTCTGCTTGCCTTTCCAGTCGAACACGTCGTAACCTGCGCGATCGATCACCACCGAGCCCTTGGTGCCCATGATGACCGAACCACGATCGCGATCGTAGAGTCGCATGCCCTGGCAGGAACGGCCCTCCCACGAGATGAGTTTGCCGGGATACTCGAAGTTCGTGACGGTTGTGTCGGGGAATTGCCAGTCGTCTTTGTACTGGTAGCGTCCCCCGCTTGCGGTCACGGCGTGGGGAATCTCGGCCTGCAAGGCCCATCGGCAAATGTCCACCTCGTGCGTGCCGTTATTGAGCGT
>CAYOVE010000051.1:0-16823 GCA_964407295.1 uncultured Occallatibacter sp.
GCGATTTCACACGGAAACCTGGCGGCTCAGGTCGCAGATTTTGGCTCGAAGGACATTATTCAACCTTGCACCGAGGCGTGAAAAACAGCCCCTCGCGGAGAGCGGAAAATAATCAAATAAAAAAATTTGCGACATTTCGCTAAATATTCGCCACATAACTCGTTTAGAATCAACAAACCGATTTCTGGATACGTCGAAAACGGCATCAAATTGTTCGGAATTTAATCCAAACAACCCCTTTAGAATCAGTAAAAATAGACCGGGAGATGGACGACGGCTCGTTTTGCCGCAAGTCTTTCTTCTGAAAGTAGTTACGGGCCGGCTCGTCGGGCTGCCCGGTGTCTCCTGTCTGATGTCAACTGCGAGTCGCCCACTGTTCACTGTCCACCGCCCGCGTCGCCAACCTGCGAACCCGGCAACCCGCTCCCTTGCCCCCTGCATTACCATTCCCCTATGTCTCGCCGCATGCGCCGTTCTCTGAGCGCTCTCATCCTTCTCGCCTTTCTCGCACCGCTCTTCGCTCACGCTCAATCCGCTCTCGCGCAACCCACCTCCGCCCAACTCGACCAAATCCAGTCCACAGAGAATCGCGCTCGCACCGTCGCTCAGGTCGCTATCTCGCCCGATGGAAAACGCATCGCCTGGCTTGAAGCAGGTGAGGTACGCATTGCCCCCATCGGCAATCTCGCCCAGAGCCAAACAACCACCGCAACCTCCGGCCAATCCTGCATTGCAACTGAGTTTGTCTGGTCTCCCAACTCCGCTTCCATCGCCTTCCTCTCCGATTGCGCCGATCCCGGCGAGCAGTCCGATCTCTTTCTCTCTCGTCTCGATGGCAGCCCCGCCGTTCGTCTCAGCGAACTCCACGGCTACGTCGGCGCGCCTGCATTCTCGCCCGACGGCAAGACCATCGCGTTTCTCTACGTTGAAGGCGCAACGCGTCCCCCCGGCGCGCTCTCTGCTGAAACCCCGCCCTCCGGCGTCATCGGAGAAGATCACATCGAGATTCAGCGCGTCGCCGCGGTCTCTACGACCGCGTCGCAACCCGCTGCTCCAACCTTCATTTCTCCGCCCAACCTTCACGTCTTCGAATTCGATTGGTCGCCCGATTCCAATTTCCTCGCTTACACCGCCGCCGACCCTCCCGGCGAAAACAACTGGTGGGTCGCCAAACTCTACACGCAATCCATCGTTCTCCCAACAAACATGGGTGCCGCCGGTCTGGATTCTCAGACCGGGGATCGCGCGAACCCCAAGCCCGCCGTCATCCTTTCCCCCGCCGATGTCTCCGGACCGCTCCATGGCCTCCAGATCGCCCAACCCACTTGGTCGCCCGACGGCAAGTCAATCGCCTTCATCGGCGGCCTCATGAGCGATCAGGGTGTCACCGGTGGCGACGTCTGGATCGTCCCGTCAGCGGGTGGCCCTCCTGTCGATCTCACTCCCGATCATCTCGCGTCCGCCGAATGGATCGCGTGGGGCGGCAATGGTGTCTTGTATCTCAGCGAGATTGCCGGAAGCGATTCCAGTCTCGTCCGTCTGCGTCTCCCCAGCACCGCCGGCGCCCCGGCAACCTTCGATCCGCCTGTCTTCAGCATTCCCGGCTCGGTGGGCATCCTCAGCTACGATTCAACGCTCTCCGCATCCGCCGATCGCTCCGTGTTCGTCTTTCAATCCAGCTCCTTCAACACTCCGCCCGAAATCTTCGCCGTGCGCGCCAAAGAATCCGGTCCCGTTTATTCCACCGGCGCCGGGCAGCTCCTCCAGCTCTCGCACTTCAATGATGGCCTCAAGCCTTCATGGGGCGATTCCGTTTCGCTCGCATGGAAAAACGACAGCTTCAACATCCAGGGCTGGCTGCTGCTGCCAAAGAACTACGATCCGTCGAAGAAATACCCGCTCCTCGTCGAAATTCACGGCGGTCCGGCTTCCTCGGTCACCTCGCGCTGGAACGGCGGCGCCGGCGGCTTCAGCGCGACTGCTTTCTCCGAGCTCGGCTACTTCGTCCTCATGCCCAATCCCCGCGGCAGCTACGGTCAGGGCGAGGCCTTTACCCAGGCCAACCGCAACGACTTCGGATACGGCGACCTGCGCGACATTCTCGCCGGCGTCGATGCCGTCCTCGCGAAATATCCTGTCGACCCCAATCGCGTCGGTATCGCCGGATGGAGCTACGGCGGTTTCATGTCCATGTTTGCCGTCACGCAGACTCATCGCTTCCGCGCCGCGGTCGCAGGTGCCGGAATCTCTGACTGGCTCTCCTACTATGGCGAGAACTCCATCGATCAGTGGATGATTCCGTACTTCGGCGCATCCGTTTATGACGACCCGCAAGTCTACGCGCGCAGCTCCGCAATCACGTTCATCAAACAAGCCCAAACCCCGACTCTCGCTGTAGTCGGCGATCGCGACGGCGAATGTCCAGCGCCGCAGTCCTTCGAGTTCTGGCACGCGCTCCGCGATCTGCACGTTCCCACGCAATTGGTGGTCTATCCCAATGAGGGCCACGGCTTCTCCAATCCAGCCGATCGCCGCGACACTCTTGAGCGCGCCGTCGACTGGTTCGCCCAATACATGCCGCCGAATCCGTAACCTTCGCAAGTCTCTTTCGACCTCACCCATCCCCTAATCCCTAATCCCAGGCCACTACTGCCTGTTCTCGTGCCCGTGCTCACAAACATGTTGCAGGCGACGCGTTATGTTTATTCGAGTGATCCTCAGCGGTAGGGCGGGGAGAAGGAGTAGAACGTGGGGGGCGGCATTCAAGGATCTCGTGGTTTGGCAACGGTCTGTCCAAATGAGTTTGGCCATTTACCGATTCACCTCTTCATTTCCGGCTAGCGAAAACTTTGGTCTCACCAGTCAACTTCGGCGAGCGGCGGTTTCTGTTGCCAGCAATATCGCTGAAGGCTACGGGAGAGCCACACGAGGAGAATACGCTCAATCCCTTGGACACGCCCGTGGATCGATCTGCGAGATTCAAACGCAGCTCGTGATCGCTGCGGGCCTGGGCTATGGCAAAGAAGAATCGAGAAAGGTGGCAGATGATCTGACCAACGAAGTGAGTCGGATGCTCGTTGCCATGATGCGTAAACTGCGGCCGTGAACGAGGGTTTTCTAATCCCTGGTCCCTAATCCCTGGTCCCTGACTTTCCGGTCTCTGTATTTCCCGCTCTCCATCCGCCCCCGCGCCAGTCTATCTGCCAGAGTCTTATCGCCATCGCGCGCGATGCCAGAGGTGGGTCCATCCTGATACACTTTTTCCTTGGGACATTCACTGTGCGTTTCGTCCCTCCGGCCGCATGCGGCAGCCTGCCGGCAGGGATCTGCGGCTGGGGTCCAACTCGCCCCGCTGGCCAGCCGTGGGCTCGGTCGTGTGCATCGGCGAGGGCGGTTGGGTCTCATTCTTCTTAATGCGCTTTTCAAATCCGTTCCGCGGTTCTAAAGTGCGGAGCGGGGAGGATTCATGCGGCGGTTTCTGACGCTTGTTTGTTTGCTGGGCCTGGCCATTCCGGCCGGGATTTCCATCTCCGGTTGCGTCCGCAATCCGGCCGGAAAGTATTGCAACGGACTCGGCTATGGGTTAACCCTCACCGAAGTGGCCAATCTCACACTCCAGCCCCAAACCGCCGGAATTTCCCTGGCCTATGGACAGACCAGCTCCATCTCGCAGCCCTCAGCCACTACCTGCAAAGGCAATTCGGCCTCCATTCCTTCTGGAGCGCTCAGTTGGGGCACCACCAACAACCAGTTGGTCGACATTTCGCCCAGCGGCCAGCTCTGCGCAGGTACATGGAACCGCAACAGCGGCGGCGGAATCCCCGACTACTCCTACTGCAACTACCCCAATCCGTTGCCTTCGACGGGCGGCTTGCCATACTCCGTCGCTTACATCACCGCCTCTGCCGAATCGGTAACCTCCAATCCTGTCGCCGTCTACGTCCACGCCCCAATCTCGAGTATCAGTCTCGTCACGACTTCTGTCTCCAGTTCCGTTCCTCAGCAGTGCTTCTCGCAGAATCAGCAGGCACAGCTCGATGCCGAGGAGTGCTATGTCAGCAACGGAACCCAATATGAGCTTTGCGCCCCGCCTTCAGTGTTGCCGGCGAACTACGCCTGCCCGGGTGGGCTGGCTCCAGGCATTACGTCCGTTCCCGAGTGCACTTCCTCCATCGGCACCCTCGACTTTTTTACCAGCAACTCTGCTGTCGCTAAGATCGATTCCACAACCAACGTCATCACTGCGGAGCAGCCGGGCACAACCGTCATTACCGCGTCACTCTCGCAAACCTCATCTTCGGCCGGGTACTTCTCTACCTGCCCGCCGAAATCGATCAATATTACGCTGGCTAATGGAAGCACAAAAGGCGTGATCACCCAGGGAGTTTCGCAAAACCTCACCACGAATGTGATCGATACCCAGGGCAACTCGATCACCGGGTTGGCGCTGGAGTACGAGTCCACCAATCCCATCGACATCACCGCCGGCGGTGCCGGCTCCATTGCACCGGCGTACCCCGGTGTTGCCACGCTCACTGCCCTCTGCAAACCGCCTCAATGTAACCCTGCCCCCATCAATGAACTTGGTTTAAATGGGACCGGTTTATCCATCACTTCCAATCCCGTCGACGTGATCGTTCCCGGAACCACCAGCGACTTTGTCTGGGCCGGTGCACCTGGCCAGTCCCAGTACTTTTATTCCGTTGAGCTGCTCACCGGCACTCCCGGCAGCACTGTGCGTCTTCCTTTCGTGCCCAACTCCATGGTCATGGACCAGTCGGGCCTCAACCTCTACTTTGGCTCGCCTCGCGAGTTGATGGTCTACTCAACCAACGGCAATTCTCTTTCCCGACAGGACACGAGCGTGCCCGGCGTGGTGCTCGCCGTCTCTCCGAATGGCAGCTACCTGCTGATCAACGATCAGATTCGTGGCGTGTTTTACCTCTACAACACCTCCGGCAGCATCCTCAGTACGTTTGGCGGCTTGGGTGCGGCAGCGGCCTGGACGCAGGATTCGAACACCCTCTACATCGTCGATAGCTCCACGCTCGGCGGTAATCACACCAACACGCTCTATGTGCATGACACCAACTCTGGCTGGAGCACCTACGACCTGACTACCTCGGGCGGCGCGCAGAATCTTGCCATCACTGTCCCTGGTCTGGGCGCATGGCTCGCCGGTAATTCAACAGTCGCCCACACATGGTGCCCCAGCGGCATTGTCGGAAACAACGCGACAATTCAGTTTTATCCGCAGCCTGCAACTGACTCTCTCAGCATCCCGACCAGCGTTTTAGGCGCCACCTCTGACGGTCAGCACATTCTCGGCGCATCCCTCAACGGCTCCAGCATCACGCTCGATGACATCGGCCTCAATATTCCGCCTTCACTGGCCTATCCCGCGGCTGAATGTCCAGAAACCGCATCCGGCACAACGCAGACACTCTCGCCGCTCTCTACGAATCCAGTGCTCGACGGTTCAGTCAATCTGGCCGGAGTGACAAATGCCACCGCCGTCAATCAGGTCGTCACTGGCACGGCGCCCACTACGGCCTCTTCCACCAGTGCCGCGCCCATCGCTTTTGTCACCTACAACACGCCGGGCACTTCCACCACGGCCGCGCAGCTTCCGTACTATCTGCCCCAGGCCACCGGCCTCGGACCCGTCGGCTATGTGACCTTTGCTGACAGCACTTCCGCCACGCCTCCAACCGCTCCGCTCGCAGGCACATTCTCGCCCGATCACTCCATCTTCTTCGTATCCACGGCGGGCGACGATGAACTTCATTTCATCGGCATTCCGGCCAATCTCAGCACCACTTCACCGCCTGCGGATACGCAGCAATTGACGCCTGCTCTTCCTGCCTGCACGCCGGTCTCGGCGGGCGGCAACGATGCAGGCTGCCTCTATCCCACAGTGCCCGGCCCATCCACCGTGGTTCCTGCAACGGTCATCGCTGTCAAGCCGCGCTCCATCACGTAACCTTGTAAGGTGAGGGTGGTCATACTGAGCGCCGATCGTCCGCCGCGGCGGATGATCGGAGTCGAAGGACCTGCATTTGCATTTGGTGAGGATGCTTTCTCGGCCTCTTGTGCCTTTGGCCCCTTGGTCCCTGTCTTCTACAATCGATTCATGATCAAGGGCATCTCATTTCTGCGGCCTGCCCGCAGCGCGGCGGCCTACGACCGGCTGGCGGCCTTTTTTGCCGCGTTGGGTTTCGCGCACGGCAAAGGCTGGCAGCAGGAGGGATCCCGCGGCGCATCGTTTCTCGCTCCGCTCGGCAATCTGGAGTTTGTCGACGGAAAGTTCCCCCCGACAGCAGATATCCTCATCGAGGTCACCTCGCTCGACTCTGTCCACCAGGCTGCTGAAGCGTGGCTCCGCCAGCAAGGGGGCGATCAAGCTGTCTCGCGGCTTTCTCTAATCGCTGAGACCGATTGGCGTTCGCAACTCTTCACAGTCGAACCGGAGCCCGGCTTCAGCTTCAGCTTCTGGGCCTGGACCGATCCCGTGAAGGGCAAGCCAGTTGCGCTGGAGGGCGATCTTTCAGCAAGTGGCATGAAATTCGCTGTTGTTGTCTCGCGCTGGAACGCCGTCATCACCGACCGCCTGCTTGAGGGTGCTCTCGACGCCCTGTTGCGCAGTGGCGCAGCCCGCCCCGATATTCAGGTCGTGCGCGTTCCCGGCGCATGGGAAATTCCCGCTGCTGCCCGCACCTGCGCTGCCGGCGGTACTTTCCACGCCATCGTCACTCTCGGTTGCCTTTTGCGCGGAGAAACCGCCCACTACGAAGCCATCTACAATGAGGTTGCGCGCGGCATCGGCCAGTCACAGCAGGAAACCGGCGTTCCTCACAGCTTTGGCGTGCTCACCTGCGAAACTCTGGAGCAAGCCCTGGACCGCGCCGGCGTCAAGGGCGGTAACAAGGGCTTTGAGGCCGCCGCCGCTGCCATCGAAATGGTGAGCCTGCGCCGCAAACTCCAGCAAGGCGGCCCAGCTTGACCTCGCGCCATCGCCGCAAGTCTCGCGAACTCGCCATGCAAATGCTTTTTCAGGCCGACATTGGCCGCCAGAGTCCCGACGATGTTCAGGCCACGTTCTGGCAAGCCGCCGATCCCGTGGAACCCGAGGTGCGTGGTTTTGCTGTGGACCTCTTTCGCTTGGCCGTTGCTCGTCAGGAAGAAATCGATGCGCTTATCGCGAGCCACTCCGCCCACTGGCGCCTCGATCGCATGCCCGCCGTTGATCGCAATCTGCTGCGCATGGCCGTCGCCGAGCTTATCGGCGTCAAATCAACGCCCTTTCCTGTCGTGATTAACGAGGCGCTTGAAATCGGGCGTCGCTACTGCGCCACCGAATCGATCAATTTCCTCAATGGCATCCTCGACTCCATCGCCCGCAGTGTGATCGCAGGTAGATAGAGGTTGGTCTGGCGGGATTCACAAGGCCTTTGGGGCGGCCCGATTCGCCGTTCGCCTCAAGCAACACGCACCCGCTGCCCTGCTATCCTTATTTACGTGATTCCGCATCGCAGCCGCAATCGATTGTTTGCGCTGGTAGTGCTCCCAGCTCTGCTTCTAGCCGCCTGCCATCGTGAAGAGCGCGCGGTCGTCAAGGTCGAAAAGGACGCTGTAGACGCCGAGCATCGGGCCCATGACGCGGCAGTGGAGCGCGACCAGGAACGCGCCGAGCTTGACCAGATTCCGCTGCCCACCAAGAGCCTCTATATTGACGTCCACGATCCCTCGCAATGGGCAAATCCCTTTCTCGTCGTCGGCGCTGACACCCTTGCGCTTCGCATCATTCTGGCCGATGCCAACCCCAGCTCGGTCGGGCAGGGAACTTTGCTTCGTCCCGCGGCGGCGCGTCGGCAGCAGTTAGAGTTGCGTCTCTCCGACCTCGACGCCGCTGTCGCCGCCATTCCCGCCGGAGCGTGGTCGTATGGCCGCGTGATCGCGGTCGCGGAATCAACTTCCGTTGCGCCCAAAGACCGCCCCAACGTCCGCCGCAATGTAGAGGCCGTCATCCGTCAGCTCAACGACCTCGGCGTGGTCGTCGAAGAGTGGCCGTCGCGATAACTCCCCGACGCTCACCCAGCGAACGGAGATGTCCTGCTGAGAGTGCCAGCGCTCCATGGAGTGCGGAATCGCCCACTTTGCATCTGCGGTTTAGCTCGGCAATTGCACCCGTCGGCGCACTCGACATCACATTCACCCACCAACAAGCCTCCCCCTCCTCGCGCTAACATGGCAGCGTGAGCCATTCGACATTTGCCATTCTTTCCAATTCCGCCCCGCTCGGCCACGAGAGCTTTTCCGCTCACCGCGAGCTCGAGGCCCTTCTCAAGAAGTCGCTTCGTGGCGAGGTCCATTTCGACCTGGGCTCACGCGCACTCTACGCCGCTGACGCGTCGAATTACCGCCAGCTCCCCATCGGCGTCATCTTTCCGCGCGACGCGTCCGACGTTGAGGCCGCGTTAGCCGCTTGCCGTGCCACCGGCGCTGCCGTCCTTCCCCGTGGCGCGGGAACCAGCCTCGCCGGTCAATGCGTCAACGTTGCCGTAGTCTTTGACTTCTCTCGCTTCATGAATTCGCTTGAGGGTCTTGACCCCGCGAAGCGCCTCGCGCGCGTCGAGCCCGGCATCGTTCTTGACCGCCTGCGCGACGCCGCCGAGACGCATCAACTCACCTATGCGCCCGATCCCGCGACGCACTCCCGCTGCACTCTCGGCGGCATGATCGGCAACAACAGTTGTGGCGTGCATGGCTTGCTGGGTGGAAAGGTCGTTGACAACGTCGAATCGCTCGACGTCGTGCTCTACGACGGCACGCGCATGACCGTGGGAGCCACGCCGCCCGAGCGCCTTGACGCGCTCATTCGCGCTGGCGGCCGCGTCGGGCAAATCTACGCCGGGCTCGAGCGCATCCGCGACCGCTACGCATCCCTCGTCCGTGAAAAGTTTCCCCGCATTCCGCGCCGCGTCTCCGGCTACAACCTCGACGAGCTCCTGCCCGAAAATAACTTCCATGTCGCGCGCGCGCTGGTCGGCTCCGAAGGCACCTGCGCCAACATCGTCTCCGCCACGTTGAATCTCACCGCCAGCCCGCCATTTCGCGTCCTCACTGTGCTTGGCTTCAATGACGCATTCCTCGCCGCTGACGCGGTTCCGCTCGCGCTTGAGCACAAGCCCATTGGCCTCGAAGGCTTCGACTCTCTTCTCGTCGACTTCATGCGCCGCAAGGGCTTGGCGCTGCGTGACCTCGATCGGCTTCCGCCCGGATTCGGTTTTTTGCTCGTCGAGATGGGCGCATGGTCCGCCGAGGAAGCCCGCGCTAAGGCCGAATCACTTGCGCGAGCCTCGCAGTCCTGGCCCTCGCCGCCTGTGGCGCATATCTGCGCGCCCGATGAAGCTCAGGCAGTGTGGCATGTGCGCGAGTCCGCTCTCGGCGCCATGGTCTTTGTGCCCGGCGAGCCCGACCGTTGGGAGGGTTGGGAGGACTCCGCCGTTCCTCCCGCGCAGCTCGGCAAATATCTGCGGGCCATCACCCAGCTCATGGCTGAGTACGGTTTTAGCAGTCCGCTCTACGGTCACTATGGGCAGGGCTGCGTTCACATGCGCATCAATTTCGACTTCCGCAGCGCCGAAGGCATTCGCACTTTCCGCGAATTCATCGAACGCGCCGCTGACACTGTTCTCTCCTTCGGCGGTTCGCTCTCCGGTGAGCACGGAGATGGCCAGGCACGCGCCGCGCTTCTGCCCAAAATGTTTGGCCCCGAGCTTGTCGAAGCCTTCCGCGAATTCAAGGCCCTCTGGGACCCTGACAATCGCATGAATCCCGGCAAGCTCTCCGATGCCGTGCGCGTCTACGATCCGGTCGAAAACCTCCGCCATCCTCTCAGTAGCGCCGGTCTCCAGACCGGCAATCGTGGGGGCGTCCACGCCCCCACCAATCTCATCTCTCCCGAAAGCAGTTCCACGCCTCAAACCCACTTTGCGTTTGCCAAAGACGATGGCTCGTTCGAACGCGCCTCTGAGCGTTGTGTCGGCGTCGGTTCTTGTCGCAACACGCAGGGCGGCGTCATGTGTCCCAGCTATCGCGCCACCGGGGAAGAGCAACACTCCACTCGCGGTCGCGCCCACCTCCTCTGGGAGATGCTCGCTGGATCTCTGCGCCAGGAGGGGTTCCAAAGCCGCGCTGTCCACGAGGCCCTCGACCTGTGCTTGAGCTGCAAGGCTTGCAAATCCGAGTGCCCGGTGCAGGTTGACATGGCCGCTTACAAGTCAGAATTCCTTGCGCAACACTACAAAGGCCGCCTGCACCCCATCCATCACTACATTTTTGGCTTTGCCGATCGCCTCGCCCGCTACGGCTCAATCGCCCCGTCTCTCACCAACGCCATCCTCACAGGCCCGCTCACCAGTTCACTCATCAAGCGCATTGCCGGTGTTTCAAGCGAGCGCCGCTTGCCCCGCCTGGCGTCGAAAACCTACCAAAAGACTCGCGATGCTGCACGAGAAACTTCTGCTCCTCCCACGAATCTCCTCCAAAGGTCCGCCCCACCGCAGGTGGTCCTGTTGTGGCCCGACACCTGGAACAACTACTACTATCCGCAGTCGCTCTCTGCGGCCGAAACCATCCTTACCCAGGCCGGATTTCAGGTTGAAACCCCGCGCGGCCATATCTGCTGCGGCCGCCCGCTCTACGATTTCGGCCTTCTCGGAGCCGCCCGCTCCTATCTTGCGCGCGTGCTCAGCCGCATGGCCCCGCATATCGAGGCCGGCTTGCCCTTCATCTTCCTCGAGCCAAGCTGTGCCAGCGTCTTCAAAGATGAGTTGCTGGAACTCTTTCCAGACGATCCCCGCGCGAAGCGCCTGAGCCAGCAGGTCTCGCTACTCCCTGACTTCCTCTCCGATCGCGCGCCGCAGTTTGCCTCAGGCCGCCTCGCAGGCGCAAACGTCCTGGTCCACGGTCACTGCCATCACAAGGCCGTCTTTGGTGGCCCATCGAGTGAGATCACGCTCCTCCGCGCAGCCGGAGCAACGGTCGATCTCATTCAGGCTGGCTGTTGCGGAATGGCAGGCCCATTCGGCTTTGAAGCCGACAAATTTGAAGTTTCTAAGACTATCGCCGGCCAGGATCTGTTGCCCGCCGTGCAATCTGCCGGCTCGACCACGATCCTCGTTGCCGACGGCTTCAGTTGCCGCGAGCAGATCGCGCAGCTAACCCACCGTCATGCCCTTCACTTTGCTGAAGTTCTTGCTCGCAATTCTGCCTCCGGTGGATGACCCCGCACCCGCGCGAGGCATCTAACCCGGAGAGCGGGCAAGTTTCAGCGAGTGGATCTGATGCGAACGCCGCGTCTCGTAATGGAGTCCGGCGGAGTGTTTTCGGCTTTTGGGGAGCGGTCTTGCAAATTCAACAGCCGCCCAATCTGCTGCATGGCGCCCGTTTGCTGTAGACTGGACTGGTTTGGTAGGCTCAATCGTTCATTGAGTGCGGTGAAAGAGGAGGGTTCATCATGGCAGAAGAGAACAAGTCATACGGCTTGGCCTGGTTTCTGGCCGGCTTAGGCGTCGGCGCTCTGGTCGGCATCCTTTATGCGCCAAAGAGCGGCAAAGAGACCCGCGAGGACATCGCCTCGGGAGCACGCGAAAGCGCGGAGTATCTGCGCGCGCGCACGCGTGAAGCTGCGGAGAACGTTAGCGCCATCGTCGATCGCGGCAAGGAGCAGGTGAACGCTTTTGTTGATCGCGGCAAGGAACAGGTTGGCGAGTACGTCGATCGCGGAAGAGCTCAGTGGGAAGAATTCGTCGAGCGCGGCAAGAATCTGGTCGCCGATCAGTCCACTCGCGTTACCGCTGCCGTGGATGCCGGACGCCAGGCATACAAGTCCGCAAACGGCGAGCCCGAGACGCACGAGTTCTGAGAGTCGGCAGTCCAGCCGGGCCTACGCAGTGCCTCGGATCTCATCGTCCCTTCCGGCGGCGAGCGCGCGCATGATTGTTCCAGGTGCTCGCGCGGGCTCCGAATTTGATTCCGCGGCCTTTGCTGGCGCGGCGTGTTTAGGCTGCAATTTCTAGTTCCGCAGAGTTCTGCGCGAGATCCTTCATATGCCAAAGATCGACAATCAAACCGTTCAACTCATTTTGGTCGCGCTGGTTGCGTTGGCCATGCTGGTCCAGGCCTTCGTTTTACTGGCCGCCTTTATTGCCATGCGCAAGGCCGCGCGCTCCATGGACCAGAAGATTGAAGCCTTCCGCTCCTCGGTCACTCCGCTCATCGACAATACTCGCTCCCTGGTCGCGCGACTCACGCCAAAAATCGAGCAAACCGCCGACGACCTCGCAGCTCTCACTCATTCCCTGCGCGCTCAGGCCGCTGATGTGCAATCTGCGGCTGATGAAATGATCGCCCGGGCGCGCATTCAGGGCAATCGCCTCGACTCGATGTTTTCCCACGTTCTCGACACATTGGACCGCACCGGCCAATTCGTGTCCAATGCCGTCAACAAGCCCATGCGCCAGTTCTCGGCGATATTGTCTTCGGTGAAGGCGGTCATCGAATCGCTGCGCAATGGAGTGCCCGAGCCTCCTTCGCAGGCCAATCGGCCGTCACGCGATCACGACATGTTCGTCTAGGGGTCGGTCAGCGCCTCTGAGTTTCGGGTCTCTTGGGCAACTCAGGCAATCCAGCCCCCGCCCACCACTTCATCACCATCGTAGAAAACCGCGGCCTGGCCCGGCGTCACTGCGCGTTGAGGCTCATCGAAGGTTGCAATCGCTTCGTCCGCTCCGCTCGGCTCCAGAGTGGCCCATGCCGGCTCGTGCCGATGTCGAATCTTCACCTTCACGCGCATCGGCTCGCTAAGCTCCGCAATGCTGATCCAGTTCAGTTGCCGCGCGCGCAAACTGCGCGTCGCCAGCTCGGCGTCCGCGCCCACCGTCACGCGATGATTCGCCGGATCGATGTTGATTACGTAGAGCGGAGACGCGCTCGCCACTCCCAGCCCCTTCCGCTGCCCCACAGTAAAGTTATGGATGCCCGCGTGCCGCCCGATAATTTCTCCGCTCGCGGCCACCAATTCGCCTGCCATCTCCGGTGCCGCTTCGCCCTGCTCCTCGAGATACGCCGTGATGAACTGCTTGTAATCGCCGCCCGGCACAAAGCAGATCTCCTGCGAATCCGGCTTCTCCGCCAGCATCAACCCATGCTTCCGCGCCGCCTCGCGCACCTCCGGCTTGGTCATGTGCCCCAGCGGAAAGAGTGTGCGCGCAAGCTGTTCCTGCGTCAGTCCGAAGAGGAAATACGTCTGGTCCTTGGCCGGGTCCGCGGGCCGCTTCAAAATCCATCGCCCGCGCTTTTCGTCGAACTCGTTCACCGCGTAATGGCCCGTTGCGATCCGCTCCGCCCCAATGCTCCGCGCGGTCCTCAACAGTTGGTCAAACTTGATGTGGTTGTTGCAGAGAGAGCAGGGAATCGGCGTGCGCCCCGCCAGATACTCATCCACAAATGGCCGCACCACGTCCCGCTCGAATCGCTCCTCCTGGTTCACGACGTAATAAGGAATCTCCAGGTGCTCGGCTACGCGCCGCGCATCGTACACGTCGTCGATGGAACAGCAACGACCAGCCTTCGGCGCGTCGGGAATCCCGTGCTTGCCCGCAAGCCTCGTCTGGTCCCAAAGCTGCAGCGTCAGCCCAACCACTGCATTGCGTGGAGCCGCAGACGAATCGCCCTCGCGAGCGAGGATCGCCGCCGCCGTCGAGGAGTCAACACCTCCGGACATCGCCACCGCAATGGTTCCGTTCTGCTTCATCAAAAAATCTGCTTCCTATCCAAGTGTTACTGCCGTCTCCGGCGCCAGCGCACGCAAATGTTCCACTGCCTCCGGGACCACGCGCAGTACATGGTCAATATCCTCGTCCGTCACTGTCTTCAGCAGGCTGAAGCGCAGGCTGGCCAGCGCAGCGTTCTTGTCCAGTCCCATCGCCATAAGTACATGGCTCGGCTCGGTCGACCCCGAGTGGCACGCTGATCCTCCGCTCACCGCAACGCCCTTCAGGTCGAGCGCGATCACCAGCGCCTCGCCCTCCAGATGCTCAAAATGAATGTTCGTCGTGTTTGCGGCACGCGGCGCTACCTCGCCATTTACTTTCGTGCCGGGAATTTCGAGAATTCCCGCTTCGAGCCGGTCGCGCAGCCGTGCAACGCGGTCCATCGTTCCATCCTCCAGGCTCTCCATCGCCAGTTCCACGGCCTTGCCCAGGCCAACAATGCCCGGCACATTCTGCGTTCCCGCGCGCTGACGGCGCTCGTGGCTCCCGCCCACTATCAGCGGCGAAAGCGGAGTCCCGCGCCGTACATACATTGCGCCAACGCCCTTTGGCCCGTGCACTTTGTGCGCGCTGATCGAGCACAGATGGCATCCGAATCGCCGCACGTCGAACGCGACTTTTCCCGCACCCTGCACAGCATCAATATGGAAAAAGGCCCCAGCCTCCGCGGCTATTTTTCCGATCTCCTCCACCGGCTGCACCAGGCCCGTCTCGTTATTTGCAAGCATCACGCTGATCAGAGTCCTGCGGGAATCACCCGACGGCGTCGCTGGTCCGATCGCGCGGCGAATCTCTTCCGGATCGATCAGCCCATTCTTCTTCGGCGCAACAAACGTCACCTCTACGCCGTGCTCAGCCACCCGATCGGCGGCCCGCAGCACGGCCGAGTGCTCAATCGACGTCGTAATGAAACGATCGCCCGCGCGCATCAGTCCGAAGATCGCCGTGTTGTCACCCTCGGTGCCGCCCGAGTTGAACACAACTTCCGCTTCCCGGCAGTTGAAAAACCGCGCGAGCGTCTCACGCGCATGGTCAACGGCCGTGCGCGCCTTCTGGCCATGCAAGTGAATCGAGGAAGCGTTGCCAAACTCCTCCATCCAGTACGGGCGCATCACCTCCATCACCTCCGGCAGCAGAGGCGTGGTGGCATTGGCGTCGCAATAGACCCGTCGCATGAAAATCGTGCTCCCTCTTCAAATTGTACGGGGAATTGGTTCAACGCGCGAACCCGTAGCTCGCCGCCGGCTGCGGCCTTCAACTCCGCCACAGGCCACGCCAATTAGAATGCGGAAAGTGCACCCCAGCGCTTTCCGGAGCTTTCTCGCATGACGGATTCGACCACCCAGCCTCCCGCTTCCGATCCGTCGCGAAATCCCCGCATCCTTATCCTTGGCAGTGCGGGCCAGCTCGGCCGCGAGCTTCAGAAGAGCTTTGCTGATTTCGGAACCATCGTCGCTGTCGATCGCGAGTCCGTCGATCTCGCCGATCCCGATCAGACGCGCGAACTCGTTCGCCGCGTCGCTCCGGACGTCATTCTTAACGCCGCCGCCTACACCGCCGTCGATCGCGCTGAGTCAGAGATGGCTCTGGCTCACGCCATCAACGCAATCGCTCCTCGCGTCCTTGCCGAAGAAGCCGCCGAACGCAATGCACTCCTCGTCCACTACTCCACGGATTACGTATTCGATGGCAGCAAGCAGAAACCTTGGACGGAAGACGATGCTCCCGCACCGCTCAGCGTATACGGCGCCACTAAGCTGGCCGGCGAGCAGGCCATTCAAGACTCACGCGCGCGCTACCTGATCTTTCGCACCAGCTGGGTCTACGGGCCGCACGGCAACAATTTCTTGCTCACCATGCTGCGTCTGGCTCGGGAGCGCGACCGGCTCTCCATCGTCGATGACCAAATCGGCGCGCCCACCACTTCAATCGAGCTGGCCCGCGCCACGCATAAAATCGTCACCGGTGTCTTGGCCGGCAGCTTCGGCGCTCCGCAAATCTGGTCCGGTCTCTACCACATGACCTGTGCCGGTTCTGTCTCCTGGTTCGGTTTTGCTCAGGCCATCTTCGCCCGCGCATCCGGGCAATTCGGCGTCAACGCCCCGGAACTCACTCCAATCGAGGCCAAGGATTACCCCACCGCCGCCGCGCGTCCGCGCAACTCAGTTCTCTCGAACGCCAAGCTCAACGCCCGCTTTGGCGTCCAACTTCCCTCATGGCAATCCGCTCTGGATGAAGTGATAGCCCATCTTCAAGCGCGGTCGGGGTCGGAGTAAGCGGCCAGCAGCGTTCGCGCCGCGCGAAACGGCGTCGTCCTTCCCTCCGCCACACCGTGCTCCAGCGTCTCCATGCGTTCCCGCACCGCTGCATGCCTGTCGAATCGCTGGCGCAGCGACTGATCGATCATCTCGTGCATCCATCTGCGCTGCTGCTCGCGCCGGCTCGCGGCAAGCCATCCGTTGGCGCGCGTCAGAGCCGTGTACTCAAGCACGCACTCCCACAACGCGCCAATCCCCGTGCCCATAAGCGCGGAGCAGGTCACCGCGCGCGGCGTCCATCCCGACTCCTGTGCCGGAAAAAAGTGCAGCGCATTCTGCGCCTCAACGCGTGCGCGTTCCGCAGCTTCAATAATCGCTCCGTCAGCCTTGTTTACGGCAACCAGGTCAGCCAGCTCCATCACTCCGCGCTTGATCCCTTGCAGTTCGTCTCCCGCGCCCGCAAGCGTGATCAACAAGAAGAAATCCACCATCTCGTGCACGGCCGTCTCTGACTGGCCCACTCCGACTGTCTCAACCAGAATGTTTCGGTATCCCGCCGCCTCGCACAGCAGCATTGCCTCGCGCGTCCGCTGTGCTACTCCGCCCGCGATGCCGCGCGAAGGCGATGGCCGGATGAATGCCATCTCGCTCGCCGCCAGCTTGGGCATTCGCGTCTTGTCGCCCAGAATGCTCCCGCCGGAAATCTGGCTGCTCGGATCAATCGCCA
>CAYOVE010000052.1:0-16821 GCA_964407295.1 uncultured Occallatibacter sp.
GCAACCCGGGCCGCACTCCACCGCTGTATCAGACCGACCTCGACTTCAATAAGCGCTTCAACACGCCAAAAGAAGGCATGCAGATCGAGTTCCGTTCTGAGCTCTACAACATCTTCAATCACACCAACCTTTATTTGCCGGCGACCTCCAACCCCGACATCTCCGGCACGCAGGTCGCCAACGCCTCGTTAAATCTTGCCAACGCCAGCGGTGGCGGCCAAATCTCCAGCACCTTCACTCCGCGCGTGATCCAGTTCGCGTTGAAAATCATTTACTAACACGGAGCATGTGCCTGCGCCAGTCACTTCTAAGTGCCTGGCGCATCGCGCTCGTTTATCAAATTACTTTCGTGCGGTGCCCCGGCTGCTCATGCAGAGAACCCGAACTCCACACTGCTAAACTGGGATCCGCAGCACGCCCACAACATGGGTTCGGCGCTGTTGCACAAAAGTCCGCGGCGATTCGGCTCGCGGATATCGCCCACTGAGAGACCAGAGCCTGGGCGGAAAAACAGCCATTCACCTTGATCGAAGGCGGCGTTTCGGTTTGTGACGCATCTTTCTTTGTGTCCATTCGTGCCGCGCCTCCGACCGTGCTATTTTCCGTCATCCGCCCGATTTGAAAGGAAGACAAAGGCGTGGTCTCAAGACAGGAAATCCTCAGTCATCTGGGCGCCACGGCGCCGCCGTGGGATGTGTTGGTGATTGGCGGCGGAGCCACCGGCTTAGGCGCTGCGGTTGAAGCTGCCGCGCGCGGCTACCGCACTCTGCTCGTGGAGCGATCCGATTTCGCCAAGGAGACTTCCAGCCGCAGTACCAAGCTGGTGCACGGCGGCGTGCGCTATCTGGAACAAATGAACTTGACTCTGGTCCTTGACGCGTTGCGCGAGCGCGGCCACATGGTGCGCAACGCACCGCACATGGTCCACGATCTTAGCTTCGTCGTTCCCGCTTATAGCTATCTTTCGCTTCCTTACTATGGTTTCGGCCTCAAAGTCTATGAGCGGCTTTCAGGGAAGTTGTCGTTGGGCCGATCGGAACTCCTCTCGCGAGAAAGCACACTGGAAAAGCTACCCGGCGTGAAGGAAGATCATCTTCGTGGCGGCATCCTCTATCACGATGGCCAATTTGACGACGCCCGGTATGCCATCGCGCTGCTCCGGACCCTCCAGGACCTCGGTGGAACTGCCATCAACTACGTTGAAGCCACGGGTCTGATTGAGCGCGGCGGCAAAATCGTCGGCATCCAGGTCCATGACCGCGAAGACGGTGCTGTCTTCGATCTCCAGGCTAAGGCAGTCATCAATGCATGCGGCGTCCACGCCGAGGAAACGCTCGCGCTCAACGGTCGTCCGCGCGGTTCTTTTCTTGCCGTCAGCCAGGGGTCGCACTTCGTCCTGCCGCGCACGTTCCTTCCCGGAAATACCGCGTTGATGATTCCCAAAACCGAAGACGGGCGCGTTCTCTTCGCTATCCCATGGTTGGGCGCATTGCTCGTCGGAACCACCGATGTCCCGGTTGAAAGCACTTCGCCTGAGCCGCGGGCTCTTCCGGAAGAAAAGCAATTCCTTCGTGCCCACATCGCTCGCTACCTGGGCCGCGCGCCGCGTCCCGAGGAGATTCTCAGCGTGTGGTCGGGCCTGCGTCCGTTGGTCCGCAAAAGCGGCGTCAAGACCTCCAAGCTTTCCCGCGACCACACCATCATGGTTTCCGCTACCGGCCTGATTACCGTCACTGGAGGAAAGTGGACAACCTACCGCCGCATGGGCCAGGACACAATTGATCGCGCTGCGCAGGTAGCTGCGCTCCCCAGGCGTTCCTCGCCAACGCTCGAATTGAAGCTTCACGGATGGACTCCTGAAGCAACCACTGCGACTTCCACTTGGGAGAGTGTCTATGGGTCCGACCTCCCGGCGCTTCGTGCTCTTTCCGCCCAGAACTCAAGCCTGGATACTCTATTGCACCCGAGGCTGCCCTTTCGGCTGCGCGAAGTCGTGTGGGCAGCGCGCTACGAAATGGCGCGATCGGTCGAAGATGTGCTCGCCCGGCGCACGCGCGCTCTCTTTCTCGATGCACGCGCCGCCATCGAAGCCGCGCCCGTGGTTGCAGAGCTCCTGGCTCGCGAGCTGCATCGCTGCGACGGCTGGAAGGAAAACGATCTACAGAAATTTCAGGAGACTGCGAAGGGCTATCTCTATCAGGATTGAGGCTTCCGTCGCGAAGTCATCACGGCTGCACTCCCGGCGGTATCAAAAGCATCAGCGAGTGCGGCACAACTTCGAGGCGCACAGGCAGGTAGCCCAGTACCTCTCCGTCTGCTTCGACAAAATGTTTCTCGGCCGAGTTGTCGCACGCCCGGCATTCAATCGAGGGCGAATCCATCAGCTCCACCGAGCGGTTGAACGTGTGGCGTCCGGCGATCACTGCGAGCAGGAACGACATGTACTGCAACCGGCTTTGCGTCTTGAAAGCAAGCATGCTCAGGCTGCCATTCCGCAAACTTGCGCCGGGAGCAAGCGTCCGTAAGACTCCGCCGAATGAGCGCACCCGCACGGCCAGCAGCTGTGAAACTTCCACCACGCGCCCGCCGCCATTTCCGTTTGACGGCAATGCTGCCTCGAAAAGCGGAAAGGACGAAGTTGCCCAGATCTTGAATGCCTCGATCAAATAGAGGACGTATCCCAGGCGCCGCTTCAACCGGGTATCGAGCCTCGACATCAGCAGTGCATCCGCGCCGACCCCCGCCGCAACAACAAAATATCGCGAGCCCGGGTTTCCATCCTTGTTCGCGTAGTGAATGCGCCCTACCGAAACTCGCGCCGGTACCGATTCGAGCAAAGTGCGTGCCACCTTGGCTGGCGTCGCAATCAATCCCAAGTCCGCAGCCAGCGCGTTGGCTGTACCCAGTGGAACCACTCCCAGAGCCACATCGGTGCCCACAAGACTTTGCACGGCCTCATGAACTGTGCCGTCTCCGCCGCAAGCCAGAACGGTGTCGTAGCCGTCTCGAACTGCCTCTTTTGCAAGGGTAGTGGCGCTGCCGGGGGCGCCGGTTTCAAAGGCCTCTGACTCCACTCCCGCTTCACGAAGTACAGCCTTGATCTCGCCAACGGCTGCCTTCCGCCGAGAGGAATACTGTCCTGAAGCCGGGTTGTAAATCAGCGCGACACGGCGCATTGCGGGTTTCACTTGGGCGGTGGGTCCTATCTGTTCAGAGTGCCCATTGGCACATCCTGCTATCATCGCAGATTTTGAAGATGGAAATGGGTTTGGTCCGCTCCAGATCACACAAAATATGTATAGAGACTATTTAGATTGCAATTGCCGGCTGCACGATAACCTCTGCGCAACTGCTCCGCCCCAGCATCCGGATTACGACGAATGTGCTCCCTGTAATGTCCTTTCAAAATAGCGGGTGGTTTGGTTTGACTTACGGCCGAAGATGCCAAACAAACCAGATTGCGTATAGGCACAGTGCGGCTACCCCTTCGATGCCGAATGCCCAACCAACTCCCTTTCCCAAAAGCCGGAGGTTGACGACCGTCTCGGGATGCCACTCTGCCTGCGTGCGAAGCCCCTGGTTCACGATCGTTTGGGTACTCGCGAACCTGGCGGCAAAGCTGGACATTTCCATCCGAGGCGGGAGCAGGGAAGGCGAAGCAGCCAGGAGGTGATCGACGTACAGTCGATGGGCTGCCATGGCGGAGTCCTCCTTCGACTCCTATCGGCATTGCGCCGAACAGAATGAGTCGAGCTTGACAACGAATTTGCTCGGTAACAGACTGAGCTCCGTAATCAATGCCCCATTATCCAAATGGGATATTTGCGTGACGAGTCATTTCAAGCACTCCTCATCCAAGCAGTCCCAAGTTGGTAACCAGCCTCGATCGACCTCCCATCTTGGTCTCTTCTCAGCCTGTGGCCGTCGTCACAATCAAATTGCGCGGCCCGGCTATCATGCGAGTCAAAGGCGCTTCTCTCATGAATACCAGTGGCAACACGATCCTCATTACTGGCGGCGGCTCCGGCATAGGCCGGGGACTCGCTGAGTCCCTCCACGCGCTTGGCAACCAGGTCATCATCGCCGGCCGCAGGCGCCACGTTCTCAACGAAACCACTGCCGCAAATCCCGGCATGAAGTCGCTTACAGTTGATATGCAGGATCCAGCGTCGGTTCGTGCTCTTGCCGCACAGGCCGTTGCTGAGTCCCCCTCGCTGAATGTCCTTGTCAACAATGCCGGCATCATGCGCCGCGAAAGTTTTCTTGACCAGCAAACCGACCTTGCCGATGCGGAGGCCATTGTCGCTACCAATCTGCTCGGCCCGCTCCGACTGACCGCCGCGTTGCTGCCGCATCTCCAAAAGCAGCAGCACGCCACAATCATCAACGTCTCGTCCGGACTGGCGTTCCTGCCTATGGCGCGCACACCGACCTACTGCGCCACCAAGGCCGCCCTCCACTCCTATACGCTTTCGCTGCGCGCGCAGCTCCGCAACACGAGCGTCGAGGTCATTGAGCTGATTCCTCCCTATGTCGCCACCAACCTGATGGACGGCGCCCAAAATCCCCGCGCCATGCCACTCGATCGATTTATCTCCGAGGTTATGGAAATCCTCAAGACTCAGCCGACTCCGCCGGAAATCTGCGTTGAGAATGTGAAGACCCTTCGCTTTGCCGCCGAAACCGGCAATTTCGACACCATCTTTGGGCGCATGAACGGCTGACCCGCTTCCGAAGCGCATAGCTTCAGCCTCTTTTTCCTCATCTTCCACCTGTGGGGAACCTTGTCCACAATCTGTCGTCGACCGGTTCTGGCCTACACTCTTTCCTATGGCCACCGTCCCCGACCTCACCCTCGAAGCCGGCCTTCCCGCGAACCTTGACGCGGAAAAGACTATCCTGGGCGCGATCCTGCTCGACAATGCCGCCCATGCCGAGGCTGCCGAATCCCTCAAATCCGAGGACTTTTCGCTCGACTCGCACCGCCGAATCTTCCTGCGCATGACCGAGTTGATCGACACCGGGCGTACGGTCGACATCGTTACACTCTCCAACGAGCTGGCGCGCTACAAAGAGGTCGAGTCCGTCGGCGGCGTAGCCTACCTTGCCTCACTCACTGAGGGCCTGCCGCGCCGTCCGGTCATTGAGGACTACATCCGCATCGTCAAAGACAAGAGCATGTTGCGCCGCCTCATGGGCATCTGCTCGGCCGCCATCGCCAGGGCCGCGGACCAGAGCCAGGACGCCATTGGCGTCCTCGATGAGACCGAGGCGCAACTTCTGGACGTAAGCCAGGACAGCCTCAACCAGGGCTTGCAATCGATTGAAATCATCGTTCGCGACTCCTTCGGCTCCATCGACAATCTCTACAAGCAAAGCCGGGAAGTCAGCGGCCTGGCCACGGGCTTTACTGACTTCGATCGCATGACCAGCGGACTGCAAAAAGGCGAGCTGATCATCATCGCCGCGCGGCCTTCCATGGGCAAAACAGCACTGGCCATCAACATCGCCGAGAATGCCGCCCTCCGCTACGGTTCGGTGGTCGCCATCTTCAGCCTGGAAATGAGCCGCGAGTCCCTCCTGCGCCGCATGTTGGCGTCTCAGGCAGGCGTGGATCAACAGAAGATCCAGAAAGGTTTCATCGGCCGCGTGGAGCAGGAAAGGCTGCAGACCGCGCTGAGCCAATTGGTGGAGGCGCGCATGTTCATCGACGACTCCGCCGGATCCACTGTGTCTGAAATGCGCGCCAAGGCGCGTCGCCTCAAGCAGAACAACGGTGGCCTCGACTTGATCATGGTCGATTATCTCCAGCTCATGTCCGCTACATTGCCGGGCGCCAGCCGCAAGGGCTTCGAAAACCGCGTTCAGGAGGTCTCAGCCATTTCGCGCGGCCTCAAAGCCATGGCCAAGGAACTCAAGGTCCCTGTCATCGCCCTCTCCCAGCTCTCGCGCAGCAACGAAAAACGCGATGATAAGCGTCCCATGTTGAGCGATCTGCGTGAGTCGGGCTCCATTGAGCAGGATGCCGACGTCGTCGCCTTCATTCATCGCGAAAGTTATTACAATCGCGACGAAAACATGGCCGATGCCGACAAATCCAAGGCGGAGATCATTATTGCCAAGCAGCGCAACGGCCCCACCGGCATCGTCCAGATGCATTGGAACTCGGCCTTTACGCGCTTTGACGGCGTGGATATGGGTCACCAGTCGGAATAATTCAGAATGCAAAGCATCCCGCCTTGCATCCGCTTCACCACGTCGCTATCTTTGTCGAAGCACCGTAAGCAGCTCTGTCGACCTTCATGGAAGTTCTCAAACACCTCTTCGAGCAGCACTTTCACTCGCCGCCAGAACGCGTTCAGCCGCTCCAGGGGCAACTCGGCGGCTCCGGGCGCGTCATTGTCCGCCTCGCCCGCGCTGGGCAATCTGCCATCGGCATCCTCTATTCCGTTCGCGAAGAGAATGTTGCTTTTCTCGAGTTCTCGCGGCATTTTCGTCGTTCTGGACTACCGGTGGCGCAAATTTATGCGGAGGATCTAAGTCACGGTGCATACCTTGAAGAAGACCTGGGTGACACCACACTCTTTCAATTTCTCAGCGCCAATCGTTCTGGCGATGCCATCGCTCCGCCGGTGGTTGAGGCTTACCGCAGAGTCGTCTCAACCCTGCCGCGTTTTCAAGTCGAGGCTGGCCGTAGCCTGAACTACAAGGTCTGTTATCCGCGCGCAAGTTTCGACCGCCAATCCATCGCCTGGGATTTGAACTACTTCAAGTACTACTTTCTGCGCCTCGCCGGAATTCCGTTCAACGAGCAGGCTCTCGAGCTCGATTTCACGCGCCTCACCAAATTTCTTCTCGGCGCAGATCACGACTACTTTCTCTACCGCGATTTTCAGTCGCGCAATATCATGCTCCGTGATGGCCAGCCCTGGTTCCTCGACTATCAGGGCGGCCGCAAGGGCGCGCTGCAATATGACATTGCGTCACTTCTTTATGACGGCAAGGCTGATCTGACCCCCGGCCTGCGCAAGCAACTGCTCGACCAATATCTTGACGGCCTCGCCGGTTTCATCGACCTCAACCGCGACGCATTCATGGAGCACTACTACGCCTTCGTCTATGTCCGCATCCTGCAGGCATTAGGCGCGTACGGTTTCCGCGGATTCTATGAACGCAAAGCGCATTTCCTTCAGAGCGTTCCTTACGCACTGAAGAACCTGCGCTGGCTCGCGGAGCATGTCAAGCTGCCCATCGCGCTGCCGGCACTTCTCGAGGCGCTTGAACTGGCGTCGTCCAACGGCAAACTACAGCACAATGCCGCTCCCTCCGCGGGCCTCACCGTCCAAATCTTCAGCTTCTCCTTCCACCATTCCATGCCGCTCGATGAGTCGGGCAATGGCGGCGGATTCGTCTTTGATGCTCGCAGCCTCCCCAACCCAGGCCGTGAAGAGCAATTCCGCTCGCTCACTGGCCGTGACGCGTCGGTGATCGAATATCTCGACAAGCATGAAAGCGTCCACGAGTTTCTTTCGCATGTCGTTTCGCTCGTCGATGCCAGCGTGGCTAACTATCGTCAACGCGGCTTCTCCAGCTTGATGGTTTCCTTCGGCTGCACCGGAGGCCAGCACCGCTCGGTTTATCTGGCGGAGCAGTTGGCAAAACATCTGCTTTCCTCAGCCGGTGTTAGCGTCACTCTCCGCCACATTGAGCTTGAGAAGCTAGGCATGTTCGGAGAGGTCGTTTAAATGAAGGCGATGGTTCTTGCCGCCGGCCTCGGTACGCGCTTGCGTCCGCTCACGGACGACCGCCCCAAGGCATTAGTCACTCTCGCCGGCCGCACGCTACTGGAAATCACTCTCCTCCGTCTGCGCTCGTTCGGCGTCAACGAAGTGATTGTCAATGTCCACCACTTCGCCGACGCCATCGTCGATTACCTTCAAGCCAACCGCAACTTTGGTATACGAATTGAAATCTCCCGCGAAGAAGCTCTGCTCGATACCGGCGGCGGCCTGAAGAAGGCCTCCTGGTTCTTCCTTGAGGACGGCGAACGCAACGGCGAGCCCTTTCTCCTCCACAATGTCGATGTCCTCAGCACCATCGATCTCGCCCGCATGGTGCACTTTCACATCGAGCACAACGCTCTCGCCACGCTTGCCGTTCAGCAGAGAGACACTTCGCGGCCCTTGCTTTTCAACGAGCACGGCCAGTTATGCGGCCGCCGCGCAGGCCGCGATGCAGAAATCGAGTGGGCCGTCCCCGCACAACCGGTTCACGCGTCAGCCTTCTCTGGAATCCACGTTCTTTCGCCGCGCATCTTCGCCGAACTGTCAGAGGAGGGCGCCTTCTCCATCATTCCCGCCTATCTGCGCCTCGCTGCTCACGGTGAAGCGATCCTCGCGTTCCACGCCGACCAATTTTACTGGCGCGATCTTGGGCGGCTTGAGGACATCGCTAAAGCCGAAAGCGATCTGGCGAGCGCGAAATTTCCGTCAAGTTGAAGCCGTAAGCTTCGTCACCAACCTGTTCTTGCGCGCGGTCCACTTCTCA
The DNA here is from genome assembly GCA_964407295.1 of uncultured Occallatibacter sp. Lineage (GTDB taxonomy): Bacteria > Acidobacteriota > Terriglobia > Terriglobales > Acidobacteriaceae > Telmatobacter. The sequence goes on from CAYOVE010000052.1 coordinate 8,548, forward strand.
TAGCTCATTCAAAATTAGCGCAATCCTTCCCACCAGCAGTTCGTTCGGAGACTCTCCCGGATCCACGTCGATCAGGTCCACGGGAAAAGCCAGGTTGTGGGGACGCAGCACAAGACGGCCCGCGAGAAACTCCGTGTATCGGAGCTTCAAGTGTGAGCCGACCCGAACCGCGTAGAGATTCGCGCGGTTTGGGCGGTAGGGGAGTAGCGAATTGTAGTGCCGGTCAATAAGCGCAATCGCCTCAGGTTGCAGGAGTGGGTCCATTGCGGGAGCATCGACCGCCGGCACACGAACAGCAGTGAACCGCTCCCATGCGCGGCGGGCAGCCGATGCGCGCGAATGGACTGATTCGAGCGCATCGCCAGCCAGGTAAAGCAGTGACTGAATGGCGGACGGCCTGATCACCGGCTCGAAAAGCGCAACAGCGTGCGACACCACTGGAACGGCGCACACGTCATTGCCTTGGAGCTCCGGCGTCGACTGCCGAGCGGAGGGCAGCAAATCGGCGACCGTAAGATGCTGCACCGTCAGGATGCGGTCCATGGCCTCCAAAGAGAGTTGCCTGCGGCTGTGCAGAAAATTGGATAGATGCGCCTGCCCGAACCCCGTCTGACGGCCCAGGAGCGAAACGCTGACCGTCCCCCGCTGCACTCGGCGCAGCAGTTCCAGGCGAAGGCGCTCGTGCATTTGTGTGAAATTCATCTGTGGAAAATTTACCGCCAGCAATGAGACCGATTCATGTCTCATTTCGCGTGGAAAAGTCACAAGGGTTCGCTGGCCTTAATTCTGAGCGTCCTGTCGCGGTTTTAGAAGAGAATCACCGGAAAGTTGTAGTCAGACATTGACGCAGAGGAAGCGCAACCTTACATTTGGTTAACTAAACCAAGCATTGACCTGTGGGAATCTTTTGGGAGTTGTTTCGTCGCCATCAGCTTAGGACAAGGCGGAAGCCTGCCCTTTGCGGGTGCGATTGAACATTGCTGGAAGGACTTGTTTGAGCCGGCATCTCCGTTCCCGCACTGGAGCGCTCTTTTTGGGGCGCCGAAGAAAAGTCATTCAAGGAAATTCCAGGATCTGCGCGCCAATGGTCATGACAGAAAACAAGAGAGCACGGGCGGCAATCCCCCATCAGGACACAAGAAACCTGAGTTGTTCGGCCTGGTTCTCTACACCCCGGGGAACAACATGCATCACAAAATTCCATCGGGAGATGAAAGATATGCGGAGAATCGGTCATGGAAGTGCGCGTGCAATTGAAGATTTGCGAAGGGTGTGGTTGCCTTTGGTTCAGGGCCCAAGCTCAAGGGACTGTTTATTGCAGGGAGTGTGAATCCAAACTGAGAGATTTTCCATCGCCGGAAAGTCGCAAACCGCGCGGACGCCCGCGCCTCACGCAACTTCCTAAAGTTTGGGCGGTGGCAGAGGCAACAGGGGGTGTGCAATGAGCGCAGCTTTTCAGTTGCCAATGCAATGGGAAACCAGCGCCGCTGAGGCCGCCGGGCAAATCGAACAAAGGAGATTGAAACGACAATCCGCTGAGCGGCAGCAATTGGGGCTTGAGAAGCACGATTACAAGCCTCCTGCCAAACTGGCGTTTTACAGGAAGCACACAGAGAGCTTGCTGCGGCGTTATCTTTACGCGTCCACGCAAGTGGGCAGGGCGCCTTCGATTCTGGGTGATCCCGTTGGCCGCGGTTGGGCCTCCAGTCGACCGATTCGAACCTTCGAAGACGCGGTTATCTTTGTGCTGGATATTGAGAACTGTCTGGGCCAGCTCAATAGCCTTGATCGGGAACTGCTAAGCCGGGTCGTGCTCCAGGACTACACGCAGGAAGAAACCGCAATGATGCTCGGCTTGGGCATGAGGACAATCGGTTACCGGGTTCCTTTGGCTCTTGATCGGCTTACGGAGAAACTACTGGCCGCCGATCTTCTCGTCTTACCACATTAATACGAAACGTAAAATCGACATCCGGCACGGAAAGCTCTCAATGCTCACTTGTGCCGGATGCTCGGCGTCCCGCCTTGCATCTAAACTACCGCGTTCCGTCGAATCGCTTCTCGATACCACGCCGCGCTCAGCTTTGGTGTTCGCTTCTCTGTCTTGAAATCCACGTAATGAATTCCAAAGCGCTTGCTGTATCCATCGGCCCACTCGAAGTTATCCAGCAAACTCCATAGGAAGTAGCCCTTCACAGGGAACCCTTCGGTCGCAGCCCGGTGGAGATGAGTCAGATGGTTGCGCAGGTACATGATGCGATCGGTATCCTCGATGCGTCCGTCCGCCGTCATCACATCGTCGGCCGAACATCCGTTCTCCGTGATGTAAATCTCCCGTGGATGCCACAATCTGCAAACGTTGCGCACGGCCCAGTACATGACCTCGGGTCCGACTGCAATCCACGGCGAAGCCATACGCGGATACGAGGCCTGCCGTGGCACAATCGCGTACCCTGCCTCTGAATCGTCCGCCCGCACATAAAACGGCGCGTACACATTCAGGCCGAGAAAATCGATCGGGCTCCCGATAGCTTTCATGTCCCCCACATCGATCTGCGGCGCATTCCTTCCTTCGCGCTCCAGATAACCATCGGTGTACTTGCCTTCCATCACCGCAGTCAAGAATGCGGCGTTCTCTTCGCGCGTTGCCCGCCGCACCGCTTCGATGCTCTTCTCGTCCTCAATCACGGGCACAAAAGACGTCGGATTCTCCGCCAGTCCCACTTGCGCTGCCGGCGCGCTCGCCCGGATCGCCTCGACGCCTAGCCCGTGCGCGAGAAGCGCGTGATGGCGTACCTGATTCACCTCGGCCGCTGCCAGCTTCAATCCCGGCGCGAACACGCCGCTCTTGTAACCAAGGTTGGTAAAGGAGTCGAACTCGTTGATGGTCATGAAATGGTGAACGCGGCCTGCGAGCCGGCCGGCAACGTAACCCGCATAGTCGGCGAATGCTTTTGCTGTGTCTCGCGACTGCCAACCGTTCTCAAGTGCAGCCGGAAGGTCCCAATGAAAGAGCGTCACGTAAGGCGTAATTCCGTTCTCTAGCAGCTCATCCAAAACGCGTGCGTAATGGTCCAGGCCTGCCGGATTTGGCTGGCCGATGCCGTCGGGAAAGATGCGCGGCCAGGAAATCGACATCCGGTATGCGCCCACGCCAAGATTCTTGAGCAGCCGCGTGTCCTCTTTGTACAAGTGATACGAATCGTCGGCCATGTCGCCCGTGTCGCCGTTGGCGATTTTGCCCGGAGTGTGTGCGAACACATCCCAAATCGACGGCTTGCGTCCGTCCTCCTTCGCCGCGCCTTCAATCTGGTACGCAGCCGTGGCGCAACCCCACACAAATCCTTGCGGGAATATGAGGTCCTGCGCCGCGGCCGCCGATTGCCCCGGCGACTTTTCGGGCATCGCAATGTTCGCCAGCGCGGCAGTCGCGGCCACAGTCTTGCCGAACTGCCTGCGAGTCATATCTTTCATACTCAAATTCGCCAGTTAGCCGCAAAACGATTCGAATCAGACGATCGAGTTGAATCGCACTGACAAGGAAGCTTCGCCGCAGTGAAGTCAAAGCGCGATTATAGCTGAGAAGTTGTGCGGAACTATACAGAGACGAGCTTGAGCTCAGGGCCGAGCCTGTGCATCTTTCAGGCCGGTTGCCAGAGCGTCCAGTCGACCCGCATCCACATCGCTCACGGCGATCACCTCAAGGCTTGCCGTCTCAAAAGCATCCACCTGGAATCCTGCATGCGAAGTCTCAAGCTGATGGAGCGAGTCTTCGCCGTTCCGTTCTTCCACGAAGACTGACACATGATGCCGGCCGATGCTGAAGAGAAGCTGCGCGACGGGATGATTGTGCAGATAGGCTAGATTTGCTCCGTCCAATGTCGCCCCCTCAGGCAGTGCTTCGGGAATATTAAAACTGAACGGCAGCTTTCCCTGGAACCACGGCTTTACTGTGTGCCGGTCAGACGAAACCACCTGAGGCGGACCGTTGGCCGCGAGCATCGCGATGTGCAGGTCGCATGCCTCGGTTATCATAGCCGCGCGTTCGGCGCGCACCGCGTCCAGCCCGTGCATGCGGTATTCTACGATTCCCCATCCACCGAGCGCCAAAATCATTACCGCCGCAGCTACCCAACCGGCATAGGCATTCCTTGTTCCGCTTCGTTTCGGTGGGGTATGGCTCACGCCTGAACTCCGCTGATCTCGTTCCTGTTCTCCTTTGTCGATCAACCCCGCCGCTCGTTCGCGAAAACCTGCGGGAGCCACATATCGGTGTCCCGCCTTGGCGACTGCGGCCTTCAACAACCATTCGTTCACTGCAAGTTTGGCGCACTCGAAACACGAATCTGTGTGCGCCTTGGCAACGGCCAATTCGCCGGGCGAAAGTTCCCCATCAATAAATCCCGCGAGGATCTCGGCGGAGAGATGATCGCTCATCGCATCTCCTCCTGCTGCTGCGAACCTTCGGCTTCGAGCTCGCTGCGCAGAAACTTCCGCGCCCTCGAAAGCCGCGACATCACCGTCCCCATCGGAACCCCAAGCACGCTCGCAATTTCACGGTATTTCATTTCCTCCACGTGGTTCAGCAGAATCACCTCGAGTAAGTGAGGAGGCAACTTCTCCATCGCACTGCGCACCGCGTCCGCGTCGCGCAGCCGGATCAGGTCCACCTCCGGCGTCCTCCGGTCAATCGTGCTTTCAGGGGAATGCCTATGTCCGTTCTCTCCGCTTTCATTGAACTCATCTTCCAATGCGACGGTTCGCATCGCCGTCAATCCGGTTCGCGAGGTCAAATATGTATTCCGAAGGATACGGAAGATCCACGCCTTGAAGTTCGTACCGAGTTCAAACCCCGAAAACCCCCGAAGCGCCTTCAGAAGTGTCTCCTGCACAAGGTCTTCTGATTCGCTGTCGTCGCGCGTGAGCCATCGAGCCAGGTTGTAGAGAGAATCGAGCATCGGAAGCGCCAAGTCCCCAAAAGACACTGCCTCGGGATCCGCCTCGCGCGCCCTTCCTCGCCACGGCAACAAGGTCATCTGCCCGGATTCTCCACTCTGTCTTCTCCTGATGAAGAAAACCGATCAAGGATGGAATTATTCCACGAATGCAGGGAATAATCCTCGCCGCTTTCAGTTTCCCTAGTTGGAGGAACTCATGGTCAATCAACTGAATCCGCCGCAACCAGCAGCAACCACCGGCTCCGAAACCGCCTCCGAGCCCCCCGCAGTCGGCAAGGATGGCATTGATCGCCGCGGCTTTCTCAGTTGCATGGCATGGGCCGGCACGGGACTTATTTGGACCATGGCGGGCGGTGTGCCAACGTCAAAAATCTTCGCCGCTTCAGCCGGCGCGGGCCACGGCGCCGCATCACACGGCACCGCCGCGGGCAGCTTCGGCTTCGTGCAGATCAGCGACAGCCACATCGGATTCAACAAGGCCGCGAACCAGGATGTCGCCAGCACTCTGAAGCTGGCGATCGATAAAATCAATGGCCTCCCAGCGCAACCTGAACTTCTACTGCATACGGGCGATATCACCCAGACTTCCAAGCCCGCTGAATTCGACGCGGCGGTCGAAATCATCAAGGGCGCAAAAGCCGGAGCGACGTTTTACGTGCCCGGCGAGCACGACACCGCGCTCGACGACGGCGCACTTTACCACCAGCGCTTCGGCCAGGGCACCGCAGGCCGCGGCTGGTACAGCTTCGACCACAAAGGGGTCCACTTTGTCGGCCTCAACAATGTCGTGCAGATTGACGCCATGGGCAAGCTCGGTGCCGATCAACTCGCATGGCTCAAGAGCGACCTCGTCCAGCTCGCTTCGTCAACCCCCGTCGTGATCTTTGCGCATATTCCGCTCTGGATGGTCTATCCCGATTGGGGCTGGGGAACGGAAGACGGCGCCGAGGCTCTCTCTTACCTCAAGCGATTTGGCTCCGTCACCGTGCTCAATGGGCACATTCACCAGGTGGTGCAGAAAGTCGAAGGCAAAGTCGCCTTCCATACAGCGGCTTCCACCGCCTTTCCGCAGCCCGCTCCGGGATCAGCACCGCACGCCGGGCCCATGGTCGTTCCGGCCGGCAAACTCAAAAGCGTTCTCGGCATTACCGCGGTGAACTACGTGACCCGCCACAGCCACCTGGCGATCGTCGATTCACCTTTAGCGGATTTCTCGTGACGCGGCCTCAAGCACTCCTTGCGGCGATTGCCGGGATCTTAGCGGCGTCGATCCTGCTTGGTCTCATTCACCCGTTCGGCAACCCGCTCGCGGGCGCCCCGGGCGATCCGCGGCTCCCTTGGGGCCAGGCCACAATTCCTGCCGGCGTGCATGCTGTCTTTCTTGCAAAGTGCGCCGACTGTCATTCGCTTGCAACGCGGACCCCGGTCTACGCCCACTTCGCCCCGGCGTCGTGGCTTATCGAGCGCGATATCGTTCGCGCGCGCAGCGCGATGAATTTGTCGCATTGGGATGACGATTCAAAGGATCAGCAACAAATCTTGATGGCGAAAATCGCTGAGGTGACGAGCAAACGCAAGATGCCGCCTCCGCAGTATCTAGTCCTCCACTGGAACGCCCGGCTCACGAACGCCGATCTACAGGCAATTGCGGAGTGGGTCCAGACGCCTTCGGGCCAGCCTTCTCCATCTGGCGCGCCGATGCAAGGCGATGCTGTCCGCGGCAAAGCCGTCTTTGAAAAGCGTTGCACAGGCTGCCACGCTTTCGACCAGGATCGCGAGGGTCCGCGTCTTACGGGCGTCTACGGAAGAACCGCCGGCTCAGTGCCGGGGTTCGGCTATTCCACTGCCCTCAGAAACTCGCACATTGTTTGGGATGAGGCCACGCTCGAACGCTGGCTCACCGATCCGCAAACCATGGTCCCCGGCGCCGACATGGATTTCTACGTCGCCAAACCTGATGAGCGCGCGGACGTGATCGAGTTTCTAAAAGAACAGTCGCGGCAGGCCATGCCGAGCCAGCCCAGGTGAACTGGTCGCAAACTGTTCGCGACCCTTGCCCGGCATGAAACTCTCATGAATTCACCGCTCGACTTATTGACGGCTTGATGCTCACCGTCTAGGTTCACACGTATGGAGAACCCCGACTTCGATCAACTTCTCAAGGACTACAGAACAGCCGTGGATCGCTGGGTCGACGCGATCCATTCCGAGGAAGCACTGGCGACGGAAGATCACTCCATGGTTCAGATGGAGAAGTGGGATGACGCCGGTTTCAAACTCCACGATGCGGAGTTGACGGCCAAAAAGGCGCGAGACGCATACAAGAACGCTTTGCGGAAGAAAAACTACGGTTTCTAGATAATCCGGGTGCTCCACCCGGCATCGCCGTTGTGGTGCATGCAAAAAGGCCGCAGCTTCTTTTGAAAGCTACGGCCTTTTGTCCGTGTCTTGGTTCGAGTCGTGGAGTGCGCGAAGCGCGGCTGCCCCACCGCAGGTGGTTACATCTCTTTCACGCCTTCAACGAACGCCTTCAACTTGCGGCTCCGGCTTGGATGCCGCAGCTTGCGCAGCGCTTTGGCTTCAATTTGCCGGATGCGCTCGCGCGTTACCTGGAAGCTCTGACCGACCTCTTCCAGTGTGTGCTCGCTACCATCCTCAAGCCCGAATCGCATCTTGATCACCCGCTCTTCGCGCGGCGTCAACGTGCGCAGCACCTGCGATGTGTACTCCTTCAGGTTCACTCCGATCACGGCTTCCGAAGGCGAAACGGCCTGGCGATCCTCGATAAAGTCGCCAAGGTGCGAGTCCTCCTCTTCGCCGATGGGTGTCTCCAACGAGATAGGCTCCTGCGCGATCTTCAACACCTTGCGCACCTTGGCCACCGGAATATCCATGCGGCGTGCGATTTCCTCGCTCGAAGGTTCGCGGCCGAGCTCCTGCACCAGTTGTCTGCTGGTGCGGATCAGCTTATTGATGGTCTCGATCATGTGCACGGGAATGCGGATCGTGCGCGCCTGGTCCGCAATGGCGCGCGTAATCGCCTGTCGGATCCACCACGTTGCGTACGTTGAGAACTTATAGCCGCGCCGGTACTCGAACTTGTCCACTGCCTTCATCAGGCCGATGTTGCCCTCCTGAATCAGATCAAGGAACTGAAGTCCGCGATTGGTGTACTTCTTGGCGATCGACACGACGAGCCGAAGATTGGCCTCGATCAGCTCGCGCTTCGCTTGTTCGGCGTCCATGTCGCCCTGGATCATTTCGCGCTGCGTGCGCTTCAGTTCCACAATCGACACGCCCGCGTCGCCTTCAATCT
>CAYOVE010000053.1:0-16702 GCA_964407295.1 uncultured Occallatibacter sp.
GAAAGAGCGCGAAGCTCTGAAAGACGATGGAGACGTTGATCTCAGCCTGCGAGATAGGCACTCCGTGCCAGTAAACCTGCCCGGCGGTAGGCGTGGAGAGCCCAGTCATCATGCGCAGCATGGTCGATTTGCCCGACCCCGAAGGGCCGAGCAAGGCGAGAATCTCTCCCGGAACAATGCTCAAATCGGTTGCAGAAATCACTTGAATGCGATTCTGGCTGGGCTGAGCGTAGTATTTTTCGACCTTTTCCGCACGGATAATCACATCCGTGGAAGGCGGCGCTTCGGGAATAGCGGTGGGGGTATTCGTTTCCTGCATTTCCGATGCTCCGTGAGGGGATTGTCGGGCGAACCTACAGCTTGTTTGCGCCAGTATAGAAGCTGACATTTGATGGCAGATGAATTCATGGCCTGCCGAACAAACCAAGCCCTTCCGCTCGTTGACTAAGAGATCCGGCTGAAGCAGCCGGCCAGGCCAGAAAAGGCGCGCCGTGCTTTACACTGGTAAAGCGTACCATTCCCGATGCAATGAAAGTGCATTTTGCAAAGCACCGCACCTGACATCGCTGTTTCGTAGCCAACCGGGCGCTGCGTGATCGAATTCTTTCCCTGCCCCCTCAGGAGAGTATGTCCAACCCGATAAAACCAAAAGTGCTAGTCGCGGATGACGAGCGCGTCATCGCCGACACGCTGGCGATCATTCTCAACCAGAGCGGATTTGACGCTCGCGCCGTCTATTCGGGCGAGAAGGCCCTCGAGCTTGCTGAATCCTTTCAGCCGGACATGCTTATCTCCGACGTAATCATGGCTGATTTGAATGGGATCGACGCAGCCATCCGAATCCGCACCCGGCTGCCCAGGATCAAGATTCTGCTCTTTTCGGGCCAGGCCGCGACTGCCGATTTGCTTGAAAAGGCGCGCGCCGAGGGCTACGAGTTCGACATTCTCGCCAAACCTGTCCATCCGCAGGACCTGCTGGCCAAGCTGCGCGGATAGCAGTCCGCCGACGATGCACCTCGCATTTCGAGGCCGCTCGGCCTCGGTCCATCAGAAAATGAATCAAGCCGTTCACTGAAATTGAGTGCGTGGCCCTTGCCCTTTGAATCCCCATTCAGCGAAAGTACAGACAAGATGACAAAGGCCCTTCGCTCCACGCGCGTTTTGACGTCTGCGGGTCTCGGGCCTGCTTGCGTGCTTGTGGATGGAGAGCGCATTGCGGACGTTTGCTCCTGGGATGCACTCCCACCTGGCGTTGATCGGATCGATTTTGGCGATGCGGTGCTGTTGCCTGGCATGGTCGACACGCACGTCCACATCAATGAGCCCGGCCGCACAGAGTGGGAAGGCTTTGATACGGCAACGCAAGCGGCGGCAGCGGGCGGGGTCACAACCCTCGTCGACATGCCGTTGAATTGCATTCCCGAAACGGTCGACGTGCCGTCCTTAGAAGAGAAGCGCAAAGCTGCACAGGGAAAAGCCTGGGTCGACTGGGCCGCGTGGGGCGGCGTCGTGCGGGACAACGCTGACGCGATCGAGCCGATGGCGCGCGCTGGTGTGCCTGGATTCAAATGTTTCTTGATTCACTCGGGCATTGACGGCTTTGCATGGGTGGATGAGGCAGATTTGCGGCTGGCGCTGGCCAAGCTGCGCGAAACTGGCCTGCCCTTGCTTGCGCATGCTGAAATTGCCGACCCGGTGGACGCCGCAACGAATAGGCTGAACCAGGCTGGGGCGGATTGGCGAAAGTACTCGACTTATCTGGCGTCGCGCCCCGATGCCGCCGAAGTTGACGCCATCGCGCTGCTCATTCGGCTTGCAGAGGAATTCAGGACTCCTATCCACATCGTTCATTTGTCCAGCACAAAGGCGTTGCCATCGCTCGCCTTGGCCCGCGATCGTGGTGTACCGATATCGGTGGAGACTTGCGCCCACTACCTTTGTTTCGCCTCCGAAGAGATTCCCGATGGCGCAACGGAATTCAAGTGTGCACCTCCGGTCCGCGACGCTGCGAACCGCGAGGCTTTATGGAACGCGCTCGATAGTGGGCTGATCGAAATGGTAACTACTGACCATTCCCCTTGCCTGCCGCAGATGAAGCGCCGCGAAGAAGGCCGGTGGGATCAGGGGTGGGGCGGAATCTCAAGCCTCGGCCTTGCGCTGCCCGCGATGTGGACGGCGATGCAGCGGCGGGGATTAAAACTGGAACGGATCGGTGAGTGGATGGCGGCCGCGCCTGCGCGGCTCGCGGGTTTCGCGGGAAGGAAAGGCGCGATTCTTCCTGGCGCCGATGCTGACTTCGCCGTCTTCGATCCTGACGCGAAATGGACCGTGACCTCGCCCGACCTGCATTTCCGCCACAAACTGTCGCCGTACCTTGGCGCTGAGCTTCACGGGCGCGTGATTGCGACGTGGCTGCGGGGTGAGCCGGTTTTTAGCGACGGCGACTTTGCGGGGGTCGCGCGAGGCAGAGAGATGGTGCGTTCATGAGAGACAGAGCGCTTAGGGCGATCTCAGAATGTAAGCGCATTGCGCAAATGAGCGAGGAGCCGGGTTGCATCACGCGCCGCTTCCTGACGCCGCCAGTGAACGAGGTTCACGCGCTTTTGCGCGCCCGAATGGAGTCCCTCGGCATGACTGTGCGCACCGATGCGGCGGGAAATCTGCGCGGACTGTGGCAGCCACAAGGTGCGCATGGGAAGCGGCTGATTCTTGGCTCGCATATCGACACGGTACCCAATGCAGGCGCTTATGACGGCGTCCTCGGCGTCGCTCTCGCTCTGGAATGGCTCCAGATTGCGCAGGAACTCAATCTTCCGTTGTCGATCGAGGTCATTGCATTCTCTGAAGAAGAAGGCGTGCGATTCGGAGTCCCCTTTATCGGAAGCCGGGCTGTGGCTGGACGCTTCGACCCTGCGCTGCTGGTTCTTAAGGACCGAGACGGCGTTACGCTGGCTGATGCGATTCGCGATTTCGGACTCGACCCGGACAAAATCGACGACGCGGCACTCGACGCCGATGTGCTCGGCTTCATGGAGATACACATCGAGCAAGGTCCGGTTCTTGAATCCGAAGGTCTTTCCGTTGCGGCCGTCTCGGGGATTGTCGGCCAAACGCGTCTCAGCGTTGAGTTCACCGGTCACGCCAACCACGCCGGCACCACGCCCATGAATCTGCGCCACGATGCACTCGCGGGCGCGGCAGAATGGATCTCCGCGGTCGAAGCCCTGGCGCAGAAGACCGACGGGCTGATCGCCACCGTGGGCAAAATCGGCGCCGAGCCTAACGCGGCCAATGTGATTGCCGGAGCTGTGCGCGTGAGCCTTGATGTGCGTCACGCCGACGACCGCGCGCGCAGGGGTGCGGTGGAATCGATTCTTGCGCAAGCCCAGGCCATAGCCCTTAAGCGACGGCTCGCACTTGAATCGACGCATCAAATGGACCAGCCAGCCGTTCCCATGGATGAGTGGCTGACGGCCTGCCTGGTTGACGCAATCGCAGCGGTGGGCATGCAAGAAAAGCGGATGACAAGTGGCGCGGGACACGATGCCATGGTCATGGCCGCGCGCATACCCGCGGCCATGCTCTTTCTGCGCAGCCCCGGCGGGATCAGCCATCATCCCGACGAAGCGGTTCGAGAAGAAGACGTTGAGGCGACCCTCAAAGTCGGCCATGGATTTCTGGAGCGGCTGGCCACCGAGGTCAGATAGAATCGAGCATCGGAATTCTGCGAGGCACCCTTCGCATCCCGTAGATCGAGGTCGCACGTGCATCATCTTGGATCAACAAGAAGCAGCAGGAAATCTGATCACCTGCTGCAGACCCCAGATACTTTCATTCGCTCTCCATTGCCGGGCGCCGAGGGCGTCGAATTCATCATTCACGCCGCGCCACAATTGGGAGCACGCTTCACGCAAATGACCGTCGAGTTCGTCGCCGGCGGCTCACTCGGTCCCGCAGCGGCACAGCGATTTCTTTATGTCCTCGACGGCAAGGTTGAAGTCAAAGCGGACAACAAGAAACACGTCCTCAAGCCGGGAGGCTTCGCTTATCTGCCGCAAGGCACGCCCCACACGGTGCGGGCGTCTGGGATCGCCCGCGCAGCGCTGATTGAAAAGCTCTATGAGCCGCTTGCCGGCACAGCTGCCCCGAAAGTGGTGATCGGCGACGAAGGCTCAGTAAGGCCCGCTTCCATCATGGGGGATGACGAACTGCGCGTGCGCGCACTCATGCCGGATGGCCCGTCCTACGACTTTGCGATCAGTACACTCACCTACGAACCCGGCGCGTCGCTCCCAATGGTGGAAGTTCACCTGATGGAGCACGGCCTCCTTATGCTTGAAGGCGGCGGCATCTATCGACTCGGCGACTCCTGGTATCCGGTTTATGCCGGCGACTTCATCTGGATGCGCGCCTATTGCCCGCAGTGGTTTGGCGCGCTGGGTAAGCGTCCGGCAAAATACCTCCTTTACAAAGACTGGCGCCGGCACCCGTTGAGAGAGGGCCAATGACAACGGAGCGCCCCGAACTCACCATCGATGGCTTGATCGCTGAGCTGATGGCCCTGGGGCAGATCTCCGAGGCCGATCCGCCGGTTGTAACCCGCGTTGTCTTCGGCGAGGCGGACCTGCGCGCACGGGCTTATGTGAAGGGCCTTTGCGAAGCTGCCGGACTGAAGATTCGCGAAGACGCGATTGGCAACACCTTCGCGCGATGGGAAGGCACCGACTCAACACTCGCGCCGATCGGCACCGGCTCGCACATCGATGCGATTCCGAACGCCGGCCTCTACGACGGCTGCGTGGGCGTGCTCGGCGGTCTCGAAGCGATCCGCGTTCTCAAAAAGCTCGGCTTGAAGCCCCGCCGCTCCATCGAACTTGTAATCTTTACCGCAGAAGAGCCGACGCGCTTTGGCATTGGCTGCCTGGGCAGCCGCATGATGGCCGGCGTGCTCACTCCCCTGCAGGCACTCGCGCTGCGCGACAAAAAGGGCCGTGGCCTGGAAGAGTGGCGCGCGCAAGCCGGGTTCACTGGACCCCTTGAATCGGTTGCCGTGCCGCGTGGCCGCTTCCATCAATTTGTTGAGCTGCATATTGAGCAGGGTCCGTTTCTTGAGGGGGAAGGAATCGACGTCGGCCTGGTTACGCACATCGCCGCACCCGCCAGCCAGCGCATTACGATCGAAGGTGAAGGCGGCCACGCCGGCGGAAAACTGATGCCGGGCCGCAAAGACGCGCTGGCCGCCGCGGCCGAACTGATTCTTGCACTTGAATCGGCGGCCAAATCGACAGGGGCCATTGACACCGTCGGCACCGTTGGCATCTGCGATGTGTTTCCCGGCGCGGTGAACAGCGTTCCTTCGCGCGTGCTCTTTACGACAGATGTCCGCGATATCGATGTCGCGCGCCGCGACGGAGTTCTGGCCTCACTCGCTTTTGCATCAGAAGAAGTCAGCACCCGCCGCGGAGTGAAGATCACTACCGAGCTGATCAACGCCGACCCGCCGACGACGTGCGATCCCGCTATTCTCGCCGCGCTTGAGCAATCGGCCATTGCAGCAGGCAAAACCTACAAAAAGATGGTGGCGCGCGCCTATCACGACTCATCGTTCGTGTCGCGCATCGCTCCCGTGGCCATGCTGTTCACTCCATGTCGCGGCGGAGTCAGTCATAGACCCGACGAGTACGCCTCGCCCGAGTGGATCGGCAGCGGTGTCCACGTGCTCTCGCGCACGCTGGCTGAGCTCGCTTCGTAGCGCCGCAATTTCAAAAAAGCGTTGCGCCGTTGTATGCTAACCCTCAACCTGTTCGGCAACAGCGGATTCCGTAACCATGAGCTCGCCTTCGACAACTCGAATCGTCGGCGCTTCTGTTCCCCGCAAAGAAGGCGCGGACAAGCTGCTGGGCCGTGCGCGCTACGTCGACGATATAGCGCGCGAAGGAATGTGGCACGGCGCCACTGTACGCAGCACGATCCCGCGCGGGCTCATTCGCTCCATTACTTTCGATCGCCGCATTGACTGGCCCGAATTCGCAATCGTCACCGCCGCCGACATTCCCGGCGAAAACTGCATTCAGCTCATCGTCGCCGACCAACCGTGCCTGGCAGACGGCAAAGTGAATCACTGCGAAGAGGCGATCCTGCTGCTCGCTCATCCAGACAAACACAAACTGCGCGAGGCGGTGGGCGCGGTGCGCATCGAATATGAGCCCCTGCCGCCCATCTTCACCATCGAAGAAAGCGAGCGACAGGATGCGGTGGTGTGGGGCGCCGACAATCTACTGAAAAGCTTTCTGCTCGAAAAGGGTGACGTCGATTCAGTTTGGGCTCGCGCGGCGCACATCGTAGAGGGGGAGTACCGTACCGGCGCGCAGGAGCACCTTTATATCGAGAACCAGGGCATGATCGCGGAATACAGCGCGAAGAATGGTGTCACGGTTTGGGGCTCGCTACAGTGCCCCTACTACGTCTTCAAGGCCCTGCGGCCGGTATTCGATCTACCCGAAGATAAGGTCCGCGTCATTCAGACAGAGACTGGCGGCGCATTTGGCGGCAAAGAGGACTATCCGTCTACGCTGGCATGTCATGCTGCCCTTCTCGCCATGAAGAGCGGCCATCCCGTAAAGATGGCCTATGACCGCATGGAAGATCTGGCCGTTACAACCAAGCGCCATCCATCGCGGGTGCGCCACCGCACCGCACTCGACGGCGACGGAAAGCTGCTGGCTATCGAGATCGATCTCGCAACCGATGGTGGCGCATATGCGACCCTCTCATCCACCGTGCTGTCGCGTGCAGTGCTTCACTCAACCGGCCCTTACTTGTGCCCGAACGTGCGGGTACGCGCAAGCTCCTGGGCCACTAACTACATTCCCTATGGCGCATTTCGCGGCTTCGGCGCTCCGCAGGCCATCTTCGCGATGGAGCGGCATATGGACGAAATTGCCGCGGCGCTTGGAATCGATCCCGTGGAACTTCGGCGCAGGAATTTTCTTCATGTGGGCGACACAAACGCGACTGAACAGGAGATGCGCGAGCCGGTGATTCTGGGCCAACTCCTCGATCGCGCACTTAAGGAGAGCGACTACTACGCGAAGCGCGCAAAGTTTGCTCGCGAGAATGCGACGAGCTCCGTCAAGCGGGGCATGGGGCTGGCGGCTTTTTATCACGGCTCGGGTTTCACCGGTTCGGGCGAAGTCTATTTGAATTCTCAGGCGGGTATCGACGTCACGCCTGAAGGCAAAGTTCGGGTGCTCGTCTCGAATACGGAGTTTGGCCAGGGCACGAACACGGTCCTCACTCAGGTTGCGGCAGAGGCGCTTGGAGTGGACTACGCCGATGTGGTGATGGCCGCGCCCGACACCGGCATCGTGCCCAACAGCGGCCCAACGGTAGCCTCACGTACATCCATGGTCGTTGGCCGCATCATTGAGCGCGCGGCCTTGCAGTTGCTTGCGCTTCTCCGCGAACACGCAGGCCTTGGCGCAACTTACACCAAGAAGGAATTCCTCGCCGCCTGCGAACGCTATCGTTCAGAGCACGGCGAGGTCGTTTCGCTATGCCGCTACGAAGCGCCGCCGGGAATTGTCTGGGACGATCAGAAGTATCACGGCGAGGCCTACGGGGCGTATGCGTGGGCGATCTACGTCGCGCAGGTCGCAGTCGATACGGTCACTTACTCTGCTGAAGTCGAAGATTTCTGGGCCGTGCAGGAAGCGGGCCGAGTGATTCACCCGGTGATGGCGGCTGGTCAGGTCGAAGGCGGAATCGCGCAGGGCATCGGCTTTGCACTTTATGAGAAGGTCGTCTGGCACGATGGCCGCATGGCCAACAATCAGATGACCAACTACATCATGCCCACCGCGGAGGACGTCCCGCCGATTCACGTGTACTTCGAGCAGATTCCATTCAGATACGGCGGATTCGGCGCGAAAGGCATCGGCGAATTGCCTCACGACGGGCCTGCGCCCGCGATTCTCAATGCCATTCGCGATGCGACAGGAGTTGCATTCAACGCAATTCCGCTTCTCCCTGAAGATCTTTACTTGGGCCTCGCCGCAGCCCAGCCGGCGGAAGAGATGGCGATGCGATGAACAAATCCGAACGTGCAAGTCCGAACCAGCACTGGCCTGCAATTCGGTTCTCTGTCAATGGCCGCGCGGAACAATTGAAGGTCCCGCCGATGAAGCGCCTTCTCGACGTGCTTCGTGAAGATCTGCATTTGACCGGAACCAAGGAGGGATGCGGCGAAGGCGAGTGCGGCTCCTGTTCCGTGCGCATGGATGGTGAGCTTGTGAATAGCTGCCTGGTCCCGGTGTTGCAGGCTGAAGGCGCCGAGATACAGACGGTCGAAGGCCTGGCCCTCGATGGTGAACTCCATCCATTGCAGAAAGCATTTCTCGAGCACGGAGGCGCGCAGTGCGGTATCTGCACGCCGGGAATGTTGATGGCCTCAGCGCAGCTTCTCGAATTGAATCCTCACCCCAGCTTGCCTCAGATTCGCGAAGCGCTCGCCGGCAATCTCTGCCGCTGCACAGGATTCATTCGTATTTTTGAATCGATCGCAGCGACGATCGCACCGGATTGCGCCGGACACGCGGCGGAATCTACCCTGGAGCCCACACCTCATGCGCGGTAATGCAGAGATGCACAATCTCGTCGCGCCGGGCGAACTCGGCGCGGTGCTCCAGTTGCTGGCTGACGAACCGGGAGAATGGACGCCGATCGCCGGCGGCACGGAACTGATGGTCGCGTTTTCGGCCGGCCGGCTCGCCGCTCCAAAGCTTGTCAGTCTCTGGGGCATTCCCGATTTGCGCGCCATTGAGGTGACGCCGCAGAGCGTTATCGTCGGCGCCGCTGCAACGTTCCTCGACCTGCGCAGGAACGCTGTCATTTCCTCCGAACTGCCGTTACTGGCCAGAGCCGCAGGGTGGATTGGCTCCATCGCCAATCAGAGCCGCGCGACACTCGGCGGCAATCTCGTCAATGGCTCGCCTGCAGCGGACTCTTCTCCGGCGTTGCTGGCCTACGACGCGGAAATCGAGATCATCTCCGTGCGCGGACGGCGCCGAGTTCCCTACTCTGGATTCCATACCGGCTACAAGCGCAACGTCCTTTCGCCCGACGAATTGCTCTACGCGATCCATGTTCCGCGCCGTTTTGCCGATCATGCTCGATATTTGCGAAAAGTTGGCACACGCCGAGCCATGGCCATCACCAAGGTCGCCCTCGGCGCAACCGCTCTGCTTGAGAACGGCATGATCAGAGAGATTCGGATCGGGGCAGCGAGCCTGGCGCCCATTCCGATGCGCCTATGGCAAACTGAAGCCGCGCTTCTCGGTCGATCCGTCACGCGCGAAGCGATGCAATCAGCCCACCGAGCGCTCCTCAAAGAAATCAAGCCTATTGACGACATTCGTTCCACGGCCGAATACCGGCGCCGCGTCGCTATGAATCTCCTCGACGAATTTGTGCTTTCACTTCGCCCGGAGGGATCCCAATCATGAATGCAACGCTTGCAGCGTGGAATGCAGCCGAAGAATCCGCCGCGATCGAATCCATGCTGGCATGCTGCGGATCGAGAAGATGGGCTCAGGCCATGGCAGCGCAGCGCCCTCTCGCGAGCGTGTGGGCGCTTAGCGATGCTGCCGACAGGGCGTGGGGCAACATGCAAGAGCCGGATTGGCTGGAGGCGTTCGCATGTCATCCACGCATTGGCGAGCGCACGCCTGCGCCCGTTACTGAACCCCAGTCCTACGACCCTGTGGAGCGCTCAGCTGCATGGTCCCGCAAGGAACAACTCGCTGCCCGCGCAGCCAATGAAATGGTGTTGGCCGAACTCGCGGACGAGAATCAACGCTATGAGCAACGTTTCGGCTTCACGTATATTGTCTGCGCGACTGGAAAGAGCGCCTCCGAGATGCTTACCATTCTCAAACGGCGACTGGGAAACGATCGAGAGTCCGAGTTGCGCGAAGCCGCCGAACAGCAACGACAGATCATGCAAATACGTTTGGGAAAGTGGTTGGTAGAATGAGCAACATTTCAACTCATGTCTTGGATTCTGCGCTGGGCAAGCCGGCCGCAGGAGTCTCTGTGCGCCTGGAACAGTTTGCCGGCGGCGGATGGATTGAGATCTCAGCAAACGGCACTGCCGAACGCGCACATGATGCACCCGGCGATTGGATTGAAGTCGCTACCGGAGTGACCGATTCCGACGGCCGTTGCCGCGACCTGGCGCGCGACGCTGCTTCCGGCCCGTATCGCCTTGTTTTCGACACGGGACCGTATTTCGCACGATTGAACCGGGCCAGCATTTACCCCGAGGTTACGATTACATTCACCTGCGACGGCAATGCACACTATCACTTGCCGCTGCTTTTGAGCGACAACAGTTACACAACCTACAGAGGAAGCTGACGAATGGCGAGACTGGGTGACAATCGCTATGGCAAATCCCGCGTGCGTCTCTCGCGGATCACGCGCCTGGAGGACCGGCACGAGTTCAACGAGTGGACCGTCCACGTGATGCTGAAGGGAGACTTTGAGGCCAGCTTTACGAAAGCCGATAACAGCAAAGTGCTGCCGACCGACACAATGAAGAATACCGTGTATTCCGTGGCGCGCCGCTCGAACGCGGCGACCATCGAATCTTTCGCCATGGAACTCGGCGATTATTTTCTCGCCAACAACGCGCAAGTCTCCGGCGTTTCAATTGAGATCGAAGAGCGCGCCTGGGAGAGAATGGCGATTGGCGGTGCGCCCGAACCCACAACATTCAGGCTCAGCGGGCCTGAGCTTCAGACCGCGCACGTGACGCGCGAACGCGGCGGCGTATGGGCTGTGACCTCCGGCGTGGATGGACTAACTATTCTGAAAACCACAAGATCGGCCTTCACCGGCTACGTTGTCGACAAATTGACCACGCTCAAGCCGGCTACCGATCGCATTTTCGGTACTCGGGTCACGGCCACGTGGGATTATGCGGTTGCGGCGCCGGACTTCGCGCAGGATCGAGGACGCATCGTCGCCGCGCTGCTCACAACTTTTGCCGCGCACGATAGTAAGAGCGTGCAGCACACGCTGTTCGATATGGGCAGCGCCGCCATGGAGGCAGCGCCTGAGATTGCGCGCATTCATCTTTCCATGCCCAACCTGCATCACCTGCTCGCGGATCTGAGCCCCTTCGGACAGGACAATCCAAACCACATCTTCGTGCCCATCGACGAACCGCATGGTACGATCGAGGCCACCGTCGAGCGCTAACTTACCAGCAAGGGCCATCGCGTGTCCGAGTCCATGACCACAGAGCGAAACGTATATGCGGAGGACAACGCCGCGGGAAGTTACGGCTTGCGCAAGGGCGTCCTCGGCCCAATCGAAACTCTGGCTCAGTCCGTTTCCGCCATGGCGCCGAGCACGTCCGCGTGTCTCACCATTCCTCTGGTCTTTGCAGATGCCGGCAGCGCCACCTGGTTCGTCTACCTCCTCGCCACAATTTCCATGCTGCTTGTCGGTTTCTGTATCAGCCGATTTGCGCGTCTGAGCGCGTCGCCTGGTTCGCTTTACACCTACACCGCGAATACGCTGCCGCCGGCATTCGGAGTAGCCGCCGCATGGGGGTTGCTGCTCGCTTACATTGCCACTGGCGCATCGGTGGCGGGCGGAGCGCTGTACTACGCGACCGTTCTCTCCGAACAGTTCTTCCACCGGGCGCCGCCTGCGAGTCCCACGCTGGCGGTGGTTTGCGCCGTCGCCGGATTCATCGCCTACCGCGACGTCAAACTTTCGGCCGAAGTCATGCTGTGGATCGAAGCCGTCTCGCTTGGCCTCATCGTGATCGTGCTCGTTTTGTTGCCGGTGCACATCGGATTTCAACTCGACACGAGTCAGTTCCGCCTCAGGAGCCTTTCCTTCAGCGGCCTTGGGCCTGCTCTGGTGCTATCCATCTTCAGTTTTGTCGGCTTCGAGGGCGCCACCACGCTGGGCGGCGAGGTGCGCGATCCCCTGCGAACGATTCCGCGCGCGGTGTTGCAGTGCGCGCTCCTGGCCGGTGGTTTCTTCATGCTATGCGCGTATTCCGAGGTACTCGGATTCAGAGGCCAGGCAGCGGCGCTGTCGAGTTCAACGAGTCCCCTGCATATGCTTGCCGTGAAGGCTCACGTCTCGCCCCTGGGAATCGCCATCGATTGCGGAGCATTCATTAGCATGTTCGCCTGCGTTCTGGCCTGCGCCACCGCAGCCGCGCGAGTATTGCTTCGAATGGCGCACGACGGATTGCTGCCCGCCGTGTTGCAACGCACCAGCCCTCGCCATGGAACCCCTGGAGCCTCCGTCGCACTCTCCATCGCGCTCATGTTTGCCGCGACCACCGTCATGGCCGTCCTCGGCAATACCGGATCGACGATGTATGACCTGCTGGGATCGCTTTCCGTCTTTGGCTTTCTCACCGCGTATGCGCTGGTCGCTCTTGCACTTCCTTTCGCGCGGCGTGCAGTTGGCCAACATTCACATCTCATCGCGGCAGTCAGCGTCCTTACAGTTGCGGTCATCTTGATCATCACGATCTTCGACCTGAACTCCGCCGAAGACGCCGTTCACGCGCGAATTCCCTATCTCTATCTCGCCTACATCACTGCTGGTCTCGCGTGGTATGCACTGCGGCGAAGAAAAATCCAAATTGTGTGATGTGTTGTGGAAAAGCCGTGACTTATCCCGCGTTTCGCACCGGAATTCCTTACGTGAACTTTATGCCGCGGCAATTAATATTTCTTTAACCTGCAGCGCGAGCAGGAAAGACCATTCAACCATCGCGGCTCGCGTTGGAAAGCACTCTACCGCGTAACAGTTCAACGCTCAAGAAACTCGAGATTTCAAAACTATTTCAGTGGTCATTGAATCCCCCAGGTTTCAGGGGGAAATTTCTATTTCGAGGTCAGTCCTTTGAAGCGTTTCATGCCTATGTCTTCTTTCTCGTTCTCCTGCCTCTTCGCGATCGTGGCAGCCGGCGTGTTGTGTACCAGCTTTCTTCATGCTCAACAAACACTCGGCGGTATTACCGGCGAAGTTACAGACGCCTCCGGCGGTGTGATTCCCAACGTCACGGTCTCTCTTACGCATGAAGGGACTTCATTGGCTCGCACCACCAAAACCAACGATCAAGGCGAATACACGTTCGTGAATCTGCCCATCGGCGCTTATACGCTCACTTACACGGCCGACGGATACCAGGCGCAGAAGACCCCGCACATCACGGTCGAGGCCGACCGCACGGCCACGCTGAATGTTTCGCTCAAGGTCGGGGAGGCGAGCACCACTGTGGAAGTGGAAGCCGCGCCGCTGATGAACGCCGTCGACACCACCAACGGCTACGTGATGGAGCAGCAGCAAATCGACAATGTTCCTCTTCCCACTGGAAGTTTCACCGGGCTGGCCATCCTCTCGCCGGGTGTCGATGCGGAGC
Organism: uncultured Occallatibacter sp.; assembly: GCA_964407295.1. Taxonomy (GTDB): domain Bacteria; phylum Acidobacteriota; class Terriglobia; order Terriglobales; family Acidobacteriaceae; genus Telmatobacter. The sequence goes on from CAYOVE010000053.1 coordinate 13,460, forward strand.
TGCCCGGCGGCACCGGCGCGAATTCCGGATTGGGCAATGCGCCCATCTGGGCCAACGGACAGCGCGACACTTCAAACGCATTTCTTCTGAATGGCGTCGACGCCAGCAATCTCTTCAATGGCAAGAGTACGAGCCAGGTGGACTCTTTCCGGATCGTGAATAATACCGGCCAGGCCAACAACGCAGCTGGAGGCGTGATTCCCAGCGCCTCGTCTGTTTATTTGGCCATCGGCAACGCCATTCCGACGCCCGCGCCTGAGACGATTGCCGAAGTCCGCGTGAACGCCTCGATGTACGACGCGCAGCAAGGCTCCGACAGCGGCGCGCACATCGACATGAGCACCAAGTCGGGAACCAATCAGATCCACGGCTCGCTCTATGGACACCGCGGCACCAACTTTCTCAACGCCGCGCCGTTCTTCTTCAAAAAGGACGACAATATTCCCTCCGCATACAAGAATCCCCAGTTGCACCGCTACGCTGCAGGCGGTACTTTTGGCGGACCGATCATCAAAGACAAACTCTTTGGGTTCGTCAGCTATCAGCACCTGCATATCTCCGATCAGGAGACCGGCGATGAACTGCTTGTCGTCCCACCCGGATTGAGCGACACCAACCGCACTCCCGGCGGGCTCACCGACATTGCAAACAATAACTGGACTACGAACGAAGGCTATTCTGCCAACGTTCAGTATCCAACGAATCCAGCAGCGACGACTGTCACATCCGCGGACTGGTCGAGTAACCCTGTCGCCCTAGCCCTATTTCAATACCAACTTCCCGGCGGCAGCACCGCCCATCCGAACTGGCTCATTCCGAACCAGAATGCACCAGGAACTCCCAACGTCTATTCGCCCTACAACGCATTTCTGCCGGGCACCGCGCGCTTTACCTCCGATCAGGCGGTCGCCGATCTCGACTGGAACGTCGGCGCCAAGGACATCCTGGCCGCCAAGTACTACTACCAGCACGATCCCAACTCATCTCCCTACGGCTACTCGAATGTTCCCGGCTTTACTGCACACATGGATACCGGCTCGCAGGTGGGTTCTATCAACAATGTGCAGACCATCGGAAACAGTCTCAGCGTTGCTGAAACCGTCGGCATTCTCCGCGAGAAGGCGTATGCGACGAACGATCAGTTGTTCACGCCCGCGCAAATCGGCATGAGTTCGGCGTTTGGCAATTATTTCCCCGGCATCACGATCAACGATGCCATCGGCGATCAGTATGATTCGCCAACCGGACCGCTGTACGGCCTTGTCTTCCCGTCGCTGGCCATCGGTCCGGATTCCGAATATCAAGGGGCAAACACCGGCATGTTCCAGAACCGGATCATGCCCTCCGGAACCGCTATCTGGGCGAAAGGACGCCACTCGGTTAGTTTCGGCGCCAGTTACTCTTACACGCAGTTGAATACGCGGGATCGTCGCACTGGCACGGGCAACGTGGACACGCCAGACTTCGTTACCCTTGCCAATAACTGGATCACGCCCTACACCACGCAATTGTTCACGGCAAGTTCGTTCCTTCAGGGCAACGCCGACCGCTTTTATCGCGCCAATGAACTAGGTATGTTCGTTCAGGACAAATTCCAAGCGACCCCAACCCTGAGCATCACACTCGGCGTGCGCTACGACTGGGATGGAGGACTGACGGAAAAGCACGGCAACATCTTCAACTTCGATCCCAAGCAATACGGCTACGATGCCGCATCGGACACCATCACGGGCTCCGGATTTATCATCGCCGGCAACAACCCCAACGGGACCTCAGGCGTGAGCAAGACCACGCTCACGGGTCGCCAGTGGGGTATCGCGCCACGCCTCGGCATCGCCTGGCAACCATCCATCTTTCATTCAAAACTCGTTGTCCGCACGGGCGGGGGTTTCTACTATGATCGCGGCGAGCTCTTCACCTACCTCTCGCCGGGCTATGCGGCAGGCGAAATTGACGGAGGTCCTTACGGCTCGTCGCAGACAGAACCTTTTGTCTCTCAGCAGCATTGCCCGTACAGTTCCTCCTTCAATGCGGAAAATCCAACTTACCTCTATCTCAACTATGTTCCGATCTGTGGTGGCAACGGACTTTCTGCAACCGTCGATAACACTGACTACAACCTGACCACGCCCTGGGGGCCGACGCGATCTTTGCCGCCGTCGAATCCCAAAGCTTCCGATATTGTCAATTATCTTCCGAATGCCGCGGCACTCATCGATGGCACTGTCGGCGCCAACAACAGCGGCCAGCCGTACACGCTGGGCGTTTACAACCGCGCCAACAAGTTGCCTTATAGCATGAACTTCACGCTTAACCTTCAGTACCAGCCGCGCAACGACCTGATGATCGAAATCGGATACGTAGGCAATCTCGGCCGCCATCAGGTGATTCCGATTCCCTTTAATCAGGCCCAGATCGCCACGACGGGCAATCCCACGCATCCAGGCGGCATTGCCACGCAGTCTTTCAGCTACGGTTACACGGTGCTCGATCCGAACACCTTTTTCCCTGAATGTGTGAACGATCCCACGGAAACCAATTGCAGTTACGGCACCATGCTGAACAACTATGAGGGCGGCAATGTGGATCTTCGGGTGCCCTATATCGGTTATTCGTCAGAGTCTGAGGCGTACACCGCGGCCGGCATTGCAATGTACAACGCACTCGAGACCCATCTCGAACAGAGGTTAAGCCATGGCATCACAGCGGGAGTTTCTTACACCTATTCGCACGCCACTGACGAACAGAGCGGCATGGGATTGTTCTACAACGGCAATAACCCAGATAATCTGCGCAGCGGATACGGCTCATCCGACTTCGACCGCACTCACGTTTTGAATTTCACCTACGGTTACACGTTCCCGAAGTTCATGAGCGAGGATACGTTGGCGGGGAAAGTAGTGGACGGTTGGGCCATTCATGGCATTGCGGTCATTCAGAGTGGCCAACCTTACAGCATGATCGATTATTCCGGAGCAGTCGGCAGCATTTACTACAGCACGTTCAATGGAATTACCAACCCGATCGTGCCGCTGGCTCCCGGATGCAATCGCAAAAACGCGCTGACCGGCCAGAATGGCGCGTTCTACAACATCAATACCGGTCAGGGCGCGGCGCTCAAAGCCAGTTGCTTTACGCTTCCGCTTGTCGCGCAAGGCACAATGGGCGTTCCGAACGGCGACACCTACGAGACCAACTTCATCAGCGGCGAACGAAACATCTTCCGTCAGTCATGGCAGCGGC
>CAYOVE010000054.1:0-16664 GCA_964407295.1 uncultured Occallatibacter sp.
TTCAGGTCGAGAACGGGGTTCTCGCGAATCGTGCCGGCATTCGCATGGCGCATCAAATAGAGGATCATGGGGATGGATTCGGTGGGGATAAACCAGGCCGTGCCGAACTCCTACATCCTCATTTTAACAGATTTGTAACATTCGACGGCGTGCCCTCCTCTGCTGGTCGCGTCGCCGCGCGTCGAAGTGCAATCAGGATTCAAAATTGCAAGCCCGTCTCGCAGCTTGCTAATGCCCCAAAAGTCCCTTTAGCTTTTTCACGGCGCTGCTGCCCTGTTGGCCTGCTGGGCTGTTAACCAGGCTGCCGGCCGTCTGCTTGATCATGGCGCCCACATTCGCCCGGATCGTCGGATTCGAAGCAGTTCCGGTGATGGTGAGCGGTATCCCTTTGCTTGCCGCCGTATTCGAATGATCGCCGAGCAGAGTTGCGACGGTGTTCACGCCCGTGTTTGCGACCGAGCCGGCCATTGAAGAGTTGTTCAGCTTAGCCGTTAATTGGAAATTCAGTTCATCGGAGGGTGAAATTGTCCCGCTCCCTGATGCGGTCCCGATCGCGGGAATCGAAGCATAAATATTGCTGAAGCTCGTCATCTGCGGCGACGAATTCACGGTTACGCTCACCTTCTCAATCTGTGTGCCACCGCTTGTCCCGCCCAGGGGATTGATTCCCTGAATCTTCGAGCCGAGATCGAAGCCGGCCAGTTGCGTGTTGTCAATTTCCACTGGGCCCGCAATCGTGATCGCGTTTGCAGGTCCGGTAAGGGTCAGATTCGTCGTGAGCGTGCCGCCGTGGAGCTTCGAACCGCTGGGCAAGACGATGCCGGCGGCGGGCAACAGTTGTTCCAGTTGATCGATGGGCAGGCCAGGCGCTGACAGGCGCAGATTCAGCGCAAAGCTTTGCCCGCCCGCCTGAAACCCGCCATTGATGTGCGCGGCTACCGATCCGGTTTGAATCGCAACATCGGACACCTGCCCCGATCGAGTGCCTAGGTTGTCTGAAATTGCAAAATCGATCGTTACCGGCTGCGGCGCGGGCGATCCATTTCGCGCCAGCTTCAGCTGGGACGCCGCGATCTTTCCACTGCTCGTCAGATTACTGCCGTCCGAGGCCATCTTTGCGTCCAGGTCAGCAACCATTGAGATTCCGTCGCTCGCCTCAATCACATTGGCTGCCACGGGGTCGAGATGCTTGATCTCGAGGGTTGCGTTGAACGGCGTCTTGGAGGCGTCCTGCTGCGCGATCGGTCCCGCGTTCCCATTGAGTTTCACGGTTCCATCCCCCGGCAAGCCAACCGAAAGATCGAATGGAAATGCCTGCGCGAACGAGAACTGTTTCACCGTGAGATTGATTGCCGTGCAAGTAAAGGGATTGCCGGCAGATGGAATCGTTGCGACCGTTGCGCTCCCATCCTTGATCTCTAATTCGTCCACTGAAAGGGCAGGAGTGCTTCCGGACCCAGTGGCCGGCGTCGCGGCGGAACTTCCCATGCTGGAAAAATTCCACGTACCGTTTGCAAGGTGGATTAAGTGAATCGCGGGCGAATCAACCTTCAGTTCGGTGATCATCACTGTTCGATGAAAGAGCAGTTGCCCCATTTCAATGCCCAGGTCGAGCTTCTTGGCTTCGAGAAACGGCGTCGACGAAAGTGAAGGGTCGTCGGCGATCGAGATGTCTTCGGCTACAAGGCTTCCTGTAAAAAGGGAAAGGCTCAAATGGCCGAGCGTCACTTTCCGGTTAAGGGAGCTCGATAGCTGGCTTTCGATCTGAGGCCGAAAGCTATCGGCATTCACCACGAATGGAAGCACTACCAAAATCACGAGGCCCAGAACCGCAACTGCCGTAATGGCCTGAATCCAACGCTTCCGCATGCGATTTTCCTCCCTGGGGTGTCAACTTATTCGCAGTTTAACCTGCCTTGATTGCGGGCGGCTACGACCCGGGCGGTCATTGCTGCTCAATACACATTGTTTTCTTATTGCACGCGCACCGTGGTGCTCGCCTCGATGTCGCTCGACGAATTCCCGACCATGACACGAACCGGCTCCGCTTCCACCCGGAAGCCCGGCAGCTTTTGGTCCCACCACGCCAGCGCCGATGCCTTCAGCGGAATCCCCACTGTCTTCGTCTCGTTTGGCTGAAGGTTGACACGCTTGAATCCCTCCAACTCTTCCCGTGGGCGCTCCACCTTGGAGCCCAGATGCTTTACATACATCTGCACCACCGCTTCGCCTGCACGGCTGCCAGTGTTCGTCACGTCCACGCTGACAGTGACAGTGCCATCCCTCGTCAAAGTCGGAGAACTGGTTCGCAGATTCGAGTATTTGAAGGTCGTATAGCTCAGGCCATAACCGAATGGAAACAGCGGCTCGCCTTTGAAGTACATGTACGTGTACCCGTCTCGAATGTCGTAGTCCATGCTCGGCGGAAGCTGATCGACCGACTTCGGCCACGTTCTCACCAGGTGGCCCCCGGGGTTGTACTCGCCAAACAGCACCTTGGCCAGCGCGGTTCCTTCATCCTGCGAAGCGTGCGCCATGGTCAGGATCGCTGGAACATTTGCTTCGCTCCAGTTGATCGCGAACGGGAAACTCGAGATCAGCAGTACGATGGTCTTCGGATTCTTGATCAGGACCTGTTTCGCGATCTGCTCCTGCGCCAGGTCGATGCTCTCCCGGTCGCGGCCTTCGCGCCCATCGCTCGGAACGGTGCAGGGAAGCGTGATGCCTCCGCCGTTACCGGGCGAGTTGTACCACGCATGCGCCTCGTCACCGCACGTGGGATCGTTGCCGATCACGACCACGGCCACATCGGATTCGGTCGCCGCCTTCATCGCATCGTCCTCTCCTGCCTGCGTGTCATAGGCGGCGTAGTTTACTTTCACGTCCGGCCCAACCAGGTTTTTAATCCCCTGCAACGGCGTCACCGCATAAGGCGGTGTCCCACCGTACCAGTCCCAATGCACTACGTCGGCAAGCGGGCCGATCACGGCGATCGACTTGATCTTGCTCTTATCGAGCGGCAGAATGCTGTTCGTATTCTTCAGCAACACCACGGATTCGAGCGCCAGCTGCCGGCTCACATCACGGTCTTTGTCGGTATTCCACGGCTCCGGGGAATCCTTGATCTTCGAGTACGGAACCATCTCCGGCGGATCAAGAAGCCCGAGCCGGATCGTGACCTGGAATTTGGGCCTTAGCAGCGCATCGATCTCCGCTTCAGTGACCTCGCCGTCCTTCACTGCAGCCTTGGTTTCATCCTTGTAGACGTCGAGAAACTGGTTGATCCCTGCTTTCAGGCACGCAACCACCGCCGCCTTCTGGTCTGGAAACAGATGACGCGGATCCACCAGCAGCTTCACCGCTCCGCCGTCACTGGAGATCACATCCACGCCCCACTGATCCCGAACAATGCTCCTCAAAATCGGATTCACCGCCATCGCCGTGCCATTCCACGCGTTATACGACGCCATCACCGCCTTCGCGTCGCCTTCCAAAAAGGCCATGCGGAATGGTACCGAGTAGTACTCCCAGAACAGCCGGTCGTCGAAGTTCGAGGAAGAACCATTCCGGTTGTTTTCATTTTCGTTGGCCAGAAAGTGCTTCAACAGCGCCGCTGCTTGCCAGTATTTCGGATCGTCGCCCTGCAGTCCTTTGGTGAACGCGACTGCCATCGTCCCATTCAAGAATGGATCCTCGCCGTACACTTCTTCCGAGCGGCCCCATCGCGGATCGCGCCCCAGATCCGATTGCGGTCCCCACAGCATCAGGATCTGGCGGTCGTACTTCGCCGTCTGCGTGATGAAGCGCGCCTCGTACCCTTCCACCCCCGCCGCCTCGCGTACCAACTCCGGATCCCACGACGCGCCCATCCCCGGCGGCTGCGGAAACTGCGTCGTCATGATCGGCTCTCGCGTACCCCGCTTCTCGCGCTGCACCACTCCATGAATGCCCTCCGAGTTGCCGTAGCTCATCACCCCCAGCCGCGGCACTCCAGTATTGGTGCCCAGGCAATCGATCTTTTCGTCCATCGTCATGAGAGATAGCAGATTGTCGATCCGCCTTTCGATCGGCAGCGAGGGATCGTTGAACGGATAGGTTTTCTGTTGAGCCAGTGCGGCGCCACACGAGCACGCGAAAAAGCACAAAAGGACAGCGACGGCTTTCTTTTTCATGAGAGGGTTCCTTGGGGTTCAATCATCAAGACTTCGAAATGAAAAGCAGCGCCATTCTACGCCCCACGGTCTATTTCTTGCAGAGCCACATCTCGCTCGCTAGCAGACCGCGGAGCCGTGCGCGGCGTCGCGTCAGCGCAAAGCCCGCATCGCGCAAGGCGGCATGATGATCGGGCAGCTTGCGGATTTTGAGTCCGGTGAGCATACCGAACGCTCGATAGAGCAGCCAGACCATTGGGTGCGCGACAAGCCGGCCGAACCAACCCTCCGGAACCGCGAACTCCGACACAATCCAAACGGCAGAAGGCGAGACGGCACCGTGCGCCTTTGCGGCCAGTGCGCGGCACTCTTCCGTCGTCAGGCAATCCAGAAAGAAATGCGTAACCAGCAGGTCGTATTGCGCATTTTCTGGCCGCCAATCGCGCACGTCGCCGCAATGAACGCGCAGTCGATCAGAATCCGTTCCTGCACGTTGCAGCAAGCTATCCAGCATTGCCGGGCTCGCGTCCACGGCGTCAATGCGAATCTCGGAATTCGCTCGAAGCAACTCCGCCGTAAATCGCCCATCGCCATCGCCGAGGACAAGCGCGCGCCGAGCCGTTGCAAGCTGGGGAAGAAACGCCGTGCGGCAACGCGCAAGCAGCGGACCAAACGTCAGAAGCTCCAACCAGCGGTAAAGCTTCGCCAGACGGTCGAAGTTCGGAGCCTGCTTCGCCATCGCGAACTCCGTGGATTCAGGCCGAACGAATCTCGATTTGGCTGTCGTGTTCATCGCAGGAAGAGCAAGATCGGCGTGAGCAAAACCAAATCGGCGGCGGCGCGCAGAGCAAGTGGCGTCAAGCGTGTGCGCATACAGTCAACCAGCGCCAGCAACAGCGCACTCGCCGCTCCCGCCGCGATCAGCGCGCCCGCGCGAGGGTGCGATGCGCTCGCAATCGCCGCCAGCAACGTACCAGCCAATGCAACGAGTAGCGCCGCGAAGAGATTCGTTCGCTGCCGCGTGTGCTCAGAATAGGTCCGGCCCTCCCGGTCGAAACGGTTACTGCTGTGTTCGTCACTACATTCCCATCTGGCAATTGAACTGCAATTGAGCCACGCAAGCCCGGCGAAGTAAACCGCCGGAAACCAGAACCACCAGCGGGAAAAGTCCCGCGCCCCCGAAGCATGCAACCGCGACCATGCCGGCAATATGCAACCCGCTGTGAACAGCACCGCAACCGGCAACTCCTTGCTGACCGGCCAGGAATGTGCAAGCCGCCTGTTCCGCACTCGGGGCGCCGCGTGGACGCCTGAAAAGTAAACCATCGCAGCGGCCGCCAATACCAACCCTCGCTCTCGCACAAAGGTTTGTAGCAATGTCACTGCCGCTGCTCCGGCAACGCAAGCCGCGACCACCGCCAGCGGCGCCAACAACCGCCGGTGCCGCCAATGAAAGAAGTGCCGCTCGAGCAGCCCGGACTGAGTCGCCCCCCTCGGCGAATGGAGACCCGAGCGCGCATCGAGAAGTCGATCGCAGACATAAGCGCACCAAACGGTCAGCGCCAGAACCAGCAATACCCGGCCTGACAACTGAGCCCCGACCGCCCACGCAAAAGCAAGCGACCAGACCACGGCGACGGTCGGAGCATCCAGGCTGGCCAAATGCCACATGGCCACTAGCCGCGGAGCATCAACGAGTCGGGTTGCCTTCGTGCGACGGCGCAAAGCCCAGGCATGAATCCTGTTCAAAACCGGCAAATGAGCGAGGGGAAGCAGCACTGCCTCAATTCTAGGAGGGTCGTCAACGCGACCCGCGTTGAGCGCCCCTTGGACCAGCCTTTCGCGCTCCGCCCATCCCCCGGACTCGCCCGCTAATCCGTCTTCCGAGTCGGAACCTGGGAAAGCAAACGGCAAAGCACCGCGCGGTCCCCCCACTCCCGTCCCCTTACTAAAGTGTGGGTTAACTCGGCTGGTTTCTGCGCTTTCAAGGCTAAGATGATCGTTAAGGTTGGGTCTATGATCGAAACTATGAGTCGTGCGGCAATCAGTCGCGACTGGGTTGGGAGTCTCGCCGATGGCCAATTCCCTCTCCTGCAATGGCTTGGTGGCTCTCAAGCGACGGGTGTGTTCCTTACTGAATTCAGCGAGCCTTCGCAGAAAGCCGTCATCAAACTAATCCCCGAGGATGATCAGGATGCCGCCGCTCGCGCTGCCGCATGGGAAACTGCGGCCACCCTTTCCCATCCGAATCTGATGAAGGTCTTTACGCACGGCCGCTGCGAAATCGACGGCGTTCCCTGCCACTACGTTGTGACGGAGTATGCCGACGAAGTTCTCGCGGAGATTCTCAAGGATCGGCCGCTCTCGCCCGACGAGACTCGCGAAATGCTCGGCCCGGCCCTGGCCGCGCTCACTTATTTGCACGCCAAGGGCCTCGTCCACGGCCGTCTCAACCCCTCCAACATCATGGCCGCCGGCGACAGCCTCAAGCTGACCACTTATGGCGTTTGCCCTGTGGGCGCAGCCGTCATATCCAGGCCGACGCGAACCGTATGCGATGCTCCGGAGACTGAAAACGGGGTGATTGTTCCTGCCTCGGATATTTGGTCTCTTGGCGCCACACTTGTCGAAGTCCTTACCAAATACCCGCCGGTTTGGAATCGCGCTAAAGCCGCCGACCCAACCGTGCCCCAGTCGATGCCTGAGCCTTTCGCGTCCTTCGCGCGGAAGTGCCTGCGCTCCGATCCTGCCCGTCGCATCACGATCAGTGAAATCACCGCGCGTCTTGATCCGGCAAAAGTGTCTCCTGAGCCGGAAGCGAAGGCGGCCAAAGCATCGCCTGCGAAACATCGCGTCGCAATGCTGCTCGCTGTCGCGGCTGTGCTGATTGTGGCGATCGGAACCTGGATAGCCCTCTCGCATCGTGAGCAGCCGTCAACGCCCGCTCCGCAAGCTCAGACCGTGCCTGTTGCAACTCCGGCTCAAGCTCCGACGCCGTCTCCGGCCACGCAACAAAACCCGGTCGAAACCTCGGCAGAAGTTCCGGAGGAAACGTCAGCTCCGTCAACTTTACCGGATGGAACGTCAAATGCTCCTCAGGCTCAAGCGCCCGTCACGGCCCCAGCGCGAGTCCCGGCTGCCGCGCCGCCCCAGACCGAAGCACCGCCTGATGCAGCAAGCAGTCCCGCGCCTGTCGCCTCAGCCATCAACCCGGCAATCGTGAACCAGATTCTGCCCGACATTGCGCCCAGCGCTTTGAAGACCATCTCAGGAACCGTCAAGGTATCGGTGCGAGTTTCGGTCGATGCAGGCGGCCTCGTCACCGGCGCCACACTTGAGCCACCGAGTCCGAGCAAGTATTTTGCCGGCAAGTCGCTCGAAGCGGCCGGCCATTGGAAATTCAAACCCGCGTCTGCGCAAGGCGACTGGACTTTGGAATTTCAATATACACAGAGCGGGATCCACGTCATCGCCGAGCGATCGGAGCCGTAGGCCGACAGATTAGTCCGCCGTCTTCGCACCGGGCTTGCCCGCGGACGACGGCATCGCGTCTAAATCCGTCTTTCCCTCCGCCAGCTGCATCAGGAATTCCTGGGACGAGAAGGGCTGAGCGTCCTTCATCAGCTTGCTGGCTCGCGCGTAAATGCCGTCTGACTGCTGAATCCGGGCTTTCACCGTGTCCGCTAAATAGGCCGGTAGAATCTCGTCGTGTATGCGCGCCAGAGCCGCCGGATCGCGGACCGGGAAGACCACTTCACAGCGTTCGAACAAATTGCGCGGCATCCAATCGGCCGATCCGATGTAGATTTCGTCGCTGCCGCCGTTGGCAAAGTGATAAATGCGCGAGTGCTCCAGGAATCGGCCGACAATCGACCGCACGCGAATCCTCTCTGACAGCCCTTTCACTCCAGGCCGAAGAATGCACAGCCCGCGGATGATCAAATCGATCTCTACTCCCGCTTGTGACGCTTGATAGAGCGCCTGAATGATCGAGGGCTCGAGCAGGGCATTCATCTTGGCCACAATGTGCGCCGGCCGCCCCGCTTGCGCGTGCTCCTGCTCGCGACGGATCAGGCGCAGAAAACTTTCCGCCATTGTCAGCGGCGCCACCAGCAGCGGGCTGTAGTCGTCCACCTCGGCGTGAGCCGTCAGGTAGTTGAACACCATGTGCACGCGCTCGCCAATCTGCGGGTCGCTGGTCAGAAGGCTCAGGTCGGTATAAAAGCGCGCGGTGTCGGGGTTATAGTTGCCCGTGCCCAGGTGGCAGTAGCGGCGCGTCACGCCGTCCTCGTCGTGGCGCACCAGCATGGCCAGCTTGCAATGCGTCTTCAGCCCCACAACGCCGTGAAAAACCTGTACGCCCGCGTCTTCCATGCTGCGCGCCCAGCGAATGTTCGAGGCCTCGTCGAACCGCGCCATCAGCTCCACAACCACCGTGGCTTCCTTGCTGGCGCCGGCCTCGGTCAGCGCCTGGAACATCGGCGAATCGTGGCTGGTGCGGTAGAGCGTCTGCTTCATCGTCACCACGGCTGGGTCCTGTGCGCCCTGTTGGATGAAGTCGACCACCGGATCGTAAGCATCGTAAGGATGATGCAGCAGAATATCGTGATGGCGCAGCTCGTCGAAGAGCCCGGTTGATTTGCGGCTCAGCAGCAGCGGCTTGGGCGTGAATGGCTGAAACTTCAGGTCGGGCCGTTGCACATCGCCATAAAAGAACATCAGGCGCGAGAGATTCACCGGCCCCTCGCAGCGAAACACCTGGTCCTCTTCCAGCTCAAAGTTCACCCGCAGCCGCTCCACGATCTCTGGGTGAGCTGTGCTTTCAATCTCCAGTCTTACGGCGTCGCCTTTGCGGCGATTGTGCAGTTCCACGCGGATCGATTCCAGTAGCGACCGCGCCTCTTCCTCCTCGAAGTACAGGTTTGAATTACGCGTCACCCGGAAGGCCGCCGATGCCAGCACTTCGTAGCCGCGATACATGCCGGCAAGATGCTGCTCGATCAGGTCCTGCAACAGCAGATAGTCGTGGTGGTCATGGTCGCAGGGCAGGCGGACAAAGCGCGGCAGCGCGCGCGGCACCGTTACCACTCCCAGCACTTGCGGGCCGGAGCTGCGCCGCTTGGCGCGCAGCAGCAGCGCCAGGCACAGCGCCTTGTTCAGCACGCGAGGAAACGGATGCGCAGGGTCGATCGAGATCGGCGTTAGCAACGGATCGACTTCGCGCTGGAAGTATCCGTGCGCGAATTCCCGCGCGTGTTCGCTGAGCTCGTCCCACGCGAGCAGACGGATTTTCTGCTTGCGCAACTCCGGCAAGAGCCGCTTGTTCCAGCAGTGGTATTGCGCGGCCACGAAGCCGTGAATCTCGGTGGTCAGAACCTCAAGCGACTCGTCGGGCCGCAGGCCGTCGTATCCGGGTTCGCGATAGCCGTCTTCAATGCGCTGCATCAGGCCGGCCTGCCGAACCTCAACGTATTCGTCCAGATTCGACCCCGTGATGGCCAGAAACTTCACGCGCTCCAGCAACGGGTTGGCCGCGTCTTCCGCCTCCTCCAGGACACGCCGATTGAACTGCATCCAGGAGTGGTCCCGCCCGTTGAAAAGCTTGAGTTTTGATGTACTTCTGGCCATTTTCCATCCAATTCGCTGTGTTCTGAAGTCTATCGCGTTCCGCCACGCCTTGACAGCCCGGCTGCGCTTCGCGGCCTTCGACCCCCATCTTGCGTCCCAGCTTGGGCAATGCAAAGGCAAGGCTCCGCGTAGGGTCCGCGAGCCCCGCAATCCCATCCATACAAGACCAGGCCCCTCCGCGACGTTAAACAGAGAAGAAAAGCGCCGAGAGCGGACCGGCCATATTGCCCCTCAGCCGTACGCTTCCGCACGCGGCATGATTAAAATGGTCTGACCACTTCGGCGATGCCGAATCTGCCCTGTGGGGGCCGGCCCATGAATCCCATCAATCGCCGCACAGTCTTGCGTTCCGCCGGAGTCGCGGTCGCCGCTGCGGCAGCCGGTCGCCGCCTGTTTGCCCTGGCCGGTCAACTCACACCGCAGACGGTCGCGGCGAATTCCACGCCGATTGCCAAAACGCGCTACGGCCTCATCAGCGGCACTCTTGAAGACGGCATTAAAGTCTTCCGCAGTGTTCCTTACGGCGCAGACACTTCGCCGGTCCGCTTTCAAGCGCCCCTCCCGCCCAATCCCTGGACAGGCGTCAAAGCTTGCGACGCCTTCACTACGCGCGCTCCGCAGCTTACCGCGCTACGCGGCCTTGAAGCCGTCGGCTCCGCGCCAAGTCTTGGTTCGGCGGGTGCCGCAACTGCGGGCGCGCCCCCGCGCATTGCCCCCGAAAGTGGCGTGCAAAGCGAGGACTGCCTTCACCTCAACGTCTTCACTCCCGCCTTGCGCGACCACCGCAAGCGTCCGGTGCTGATCTACTTTCATGGCGGCGCGTACAACAACGGCTCCGTCAACAGCCTTCTATACGACGGCAAGCGTTTATGCCAACGCGGCGATGTCGTCGTAGTCACCGTCAATCATCGGCTCAACGCCTTCGGCTTTCTTTATCTCGGCGCCGTCGACCCCAAGCAATATCCCGACTCCGGCAACGCCGGCATGCTCGACCTGGTGCTCGCCCTTAATTGGGTGCGCGAGAATATCACCGAGTTCGGCGGCGACCCGTCCAGGGTTTTGATCTTTGGTCAATCGGGTGGGGGAGCGAAGTGCGCCACGCTCATGGCCATGCCCTCTGCTCACGGTCTCTTCCATCGCGTCATGACGATGAGCGGCCAGCAAGTCAAGGGCGCTTCCGTCGAGATTGCCTCCAAACGCACAGACGTCATGCTCAGCAAACTTGCCATTACGCAGGCGAATCTCGCCGATCTCAAAAGCATGTCCTGGGACAGAATCCAGGCCGCAGCCGCGGCAACAAGCTCTGACTGGCTCCCCGTCGTCGATGGTGTTGTTCTTTCGCGCGATCCCTTCACCCCCGACGCGCCCCCGCTCTCTACCGCAGTGCCCATGATCCTCGGTAACACGCACGACGAAACCTCCGTTCCCGTTAGCGGCACGCTTACCTGGGACGATGCGCCTGCCGCGCTCCGTAATGCCATCGCCATTTATCTCGGCCCTTACTCCGCTGAAGAAGTCATCGCCAAATACCGCACCATCTATCCCGATAAATCTCCCATCGATGTCGTCATCGCGGCCGCCACTGCCTTCCGGGCGTGGCCCGGCCAGGTGCTTGAGGCTGAGCGCCGCGCCGCCGATCCCGTCAGCCAGGCTCACACCTGGGTCTATCAGATGAACTGGCATCGCGACGCTCCCGGCACGCGCGCCGTGCACACCATCGACATTCCCTTCATGTTCGACAATCTCGCAGCCGCACCCGGACAAGTCGGTTCCTCGCCCGAAGACCTGGCAGCCGCGCAGCCACTCGCCGACGCCATGTCCGGAATGTTGATTCACTACGCTGCAACTGGCGATCCAAATCATTCCGGCCTTCCGCTCTGGCCGTCCTACGATCTCGAAGCGCGCAACACGATGATCTGGGACCGCACGCCGAAGGTAGAAAGCGACCCGCGGGGCGAAGAGCGTCGCTACGCCGCCGGCTCACCCTATCGCCAGCCCGGGACCTATTGAAACTGGCTGGCCACCTCGCTCGCCGTGAAACCGTCCCAACTCACCCGCGAGCACGCCACCCAAAGCCCGCATTCGATACACTACATTTAAGAACCGCGCTGCCCTTCAGCCGCATCCATTTGTTGTAGGACAGTCATTTTCGGGCGCAGCCATTCGCCGTTCAACCGCAAGGTTCAAATTGCCAAAGAAATCCATCAAAGCCCAAATTCGTTTCTGCGCCGTGGCCCTCGGTTTGGGCGCTTGTCTTTCAGGCACGGGCGCGCTCGCACAGTCGTCAGTTATTCCGGCGCCGACTCTACCTTCGCCGCCAACGACGACGGATTTTCAGGGCAGCGTGAGCAAGGGCGAAGCATCGGCGCAGACCGTCGATCTCTCGCTCGACGACGCCATCCAGCGCGGGCTGAAGACAAATCTGGGAATGATCCTCAGCGCCACGCAAACGGCCGGTGCCCGCGCCGCGCGTTTGAGCCAGTTGCAGTCACTGCTTCCGGGCATCGACTTCGCCGCCAAGGAAACCGCGTCGCAAGTCGATCTGCCCGCCGAAGGCCTTCGCATCCCTGGCTTCCCCAAGATCATCGGGCCGTTCGGATACACCGACGTTCGCGCCTCGCTCAGCTGGTCCGTAGTCGACCTTCAGTCGCTGCACAACTATCTCGCCGCCCGGCACAACTTTGCCGCTGCGCAGTTATCGGCTGAAGACGCGCGCGACATGGTCGTGCTGACCGTCGGCAATGCATACCTGCTTGTCCTCGCTGACCAGACAAACGTCTCGAGCGTCCAGGCGCAGGTGGCAACCGCAAAAGTCTCGCTCGATCAGGCGGTCGACAATCACCAGGCCGGCACGGCGCCCCTCCTCGATGAGCTGCGCGCGCGCGTCGATTATCAATCTCTCGAACAGCAGTTGATCGCCGCGCAAGACTCGCTCGAAAAAGACAAGCTCGCCCTCGCGCGGACCATCGGTCTTCCTCTCGCTCAGAGCTTCAACTTGACTGACACAGCGCCCTACGCGCCGTTCGATCAACTCGATGCGAATGCGCTCATCCAGCAGGCCAAGACAAACCGCAAGGACCTGGCTGCGCTGGTTGAAGAAACCGCGGCCGCGACTGACCAGCGCAAAGCCGCAACCGCCGCGCGTTTACCCGTCGTCGCGGCCGCTGCCGACTATGGCGACATCGGCACTACACTGGCCCACTCGCACGGTACTGTGGATGCGACCGGCTCCTTGACCGTGCCCATCTTCGACGAGTTCGCCCTGCGCGGGAAGGCCCAGCAGGCGCAGGCTCAACTCGATACCGCAAAGGCCGAGTTGAGCGACAAGAACGCACAGGTTGAAGCTGACGTTCGCGATGCGCTGCTCGACATTGCATCGGCGCAGCAGCAAGTTGAAGTGGCGCGTTCCAGCGTGGACCTCGCCGGCGAAGCTCTCAAGGAGGCGCAGGAGCGCTACGCCAACGGCGTCAGCGATAACCTCGCCGTAAGCCAGGCGCAGCAATCCGTCGCCCAGGCCGATAGTCAATATGTCGTCAGCCTCTACCGCGATAACGTGGCCAAGCTCAGCCTGGCACGCGCGCTCGGAGACGGCCAGAACTACCAGAAGTATTTAGGAGGGAAGTGAACGTGCCCGACCCAACCCCTACCCCAACCGCAACACCCGCTGAACCGAATCAGTCGACTGCGGAAACTGAGATTGAAGCGCCGCGGTCCCGCCGCAGGGGCCTCATCATTGTCGGCATCGTGGTGGTGGCAATCATCGCCCTTGCCATCTGGTGGCACTCCACCTTCAGCGAGGATACCGACGATGCGCAGGTCAACGGCCACCTCATCCAGGTGAGCGCGCGCGTTGGCGGCCAGGTTCTCAAGGTGGACGTGGAAGAGAACCAGACCGTGAAAGCGGGCGACCCCATCGTTGAGCTTGACCCGAGCGACTATCAGGTTGCCGTGGAGAACGCTGAGGCCGCTTTGGCCAGCGCCAAAGCGAACGCCGCGGCAGCCAATGTCAATGTGCCCATCACCACGGTGAATACGGGATCGAATCTGAACTCGGCTGGCTACGATGTGAGCGGAACCCAGGCAGCAGTGGCGCAGGCGGAGAAGCAGCTTGAGGCCGCGCATGCCATGGTGGCGCAGGCTGCGGCCAACAACACCAAGGCGCAGGCCGATCTGGAGCGCTATAGGCCGCTGGTCGCGAAAGATGTGATCAGCAAGCAGCAGTTTGACGCCGCCGTTGCCGCCGCCGATGCCGCCAAAGCTCAGCTCGCCGACGCCCTCGCTAATGAGCAGGCCGCCGCGGACGGTGTGCGTGTTGCCCACGACCGGGAGTTGCAGGCCCAGGCGCAACTGAAATCCGCCGAGACCGGCCCGCAGCAGGTTGCCGCGCAGGATGCTCGCGCCAAGCAGGCCGAGGCCCAGGTCCAGCAGGCTCAGGCGCAGCTCGATCAGGCCAAGCTCAACTTGAGTTACTGCAAAATCGTCGCTCCCGCCGACGGCATCATCACCCGCAAGAGCGTCGAAGTCGACCAGAACATCGCCCCCGGCCAGAACCTTCTCACGCTGGTCTCGCTTCAGGACATCTGGATCACCGCCAACTTCAAAGAAACGCAGCTCAAGCACATGGAAGCCGGCCAGCAAGTCAAAATCCATGCCGACGCAACCGGCAAGGACTATAGCGGCCGCGTCACGCAGATCGGCGGAGCCACCGGCTCGGTGCTTTCGCTCTTCCCGCCGGAGAACGCCACCGGCAACTACGTCAAAGTCGTGCAGCGCCTGCCGGTGCGCATCGACTTCACCGATCTGGCCCACGAGGACCCTAACCACCAGCTACGACCCGGCCTCTCGGTCGAGCCCACCGTGCGCGTGAAGTGACATGAGTTTGATTTCGTAGAAATTAAACTCATGTCACACTGATCCCGCCAAAGCGAGAGGAGGATCCGCGGTGGTTCTTCGCGATCTCCATCCAGCACGACGAATGGGGCGCCCCATCCTAAACGCGTCGTCAGCGTTCAGGGTGGGAGATCGCAAACCCAGGCCAATCCGCTCCGTCCCCGCACTGCAGGCGCAATGTTCGCTAGTGCCGCGCTTAAGCGTGGGGAACCCGAAAATTTGCATGAATCCAGAGTCCCGCAGGGACGGCGCGACAGCGCATGCGGAGAATAGAGAAAAGTAAAGGTTGAGCACAGGGGACTGCGCCCAACCCGGTCAGCAATTCGTGATTCATTTCGGTGCGGGAGCTATGCCAGTGAGTTGCTGACGTTGCTGAACACGGTATTGACGGCCTGCGCAACAGGCTTTACGCCACTAATGCACGCAAGCGCAATCAAAGAGCACAGCAAAGCATATTCGACCAGATCCTGACCTTGTTCGCTTTTCCCCAAATTCTGGAGTTGGATATACACCTTTAACAGCAAGTTATTCATAGAGTCCTCTCTTGTCGTTGGATATACAGATCGGCTAAGTCGCGGCCCTGATTTGGGGGAAGTGCTGGATGAATCTTCAACGGCCTGGCCTCCGGCGTCAACTTCTCTTCGGTGACGTCGAAACCGGTTACCTTTTCCCATCCATCGAAACTGCGGCATCTCCAGCCCGCCCGCGCTTGCTCCTCAACTTGCTCATTCTTTTACTTTTGTTCTTTATTATTCTCAGCTATTCGTTCCCGCCAACGCTGCACGGCCCCCGACTCACCGTTCTTCTTACGCCGCACACCGTTCACCTAACGCCGGCAAACGATCGCTGCTCATGGATTGCTACCGGTTAAACTGAACTCCAGTTAAGCCATGAAAGATTCGATCCACGTTTCGAAAGAGAACTACCTCAAGGCGATTCTTGAAGCTGAGGCCGAAGGCCGCCAGGTGATTCCCGCGATGCTGGCGCATTGGCTTGAAGTCTCCGCGCCCGCGGTGACCATGGCGCTCAAGCGGCTGAAGCGCGATGGATGCGTGAAGGTGGGTGACGACGGCATTGTGCGCCTGACCGCGGCGGGCCGCGAAGTGGCTTACCATACGGCGCTGCGCCACCACCTGATCGAGCGCATGCTGAGCGAGGTCTTCGGCATGGAGTGGCACGAGATTCACGAGGAGGCGGAGCGGTTGGAGCACGCCGTTTCTCCGGCCTTCGAGGCCAAGCTCAAAGAGAAGCTGGGCGAAGGCGGCGCCTGCCCGCACGGGAACTCCGTTCTTCCGCTCAATCCGGCCGAAAGGAAAAAGAGGGGTGAGATGCAGCTCTCGCAGGCTGTCGCCGGCAAGCGCTATACCGTCATCAGCCTCCAGGAGCGCGATCCCAAGCTGCTCGAGTTCCTGCACGCCTCCGGCATCGGACCGGGCAAGAGCCTGCGCGTGATGAGCCAGAACTACGACCAAACCGTTTTGATTGGTCTGCCTACGGGAAACACGATCCTGGGGCGTCCGGCCGCCGAGGCCGTCTGGTTACGGAAAGACAGGGAATAGGGATTAGAGAACAGGGAATAGAGAAGAGAGAAGAGAAGATTAGCCGCGAAAAAAAGCCGGCTGCCAAAATCGATAGTAATCGAAAATAAAAAATTGACTTAACCATAATTAACAATCTGTGGGATACTGGAGTTGAGGGGTGTTCGCTGCCTCTCAAGCGAATGCCGCATTGTGCCGGTCGCGCGCGGCCCGAATTTTCCAGGGCGGAGCAGATGGGGCGTGCACGTCGTTCGCGTTGGCCCGTTCTGCAAATGTTCAGGCAAAGCTAGAATTCCGCACCGATCGATACCGAGGAATGCCAGGCCGTTGAATGCCAGCCCAAAAACCGGTCCGGATCATGCCACTGCAGTCGACGATGTGGTCGTCACGCATGAGGACCTGGATCGCGCTTACGACCGCTCGCGCGTGAGCGCGGCGCGGCGCTCGCTGGGACTGC